>JAPKYX010000189.1 GCA_026394075.1 Acidobacteriota bacterium
ACGTTGTTGGCGTAGTACTCAAAGATCTGTTCCTTGGTCAAGGTCCGTTCCAGGTGCAGCGTGATCAGCGTTTCGGCGGCCTTGCGTTTCCAGGACTTCTCCGGCGTCAGCCAGATGCCGCGCGCCAGCTGCATGGTGAGCGTCGACGCCCCTTCGGCATGCCGCCCGGCCTTAATGTCGACAAAAGCGGCCTTCATGATACGCAACGGGTCGAACCCGGCATGCTTGAAGAACCGCTTGTCCTCCACCGAAACCACGGCTTGCACCAGGTGCGGGGGAATATCCTCAAACTTCACGATGCGGCGCTTTTGGCGGTTGCGGTCAAACAGGTTGGTGACCAGTTCCGGTTCCAACTGGTAGACCGTGCGCCGGGAAGCGTCGCGCAACGAGACGATGCTGGCCACCTGAGTGTGCCCGCTTTCGCCCGAGGCAAACTTGATTAGGAAGGATTCCTGGCGGAAGAAGGAGTCCGGGCCGGGGAAGATCTCGATGCCGTCGGGCCGCTTCTTAAACCAGCCGATCAGCCCACCTTCAGACTCCCGGTATCCGGCGCGGCGCAGCTCAGAGGCAATATCGTCGGCCGTCAGTTCATCGCCTACGTGGACCGTTTCCGGTGCCGCGTACAGCTTGGACGTCTTCGCAAACGGACCCACGGCCAGCTTTTCTTCGATCAGACGGGCGTACTTAAAGTAGAAATAGCCCGTCACGGCCAAGGCGGACATCAGCCCCACTCCACCGGCCACCAATAGCCAGCGGACCCAGCTAGCGCCGAACGGGCGCCCGGGGGCAGAATTCCGCGAGACCTTGTTTTTGCTTCCCACTAACCGCAGTGTATCAACCCGCTTCGAGGCGCGCCTTCGCGCAAAGCCGCTAACGCTTGGGGCCGAGCGACTCCAGTTCTTCCCAGATGTCTTTGTGCTCCACCCAAACCGCCGTCTCGCGTCCGGCAATCTGAAGCTCCGGTTGGGTCATGGTGCCGTGGCCATAAGGACAGATGAACTCTGTGCGGGGAGGGGCAAAGATGGTGGCCGCGGACCAGGAACCACTATTCACCGGCATCCGCAGCCGCCGTGCGCAGGTCCGGCAACGGTACTTCTGGTCGATCACTACCAGCGCCAACAGGCCAATGCAGATCAGCGTGTAGACCATCATGGCTGTCGTGTAGGCGAGATCGTGCGAAAACGGAGCGTGGCCGAACCGCGTGGCGGTATAGCCGATGGGGACCACGGCCCGGATGAGCCACTTCAAGGCAGCCGCCACGCCGAACACGGCGGCCAGCTTCGCGATAAACAAGCCCCAATATCTCATCGCACCCTCGTCCTGATCACCCGTCACCCATTAGGACAGCCCGGGCCGGGTCTTGGTTCCCGCTAATTTCGGAAAAGGCTTTTCGCCAAAAACAACAAGTTCGCCGGCCGTTCGGCTAACCGGCGCATAAAGTACGGATACCAGGCATCGCCGTAGGGCACGTAAAGCCGCAAGCGGTAGCCTTCCGCCACTAGACGCCGTTGCAGGTCCCGGCGCACTCCATACAACATCTGATACTCAAACTTGTCCGCGGGATGGCCTTTTCCCGCCGCCACCATCCGGTCGTCATGAGTGGCCAGCGCCGGATCATTGCCGATTTCCAGCAGCAACCGCGCCAACCGCAGATAGTTTTCGTCCACCTGGACCTTTTCCGGGTAGGCCACCGACGCGTCTTCGTTGTAGGCCCCTTTGCAAAGGCGCACGGGGATGCCTGCTTCCGACAGTAGCCGGATGTCGGCTTCGCTGCGCCGCAGGTAGGCCTGGATGACGGCCCGGACGCAGCCGAACCGCTGATGCAGCGCGGTCACAATCTCCAGCGTCCGGTCGGTGTAGACCGTTGATTCCATGTCGATCTCAACCCGAGTGCCGATGTCACGGGCGCGTTCCACCAGCGGCGCGACGTTGTCGAGGCAAAGGTCCGTGCCCAGATCGAGTCCAAATTGAGTCAGCTTGATCGACACGGTAGAGTTCAAACGTTGATCGGCGATCCGCGTCAATCCCTTCAGTGCCTGGTCCCGGCTTTCTCCGGCTTCGGCGGCTGATGTCACGTTCTCGCCCAAATGATCGAGGGACGTGGCGATGCCTTGGCCATTGATCTCCGTGCAGACGCGGATCACGTCGTCAAGGGTGGTTCCCGCCACAAACCGCCGCGTCAGCGGTCCGGCCAGCGCTGACGTCTCAGCCCAGTGGCGAAGCCGGGGTTGAGCCGACAGGAAGAGTAGAGTCTGGCGCAGCATATTCCGCTGTCCCCATTATCGGGCGAGTCTCGACAGGAATGTAGACAAATTGCGTTACGTTGAGAGGCGAGGCACTCTTCCCGTCGCCGCGTCTTTCTGGGACCGCGGGAATCAGAAAAATTCTTTCGTAACCTACGTGCTATGCTGGCGTCAAACTGATACCCATGCGAGTCCGGAATTGGGCGGTGGCTGGTTTCGTCGTGTTCATGTTGGCAAGCATCATGTACGCCCAGTTTGGGCGTCGTGGCCGGGGTGATGAGGAAGATGTCCCCATTCCCGCTGATGCCAACGAAGCGACGGAGTTCGTCTTCACGCGCCTCCGCTATCCTTCCTACCGCGGTGGCTCCGGCATGTGGGGCGTGCGTGGTTCCTGGAGCACGGACTACCCTTCCGCTGACCGCCACTTCATGCAAGGCGTTCGCCGCCTGACCCGCCTCCATGTGCGTTCCCTGGAGAACGTCGTTGACCTGGATGGCGACGAGATCTTCAACTACCCCTTTATCTACGGTGTCGAAGTAGGGCACTGGGACCTGACCGACGCGCAGTGCAAAAAATTGCGCGAATATCTGCTGCGCGGCGGGTTCCTGATGGTGGACGATTTCCATGGCTCCTTTGAATGGGAGGTGTTTCTGGCCAGCCTCAGCCGGGTGTTCCCGGACCGGCCGGTATTGGACCTGGATTCAAAAGATCACATCTTCCACGTGCTTTATGACATCGACCAAAAGGTACAAGTTCCGGGCATGGTGATGTTCTATACCGGCCGCACTTACGAACAGGATGGCGTGGACCCGAAATGGGCGGGCGTCGTCGATGACAAGGGCCGCGTGATGGTGGGCATTTGCCACAACATGGACCTGGGCGATTCCTGGGAACATGCCGATCTGCCGCGTTATCCGGAGAAATATACGTCGCTCGGTTACCGGATCGGGATCAATTACATTATTTATTCAATGACTCATTAGCTTCTTCACTTTGGGCCGCCCCTAAATGTTCGAACTACTTTTCTCATATCCGGCCCGCATCTTCTCCAAAGGCGACATCGTCTTTTTGGGCGCTGCTCCCCTGTGGGCGCTCGGGATTGCGATCGGCGCGGCCGCGGCGGGTTTGGGGCTGCTCATCATGCGCCGCACTTCATTGCCGATGGCGCGCCGCGCGACCATCTGGACGCTTCAAAGCCTGCTTGCGGCACTACTGCTCACTTTGTTGTGGCAACCCGCGCTGCGTGTTTCCAGCTTGAAGCCGCAGCAGAACGTGGTCGCCGTGATGGTGGACGATTCGCACAGCATGACCACCGTCGAAGGCTCCTCCACCCGGTTGGACCAGGCACGCCAGACGCTGGATTCCGGGTTGCTGCAGAAGTTGAGCGACCGGTTCCAGGTGCGGCTCTATCGTGCGGGCTCGGGCATTGAGCGCGTGGCCAAGACGGCTGATCTGAAAGGCCAGCAGGTGGCCACCCGATTGGGCGACAGCTTGAAGCAGGCCGCCGGCGAAGCGGCGACGCTCCCGGTTGGCGCGGTCGTCCTGCTGTCGGATGGTGCGGACAATTCGGGCGGTATTGACGCCGACTCGCTGGCCGAAGTCCGGCGACTGCGGATTCCGGTTCACACCATTGGTTTTGGCCGGGAGAAGTTTGACAAGGATCTGGAACTGACCCAGGTGGAACTGCCGGCCCGGACGCTGAACGGCGCACGCTTGTCGGCGCAGGTCAGCTTCCGCCAGAACGGATACGCCAACCGCAAGGCCCGCCTAGTGGCCCGCAGTGATGGTAAGACCATTGCCAATCGTGAAGTGCTGCTGAAGGCGGACGGACGCACGCAGACTGAGACGCTGCTGTTTGCCGCCGGCAATCCGGGGCCCCGGACGATTGAAGTCTCGGTGGAGGGACTCGACGGCGAAGAGAACGCCAAGAATAACTCCCTGCGCCGCCTGGTGACCGTCGAGACCAACAAACCCCGAGTGCTCTATTTCGAAGGCGAGCCGCGCTGGGACTATAAGTTTATCCGCCGGGCGTTTGAAGAAGATAAGTCAGTGGAGTTAGTCAGCCTGCTCCGGACCACGCCCAACAAGGTCTACCGGCAGGGTGTGGCCAATCCGACGGAACTCGAAGATGGCTTCCCGGCCAAGGCCGAAGAGCTGCTGGCTTTTCAAGGCCTGATCATTGGCGGCGTGGAAGCAAGTTACTTTACGCCCACCCAGCAGGAAGCGATCAAGATGTTTGTCGACCGGCGCGGTGGCGGCGTCTTGTTCCTGGGTGGACGCGCGGGCTTGGCCGATGGTGGCTACAATGCCTCGCAGTTCACCGAGATCCTGCCCGTCGCGCTGCCGGACCGCAAGAACACCTTCCATCGGGACCCGGCCAACACGGAACTGACTCCTGCGGGCCGAGACAACCTGATTACGCGCCTCGATGATTCACCGGACAAGAATGCTGAGATCTGGAAGAAGCTGCCGTACTTGGCTAACTTCCAGGAACTGGGTACGCCGAAGCCGGGTGCGGTGGTGTTGGCGGAGGCTCTACCCACCAGCAAAGGCCGCTTGCCACTGCTGGTGACCCAGAACTTCGGCCGGGGCCGCGTGGCGGTGCTGGCGACGGCGGGGACTTGGCGGTGGCGCATGTTGAACGATCACGCGGATACCAAGCACGCCACCTTCTGGCAGCAGATGCTGCGGTGGCTGGTGCTCGATACTCCGTCGCGGTTGAGTGTGTCGACGCCCAAGACGGTGCTGAGCGACGAATCGCAGGCCCCGCTTCGCGCTGAGTTGCGCGACAAGACGTATCTGCCGGTGAGCGATGCGCTGGTCGAGGCTCGCATGACCGGGCCGGATGGCATCACCATCACGGTGCCGATGGAGCCGGACCCCTTGAATGAAGGTGTCTACAATGCCAATTGGACAGCCGACAAGCCTGGTTCCTACTTAGCCGAAGTGACCGCCCGCCGCGGCGATGAGGATTTGGGCAAGGACCTGGTGAACTTCCGGCGCGAGGATGGCGTCGCGGAAAACTTTGGCTTGGAACAGAACCGCGAGTTGCTGGAAAAGCTCTCGTCGGAAACCGGTGGCCACTACTACAAGCCGGCTGAGATCAACAAGCTGATCGAGGAGATTACGTTCTCTGAGGCAGGCATCACGGTACGGGAAACGCGCGATCTGTGGAACATGCCTATCGTGTTCCTGCTGATCCTGCTGCTTCGCGGCGCGGAGTGGTTCCTCCGCCGGAATTGGGGTGCGGTATGACGGCACTATTGGCTTCGCTCTCGCTGGCGGTCTCGCATGTGGTGACGGTGGCCGGCCTCGGCGGCGAGCCTGACTACGAGCAGCGCTTTGCCGCTCACGCGGCCGAGATCGAGAAGTTACTCAAGGCTGATTCCGGCACCAAAGTGATTACTTTAAGTGGTGCTGGAGCCAGTCGAAACGCCGTCATCAATGCGCTTCAGCAAGTGGCCCGCGAGTCCAAGGCGGATGACGCATTCGCGCTGATATTGATTGGTCACGGCACGTTCGATAACACCGACTACAAGCTGAACCTGCCTGGTCCGGATATCACCGCCGCCGAACTGGCGCCGTTGCTCGACCGCATTGCCGCCGGCAAGCAGTTGATCGTCAATACCACCAGCGCCTCCGGTGCTTCGCTGATGTTGCTGCAGCGGCCCAACCGCACGGTGATCACCGCCACCAAGTCCGGCATGGAGAAGAACGCCCCGGTCTTTGCCCGCTATTGGGTGGAGGCGATGCGCGACCCCGGTGCCGATTCGGATAAAAACGACACCGTCACCGCACTCGAAGCCTACCGCTATGCCGACCAGAAGACGGTGGCTTACTACGAGACGCAGAAGCGACTGGCGACCGAGCATGCATTGCTCGAAGATGCTGGTTCTGGCGACGGTGCGCGGGCTCCGAGCCCGGAGAACGGCAAAGGCCAGCTGGCGGCGCGCTTCCCGCTGGTTCGCTTGGGCGCGGCGCAGAAGGCATCGCTGAGCCCGGAAAAGCAGCTGTTGCTCAAGAAGAAGGAAGAGCTGGAGATCTCGATCGACAAGCTGAAGTACCAGAAAGCCGCGATGCCGGCCGAAGAGTACCGCCGCACGATGCAAGCCCTCTTGCTAGAACTGGCGCGTGTCCAGGGGGCGATCGACAAGTAGTGGCCCCACTCCGGCAGTTGCGTCCTGTCCTGGTGGGCCTGTGCTTGGCCACCCAATGGGCGTGCGCGCAGACAGTGGAGTTAAGTAAGCCCAAGCCCAAGGAGAAGGTGGCGGTCACCGTCTCCGCCAACCCGGCGGCGGCCTGCTGGCAACACAAGCTGTATGGCCGGACGGCGGAGGCCGTCACGTGCTTCACTAAGTTGCAGGAATCGGCTGACCCTATGGCGCGCGCCGAAGCGCTATGGGGGCTGGAGCGCTACCAGGATGCTGTCTACCAGTTCCAGGCCGCCGTCAAGGCCCGGCCCACCGACATCACGCCGCGCATCCGGCTGGGCACGCTGTTCCGCCAGCGCTATCAACCCAAGGATGCTGGCGAGCTGTTAGGCGAGGCGCTAGAGCTGGACGAAAAGAACACCGACGCACTGCTGGAGATGGCGCGCGTCGCCGGTGAGAACTACGACCGCAAGGCCGTTGAGATGGTGAAGCAGGCGCTGGAGATCAATCCTCAGTTGGCCACCGCGCATGAACTGTTGGCACGGTTGTCGGCGGAAGAATCGAACTTCAAGCTGGCCACGGAGCATGCGGAGAAAGCGCTGGCGATATCGCCGCAATCGGTGGACGCGATGGCCGTGCTGGGTGCCATCGACCTGCTGCAGGAGAAGCCCAACACCACCTGGTTCGAGCGGGCGTTGAAGATCAACCCGGCCTATGGGGAAGCCTACAACATTGGCGGCGAACTGCTGATCCTCAACCGCCGCTACAACGAAGGGATTGAGCTGTTCCGCAAGGCCATCGCCACCCGGCCCGGCTTGTGGGAAGCCCGGGCCCGCCTGGGGATCAACCTGATGCGGCTCGGCAAGGAAGAAGAAGCGTACAAGGAACTCTCGGCCACCTATGAAGCGGGCTACAAGTCCTTTCCCGTGGTCAACACGCTGCGGCTGATGGACAGCTACAAGAACTTCCAGACGTTCCGAAACAGCCGCGCGATTGTCCGCCTGCACAAGAAGGAAGCCAGCGTGCTGGAGCCGTACTTCAGCAGCGAGATGGAGCGCATCATGGCCGCCTACGACCGCAAGTATGGTGGGCCCGTCGGCGTTCCGGTGCAAGTGGAAGTCTACCCGGATCACGAAGATTTCGCCGTCCGCACGATGGGCATGCCGGGGCTGGGCGCGTTGGGCGTCAGCTTCGGGCCGATCGTGGCCATGGATTCACCGAGCGGCCGCAAGCCGGGCTCTTTCCATTGGGCGTCCACGCTGTGGCATGAAATGAGCCATGTCTATGCGCTCTCCATCACCAACTACCGCGTGCCGCGCTGGTTCACGGAAGGCTTAGCGGTGTATGAAGAGACCGCCGCCTCGCCCGATTGGGGCGATCGCCTGGACCCGCCCACCATCATCGCCATCCGCGACAAGAAGCTGCTGCCGGTGGCTGAACTCGACCGCGGCTTCATCCGTCCCAGCTATCCGGCGCAAGTGACCGTTAGCTATTTTCAGGCCGGCCGCATCTGCCAGTACATCGCGCAGAACTGGGGCTACCCGAAGCTGATTGAGATTCTGCGGGACTACGGGCAGTCCAAGAAGACGCCGGAAGTGTTCCAGGCGCGGCTGGGGATCTCGACTGAAGAGTTCGACAAACGCTTCCTGCCCTGGCTGGAACAGCAGAACTCGAAGATCGTCACGGGGTTTAAGGACTGGCAGGAGCGGCTGAAAACAGTGGTGACCGCCTATCGCGCCAAGAACTGGGACATCGTGCAGGCCGAAGCGCCCGCGCTGCGTGACATCTACCCGGAATACGTCGAAGCCGCCAACCCGTACGAGATGCTCTACGAGATGCATCTGGCGAAAAAGGACCAGGCTGCGGCGATGGCGGAGTTGAAGCGCTATTCAAAGGCGGCCGGGCGCGATCCGAAGCTGCTGAAGGAACTGGCGCGGATGGAAGAAGAGTCTGGCGACAAGCGCGCGGCGGCGGCGACATTGAAGCGGCTGCTCTACATCGCGCCGGCGCAGGACGAAGAATTGCACCGCCGGTTGGGGAACCTGCTGCTGGATGAGCAGGACAACCTGGGCGCCGTGCGTGAGTTTCGAGCAGCGGTAGCCTCAAAGCCAGTAGACTTAGCTTCCGCCCAGTTTGCGTTGGCGCGGGCCTACCGCGCCGCCCATCAGATTGACAATGCCAAGGATGCATTGTTCGCGGCTCTGGAAGCCGCACCGGGTTACCGCCCGGCCCAAAAGATGCTGTTGGAATTGACTTCATCCGAGAAGGAATAACTAGATTGAGCACCAATCCCAGTCAACTCGACTCCGCCGGCCTGGAGCAGCGTGTCAACCGCTTCTATGAAGTCCAGGAGCGCATCGTCCAGCAAGTCCGCCGCGTGATTGTGGGCCAGGAGGAGGTGCTGGAACAGGTGCAGATCGCCCTGTTTGTCGGCGGCCACTGCCTGATCACCGGCCTGCCCGGCACGGCCAAGACCCTGCTGGTGCGGACCATGGCGCAGACCCTGGGCCTGATCTACAAGCGCATCCAGTTCACGCCCGATCTGATGCCCTCCGACATCACCGGCACCGACATCATCGAAGAAGATCAAACCACCGGACGCCGCAACTGGACGTTTGTGCAGGGGCCGATTTTCGCCAACGTCCTGTTGGCTGACGAGATCAACCGTACGCCGCCCAAAACGCAGTCAGCGTTGCTGGAGGCGATGCAGGAAAAATCCTGTACGGTCCGCGGCAACAACTACACGCTGCCCGCGCCGTTCTTTGTGCTGGCTACGCAGAACCCGATCGAGCTGGAAGGCACGTACCCGCTGCCCGAAGCGCAGTTGGACCGCTTCATCTTCAACACGCTGCTCGACTACCTGCCTGTCGAAGACGAGATGAAGGTGATCGGCATGACGACGACGACGGCGAACGAAACGCCGGAGCCGGTGACGACTGCTGAAGAGATTGTCGACTTCCAGAAGCTGGTCCGCATGGTGCCGATCGCAGAATCGGTGGCCCGCTATGCCGTCGATATTGTCCGGGCCACCCGGTCGAGCGACCCGAACGCAATTGAGTTCGTGAAGAAGTACGTCAACTTCGGCGCTTCGGTGCGCGGCGCGCAGTTCCTGGTACTGGCGGCCAAAGCCCGGGCGCTGATGAAACGCCGCTACCACGTCACCTATGAAGATATCGCCGCACTGGCCAAGCCGGTCCTGCGCCATCGCGTGCTGCTGAACTTCCAGGCAGAGTCCGACCGGTTGACCACCGACGACGTGCTGAAGAAGATTTTGGAATCGATTCCTCAACCCAAGGCCTAAACCACGTGCTGCAGCGCTTCCTCGATCCCGCGGTGCTTTCGTCCATCTCCAGCCTTGACCTGGTGGCCAAGACCGTGGTGGACGGCTTTATCGCGGGGCTGCACCGATCGCCTGATTTTGGCTTTTCGCAGGAGTTTGCCGAGTACCGGATGTATTCGGCGGGTGACGATCTGCGGCACGTCGATTGGAACGTCTTTGCCCGCACGGAGCGCATGTACTTAAAGCGCTACCGGGGTGAGACCAACACTCAGTTGACGGTGCTGCTCGATTCGTCCACATCGATGGGCTATGCCTCCCCGGGGCAGACCCGCAAGATCGACTACGCGCGCTTTCTCGCCGCCTCCATCATCTACTTGTCGGTCCAGCAGCGCGATGCCTCGGGCATCGTCGTGTTTGATGATGACGTCCGCCAGTTCGTCCCGGCTTCGGCGCGCATCGGGCAACTGCACCGGGTGCTCCATGCCATTAACCTGGCCGAGCCGCATGCCCGCACGGACTTCGCCAAGCCGTTTCTGCACTTCCAGCAATTCCTGAAGCGGCGCGGCATGGTGGTAGTGATTTCGGACTTTTATGCCGATCCGGAGATGGTGGTGAAGTCGATCATGCCGTTGCGGGGGCAGGGCAGTGAAGTGGTCTTGTTCCACTTGCTGGACCCACAGGAGATTGCGCCCAAGATCAACGCCCCAGTGGTGCTGGTGGACATGGAGACGCACGACGAGATGGAAGTGACGCCCGAATATGCCAAGGGCGAGTATCGCGAAAAGATCGATGCCCACGTCGAGCTGTTGAAGAGCAAGGCGCAAGGGGCGGGGCTGGATTACATGCTGATCGACACCTCGCGGCCGCTGGATGCGGCGTTGCGTGAGTATCTGGCCGTGCGGCAGGGGAGGAAGTAATGGGTCTTCTCTCACCCTGGTGGTTGGCTGGTCTGCTGGCGGTGGGGTTGCCGGTGTGGCTGCACTTGCTGCAGCAGCACAAGATGGATCCGTTGCGTTTCCCCTCGCTGCAGTTCTTTGAGCGGCGCACGCAAAGTTCAGTGAAGCACCGGCGGCTGAAGTATCTGTTGTTGTTTGCCTTGCGGGCGCTGATGCTGGTGTTGCTGGCGCTGTTGTTTGCGCAGCCGTTTCTCCGGCGCGATATGGCGTCTTCCGGTGGGGCGCGCCACGTGTTGTTCGTGGTGGACAATTCATTCTCGATGCGCTCCGGTGATGGGTTGGATCGGGTCAAGCGGCAGGCGAGTTCGGCCATCGATAGCTTGAGCACGGCCAACTCGGCCCAGGTGCTGTCGCTCTCGGGCGGCATGTCGGTGCTGACGCAGCCCAGCAAGGACAAGGCGGAACTGAAGGCCGCGGTGGCCGCCATTCGCCAGGCGGACGGGCGTAGTGCTTTCACCGAGATTGCCCGCGCGGCCAAGACCGCTGGTGAGACGTTGAAGGTGCCGGTGGAGGTGCAGTTCTTCTCTGACCTGCAGCAGTCTTCCATGCCGACCTCGTTTGCCGAACTGCGATTGCCTCCGAACACGACGCTCGTGATCCCGGCGGCGGCTCCGGCGGCAACGGCCAACTTTACGGTTGAGACCGTTGCGGCTCCGACCACCGTCAGTGAGCCGGCGAAGGCGCGATTGCTGGCGACGGTAGCCGGGTTCGGCACTCCCGCGGCGGACAAGACGGTGTCGCTGGTCGTGAACGGCAAGACGCTTCAAACCAAGCCGGTGAAGCTGGCGGCGGGTGGCCGGGCTTCGGTTGAGTTTATCGGCCTCGATGCCTCCTACGGCTGGAATCGCGGCGAGGTGCGGATTGATGGTGGCGATTCACTGGCTGCGGACGACACGTTCCGGTTTTCCTTCGAAAGAGCCGATCCACGCAAGGTGCTCTTTTTGCATGAGCCAGGGCGCACGAGGGCCGCGGTCTATTTCCGTGCGGCGCTGGAGGCGGGGGCGGAGAGTCTGTTTGCGCTGGAACCGATGGCGGTCAATGAGGCGGCCAATGTCGCGCCTTCGCGTTACTCGCTGGTGGTGCTGAGCGATGTGGCCAGCCTCCCGGCGCAGTTGGAAGATGCTCTGAAGAAGTACATCGCGGCGGGTGGTGGTGTCTGGATTGCGGCGGGGGCCACGATGGCTTCGCGCGGAACGGTGCCGCTGACGGGGGCGAAGGTGATCGAGTCGCGCTATGCCGGGCGAGGCGAGGAACGCTTCTTTACTCCCGGCGGGTTTGACCTCACGCATCCGGCCGTGGCCAAAGCGAACAAGTGGGAAGGTGTCCGGTTCTATCAAGCGATCAAGGTGGATGCGGCCAAGGCTCGCGTGCTGGCGAAGCTGAGCGACGATACGCCGCTGCTGACCGAAGTGCGTTCCGGTGAGGGGCGTATTCTCTTTTTTGCATCGGCCTTTGACAACGTAGCCAACGACTTTCCGCTGCACCCCACCTTTGTGCCCTTCGTTGAGCAATCGGCGCGGTATCTGGCGGGCATCGACGCCCGGCAGGCGACGGTGCAGGCGGGCTCGTTCCTGGAACTGCGGCAGGCGGGATCGAAATTGGGCGCGGCGGTGGATGTGCTGAACCCCAAGGGGGAGCGGGCGCTGGATCTCAGGGCCTCATCAACCGCGGAAACACTGCGCTTAACCGATGAGGGCTATTGGGAAGTGGCCCGGCAGAACGGGCAACGCCAATTGATTGCCGTCAATGCCGACCGGGGCGAATCAAACTTGACGCCGATGCCCGCGGAATCCGCCGATCTCTGGAAGCGGACGGGTGAAGCTGGCGTCGCCGGCGATGGGGCCTCCACCATCGAGCAGAAGCCGCAGAGCTTCTGGTGGTACTTGGCGTTGCTGTTGTTATTGACGGCGCTAGTGGAGTCGTTTGTGGCCAGCCGTTATCTTGAACCTCAGGAGGCCGTGTGACCAACTGCCTCATCAGCCCGATGAAAGGAACCCATGCGACCCCTCGATGAACTAAATGCCTATTTGGCCCGCATTGAGAAGCGGCTGATGCTGTCTTCGCTGCTGCGCGGCGCGGCGGTGGTGGCGGTGGGTGCTCTGGTGGCGACCGTCGCATTGGTGCTGGTGGCGGACCGGTTCGCGTTCTCTGAGGGCAGCATGACGGGTAGCCGGCTGGCGCTGTTTCTGGCGGTCGGCCTGGCGGTGTCGTTCGGTGTCGTGATTCCACTGATGGCGCTCAACCGGCGGCGCGCGGCGCAGCGGACTGAGCAAGCCGCCCCTGAGTTCGACCAGCAGTTGCTCACCTGCGTCGAAAGCGAACCGTCGCCCTTTGTCGATCTGCTGGCCCGCAAGACTCTGAACGTCGCGCGGCAAGTGGAGCCATCACGGGTTGTGCCCACCAGTTGGCTGGCGGGCTTTAGCCTGTCGTCACTGGCGGCGCTGGGTGTGTTGATGTGGCTGATCCTGGCGGGTCCAGGCTTTCTGGGACATGGTGCGGCCCTGCTGTGGGGGGGCACGCCCAAGAATGGCGCTGCGGCCTTTTACGACATCCAGGTGACGCCGGGCGACAAGCTGGTGCGCCGCAAGGGCAACCAGATGGTGCAGGCCAATCTGATCGGGTTCCAGTCGGCGACGGCCAAGTTGAAGGCCCGTTACCGCGGAACCTCCAAGTGGGAAGAAGTCCCGATGCTGCCGTCCCAGACCGGGGGCTTTGAGTTCCTGTTTTCTTCGCTGGCCGACGAGGTGGATTACTACGTCGAGGCCGGTGCGCTGAAATCGAAGCAGTTCAAGCTGAGCGTTGTTGATCTTCCGGCGGTGAAGAAGATCAAGGTCACCTACAACTATCCGGCCTGGACGGGGCAAAAGCCAACGGTGGAAGATCCGGGCGGCGACTTGCGCGCTGTTGAAGGGTCCGAAGCACAGCTGGAGATTGAGTTCGACCGGCCGCTGAGCAATGGGTTGATTTCGATTGATGGGGTCACCACCAGTCTCTCGACGGGTGAGGGCAATCGTGCCGTGGCGCGGGTTCCGATCAAGAAGGAAGGGCTCTACCATCTGGCTGCCGTGGAGCGTTCCGAACAGGTTCGCCTGACCGATGACTATTTCATCGAAGCGCTGAAGGAGTCCGAACCCACCGTCAAGTTGACGCGTCCCGGCCGTGATCTGAAGGCCAGCCCGATTGAGGAAGTGACGCTGGAAGTGGCGGCCGATGACGACTTTGGCTTGCAGGAAGTGACGCTGCATTACGCCGTCAACGGCGGCGAAGAGAAGACCTTACCGGTGCTGGCGCAACGCGGCGCCAAGTCCTCGTCTGGACGCAAGCTGCTGGAGCTCGAGCAGTTCAAGCTGATCCCGGGCGATGTGGTGAGTGTTTACGCCACCGCGCGCGATGCCCGCACGACGGCGCGGACCGACATGTACTTCATCGAAGCCCAACCGTTTGAGCGCGAGTATTCGCAGTCCCAGCAGGGCGGCGGTGGTGGTGGTGGCGGTGGGGAGAATGACCAGAACCAGATTGCGCAGCGCCAAAAGGAGATCATCGCGGCCACCTGGAATGAGATCCGCGACAAGTCGGGCGACAAGCGGAAGGCCCTCGAAGACGCGAAGTTCTTGAATGAAGTGCAGGCTAAGCTGCAGGCCCAGGCCCTGACGCTGGCGCAGCGCATGCGGGCACGGCAGCTTTCAGGCGCCGCGGAATCCTTTGAAGCATTCGCCAAGGACATGGAAGCGGCGTCCAAGGCCATGGGGCCTGCGGCCGACGCGCTGAAGGCGCTGAAGTGGAAGGACGCCATGCCTTATGAACAGCAGGCGCTACAGCACCTGCTGCGGGCTGAGGCGCGGTTCCGCGAGATCCAGGTAGCCTTTGGCGGTGGTGGCGGCGGGGGCGGTGGTGGCGGCAGCCAGCGTGATCTGGAATCGCTGTTCGATCTCGAACTCGACACTGAGAAGAACCAGTACGAGACGGGTCAGCAATCTGCTTCCGCCGGTGACAAACAGAAGGAAGTGGATGAGGCTCTGCAGAAGCTGGAGCAGCTCGCGCGGCGGCAGCAGGAGCTGGCGCAGGCTCAACAGAACAATCGCAACCAGACACCCGAGCAGCGCTGGCAACAGGAGATGCTGCGGCGTGAAGCCGAAGAGCTGAAAAAGCAGATGGAGCGCATGCAGCAGCAGGCGCAACAGCAAGGTCAGCAGGGACAGCAAGGTCAACAAGGGCAACAGGGGCAGTCCGGGCAACAAGGACAGTCGGGCCAACAAGGCCAACAAGGACAGTCCGGGCAACAGGGACAACAGAGTGCCCAGCAAGGACAGCAGGGCAAGGCCGGTCAGCAGCAAGGGCAGCAGTCGGCCACGCAGCAGCGGCTGCAATCCATGGCGGGCAACCGGGGCAGCCAACAGGGTGGCGACCCGCGCATGCAGCGGGCCATCGAGCAGTTGCAGCGGGCGACGGAAGATATGCGCCGGGCCAATCAGGCGGGTGAGCGCGATGGCGCTGAGTCGAAGCGCGCGGCGGACCGCCTGGAAGAGGCGCGCAGCATGATGTCGGGTGCGCGGAAGGAAGAGACCTCCGGCCAGATGAGTGAGCTCGCCCGGCGGGCGGATAAGCTGGCCGCTGAGCAGCGCGCCTTCCAGGAGCAGTTGAAAAAGCAGTTTGGGCAGGCCCAAAGCCGCGAGCAGATGGAGCGCGCCGCCATGGGAACCACGCGCGAGCAGAACGAGCGCATGGCCAATGAGAAGCAGAAGCTGATGCAGGATTTCCAGAACCTCGAAAAGGACCTGCAGGGTGCCTCGCGCGCCATGCAAGGCGCGCAGCGGGGGGCCTCCAACAAGCTGAAGTCTGCCCTGGGTGAGCTGCAGCAGGAAGAGCTGGGCCTGAAGATGAAGTACATGTCGGAATGGCTCCGGCGCGGCTTGGGAGCCTACGCCTGGAACCGTGAGCAGACGGTCACCAACGCGCTCGACAAGCTGTCGGAGCGGGTGAAGGAAGCCGCGGGCCAAGCCGGCAAGGAAGGCGACAAGGCGGCCGAGGCCGGCGGGCGAGAAAAGGCGCTCTCCCAGTTGGAGCAGCTCCGCCGCCAGACCGGGACAGCGCGGCCAGCAAGGCCAAGGTCAACAAGGTCAACAAGGTCAAGGCCAGCAGGGGCAACAGGGACAGGGTCAAAAGGGACAGGGCCAGCAGGCCGGTCAACAGGGCCAACAAGGTCAGCAGGGCCAAGGCGGTCAGCCCGGCGGCACTCAGTCCGGTGGCGGAGACAATGGCGGCCAGCGCGACTATTCCTCCATGAACCGCGGCGATAACCAGTACGGCGGCGGGTTGGGCGGCGCTCCCGATCAGGCCAGCACGCGAGCCATGATGGGCGCCTACTCGCAGAGCATGCGGGACCTGCAGCAGTTGCGCCAGCAGTTTGTCGACAACCCGGAATCCCGCGATGACATCGACCGGCTGATCCGCGAAATGCAACGGATTGACCCGTCTCGTTTTGCCGGCAACCCGGCGCTGATTGAGCGGATGCGGACGCAGATTCTGCCATCGCTGGAATCACTGGAGCTGCAATTGCGGCGTCAATTGGAGGAATCGGCCGGGGCTCCGCGCGCCGGATCCACCGATCGGATTCCGGCCGGATACTCGAATGCCGTGGCTGAGTACTACCGCAAGCTGGGCCGCGCCAAGGCGCCACAGTAAGGCACCGCGCCAAGGCGCCAAAGTAATCGTTGGACTAGGCGGCCTTCAGCTCGATCACCACTTCCAGGCCCGAAGGCTGGCGGTTGCGGCAAAAGACCGTGCCTCCGCAGGCCTCGACGCTCGCCTTGACGATCGCCAAGCCTAGGCCGGTGCCGCCGGTGTCACGGCTGCGGGGCATCTCGGGCCGGTAGAACGGGGCGAAGACCTCGGCCAGCTCGCTTTCCGGCAGGCCCGGGCCGCAATCGGACACGGTCACGACCACCCGGTTCTTCTGCACCATCGCCGCAACCGTGATCGGTCCGGCATCGCCGGCATACCGCAACGCGTTCCGCAGCAGGTTGGAGACGGCGCGCAGCAGCTGGGTTTCGTCGCCTAGTGCGGCCAGTGCCGGATCAATGTCGATCAGCACGGGGCTGGTGCCCGGCACCTGCCGTGCGAGCGCCCGCTTGGCCACCGGCTCCAGCAGCACCGGTACCAGTGAGACCGGTCCGGACTGCAGGCCAGCCTTGGAGAACAGCAACAGCTCATTCACCAGCGTCGACATCTCTTGCACTTCGTCGCGCAAGACTTCCACGTGCCGCAACTGGGTCTCTTCCACGCGTTGTTCGAGAATGCCCACCGCGAACTGAATGCGTGCGATGGGGGCGCAAAGTTCGTGCGCGATGTCGCCCAGGAAGCGCTTTTGATTCTTCACGAAGCTCTCCAGCCGCGCGGCCGTCAGGTTGATCTGCTGGCCCAAGTGGCCCAGTTCGTCGTCACGGTCCGGCGCCGCGTCCGCATCGAACCGACCCTGCGCGATCCGTTCCGTGGCCAAGTCCATTTGCCGGATAGACCGCGTGACGCCGCTGACGAAGGGCCACCAGCAAGCCAGGGTGACGCCCGTCAATGCTGCTATCGCCATCAACAGCAAGCGCCAGTCAAAAAACAGTTTCGGGTTAAAGATCGAACCCGACCGCAACAGCAGAACCCCGGGGTCCAACCGCCGAGCCTCCGGGTCCGGGATGGGCATCCGCACGCCTACCCAGTAGGTGAGCGGTGACGGCGTGATCGCCATCAGGACCACTTCGGTCGGCGGCCGGCGCAAGGGCGGACGTGGGCGGTCACCGCGACGCTCGCCGCCCGCGCCGAGATCGGAGGGAGGCCGGTCCTCCAGGGTCTCCCGCCGGTCCGGCGGCCCATCCCCTGGCCGGTCATTCAGTCCGTTCTCCCGGCTCCGCTGTGGTGCCTGGCCGTCCGGGCGTGGCCCTTTGCCGTCCGGGCGTTGCCCTTTGCCATCCGGGCGCGGTCCTCCTTGGCGCATCCGGTCGAGCAGCTCGGGCGGAAGCGTCAGCGGCTCGCCGGTCATGGACCGTCCACGCGGATCGGTCAGCATAAACTCGGCCTCATACTGGCGCGAGTAGGTGGCCAGCAGCGCCGCCCGTTGCGCGGGCTCAGTGGTTTCCAGTTCGCGCCCGCACGCGTTCGCAATGGCCAGAATACGGTCTCGTGCCGGGCCCAACAGCAGAGATTCAATCCGCAGGCCAAACTGCTGGTTGGCGAAAACCAACAGCACCGCCCCCAGCAACACCAGATTCAGTGCGGCCAGCCCCAGAATTTTCCGCGAGAGTGGCCACGCCGCCACACGGCCCGGCACTTAGCTGGCCTCCGGCCGCTTCAGCATGTAGCCCACACCGCGGATGGTCTCGATCCAGCGCGGGGCCTTGGCGTCATCGCCCAGTTTCTTGCGCAGCGAGGAAATGTGGACGTCGATGGACCGGTCGAAACCCTCAAAATCGCGGTCGGCCACTTCTAGTAGCAACTGTTCACGGGTCTTGACGCGGCCGCTGGAGCGGGCCAACGCCAGCAGCAGGTCGAACTCCTGACGCGTCAGGAGGACCTCGGTACCGCTGAGGGTCACCACGTGCGCGGCCGGGTCCACCATCAGGTCGCCGACCACGGCCGGGGTCTGGCGGCGGTCGGTTGCTTGCTGGGCCGTCAGGGTGGACCGGCGGAGCACCGCCCGCAAGCGCGCCAGCAGTTCCCGGGTGGAGAAGGTCTTGGGGAGATAGTCGTCCGCACCCATTTCCAGGCCGACGATCCGGTCCGCTTCATCGCCCCGGCCGGTCAGCATCAGCACTGGTACTTCAGAATGGGTTCGCAGCCGGCGCAGCACCTCGAACCCGTCCATGCCGGGCAGCATGACGTCGAGAATGATGGCTTGAAAGGTCTGCTTTAGCGCCAGGTCCAGGCCTGCCGGTCCGTTGTGGGCCATCGAGACCGCGTAGCCCATCCCTTCCAGATAGTCCTTCACCAGTTGGCACAGGCGCACGTCGTCTTCCACCAGCAGCAGACGGATGGGTGGTGCAAACTGTTCGGGCGGCATGATTTAGGAATACGACATTTCTCGCGCGGAGGGCGGAATTCTTACCAACTCTTTACCAATTCCGGCCCACGGGCACCGAATCAATCCGCGCGGTGGGGCGGGTCTTTACACGACATTGACAATTCCGCCGTTCCCGCACATCGGCGGCTTACACAGAGACCGTTGAATGGATATTGAAGGAGTCAGTACTCATGAACAGTCAATGCATTCGAGTGGCGCTGTGGAGCGCCTTGGTCTCAGCGGCCCTTTCGGCCCAGCCGGGTCCGCCTCCCGGTGGCCCAGGTGGCGCCCAGGGGGATGCCGTCTGGCTGCGAAATGCCTACTATGGCGAATCCCATACTTTTGACGCCTGCGTCGGCCATCAGCCCGGCAATGGCCAATATCACTACCATGCCAGTCCGATGTGCCTGCGCGCGCAATTGGGCGACAACGTGGAGGTCTCCCGGTCCGGCCGCAATGGTGCGTTCTACCGGGAGAAGGCGGCTCCCTGGACGCATTCGCCGATCCTCGGTTGGGCCTACGATGGCTACCCGATCTACGGGCCGTATGGATGGGCTGACCCGAAGAACCCCGCCAGCCCGGTGAAACGGCTGAAAGCCAGCTTCCGGCTCCGCGCGATCACCCAGCGCACAACGCTGCCGGAATGGGTGCTGCCGGTCACCTCCGGTGCCACCAGCACCACGTTGACCGCGGCCCAATACGGCCCGGCGGTCAGCGCGACCTTTCCCTTGGGTCGCTACCTGGGCGACTACGAGTTTGTGAAAGACCTCGGCGATCTGGACGTGCACAACGGCCGGTTTGCGGTGACGCCCGAGTACCCGCAAGGCACCTACGCCTACATCACAACCCTTGATGACGATGGCAACTTCGCGTTCCCTTACATCTACGGCGCGCAGTTCTACGGCTCGACCAGCAACGGCGGTACCGCGCGGACGGTGGCCACGGGTGCCAGCGATTTTTTCAACAATGGCTCAGTGGCGGCGGGTACATCCAGCGATCCGCTCCTGGCCTCCTGGATGACCAAGTCCGCTTCGCAGGCGGCCCGGGTCTACAGCAACTTCAATCCTTCCGCCGGGGCGGCCACCACCTGGCCCAATGATGTCCCCACGGGCGCGAACACCAGCGGCAGCGTCACCACACCCGTGCTGGCCGATGTGCAGCGCATCCGGCAGACCGAGAGCCTGGTGTATGTCAACGTCCATGGTCTGGCCAGCCACACCATGGGCCCCTGGTTCGACCCCGGCCAGCAGGGGGGGATCTTTGGCGCCTACCCTACCAATCAAAATCTGACCGTACAGCTGCCCAAGGCCCCCGCCGTCGCCGCCACCAAGACCACTGTTGGACTGGGAGCGCAGGGCGTATGGGTGAATGGTGTCGCGGTTTTTAACTTCCTGGATGGGGCCAGCTACAGCAACGCCCGCGGCACTGACGCCGGCGGCGGCATCGTGGGCATCTCCGCTTCGCACGTCTCCGCCGCGTCGTTTGAACCGGGCCCGATTCCGGCCAGCTCGATTGTCACGGCCTTTCCTCTGTTCGGGTTGAAGTATGCGGTCACGTCGGCGGTGGCGCCGGAAGGTACCTGGCCCACGCAGTTGGGCGGGGCCGCCATCACGGTGAAGGATTCAGCCGGAACTGAGCGTGCGGCGCAGATCTATGCCGTGTCACCCACGCAGATCAGCTATCTGCTGCCTGCGGGGACGGCGGTGGGCTACGGCAGTGTCTCGATCGCCGCCGGGGGGGCGACCTTCACCGGCAACATCAACGTTCGCGACTCCTATCCGAATCTGTTCGCCTTGAACACCGATGGGTTGGCCGCCGCTTACCTGACGCGCGTCCGTGCCGGGCAGAGCACCAATGAGCAGGTATTCCAACAGTCGCCGAGCGGTGCACTGCTGGCCGCCCCGATTGATCTGGGGCCGGCGTCCGATCTGGTCTATCTGGTGCTGTATGGCAGTGGGATCGGCACGGCGGGTGCGGCGACGGCCAGCATTGGCGGCGTGGCGGCGGAAGTTAGCTACGCTGGTCGGCTGCCGAACGGCAATGGTCTCGATCAGTACAACGTGCTGATTCCGCGCTCACTGGTGGGCAAAGGCAAGGTGGACGTGGTGGTGACGGCGGGCAACCGGGTCTCCAACACGGTCAACATCACCATTCGTTAGTACTGGCCGGTAGGACTGACGGAACCGCGGGTTAGGGGCGAACCACAAACGGGATCGCCCCGGACACCCGGCCGTCCACAGTGACGGTGAGCGTCCGGTTACCGGGCGGCACGCTGGACAACAAGGTGAAGACAACGTTGTTGCCACTCGCCGTCGCCAAGTGCTCAACGCCATTCAGGGTCACCGTCACTCGCGGCTTGCTGAAGGGCACCGTCAGGTCGGTGAGTCCGTTCACCGGCAGCGTAATCAGATCACCGGCGCGGCCCCCGCGGACGTCCGCGGCCAGCGCGGGGATGGTCAGCGCGGCGGGTTCAACCTGGATGGCAAAGGGCAAGCTCTGCTCACCACCGGACTGGATGCGTACAATGGCCGGGCCTGCCGGCAAACCGGCCGGGATCTCCAAAAGCAGGACGGACGGACCGGCCACCGTCACCGCTGCCGGACGTTCACCCACCGTGGCCGTCACACTACCCCCAAGACCCGAGGTCAGCAGTGGGACCAAATTCCCCGCTGGGACGGACACGATGCCCGACAAGGAATTCACCGACGCCGGCGAAACCACCAGGTTTCTGCCCGCGGCGGCGACAATCAGCAGGCCACCGGCCGGAAACTGCTGCAAGCCGCTGACCACGTTGACACTGACCGGCCCCGGCGTCGCTTGTGGGGTCACCTGTACCTGCGCCAGCAAGCGGGTAGGCGACACAACCCACAGTCTCTTCACCGAAAGATCGCTTGATCCGAACCCCAGCGAAACCGCGCCGTCGACAAACGACGTTCCGGAACCCGTCAACTCCAGGACGGTTTCCGCGCCCACGGCCAGGGTGTTGGTTCCCAGGCTGACGCTGGCCGAATCATTGCCATCCAGGACAATCGCGGTGGGTTCACTTTGGAAGAAGGTGGAACTCTGGCCATCATTGGCTACCACCACCACACCTGCCCGGTGAGCATTGGCCGACGACGGTGCCGTCACCACCAGGCGGCCGGCGGCTTCATCGAATGCCCGGACCAGCGCCGGAACGCCATCAAAGAACACCTGCGAATCGGTACCCAGGCCCGTGCCCGAAATCTGCACGGCTCGCGAGGCGGCGTCCAGCATCGTCACCGTAGCAATCTGCGGCGGCTGCTTGGAGGTGAGCGTCACTGCCCCTGGTTGCACGTAGACGTCGGTGTTCTGAGAAAACACCACATGCCGGGCGCCCTCGCCCGATTGAGGCGAAAACCCGAAATCGAAGGCCAGGTAGCCAGCCGAATAGGACCGGATGGCGGAAATCTGCGTCGCCCCACCCAACACCGACGCTCGCAGGCCGGCCACCGGGCTGTTGTTGCTGAGCAGGCCATTGCCCGTGGCCACCATAAAGTTGCGCGAACCATTGACGTTCACCACCGCCGGGCGAATCGCCACTTGGCCGGGGAACGAGTAGGTCTGGACGTTGAACAAAGAGAGCGGAGTCCGGCGAGCCGTGACGCTGAAATTGACGCCATCCAGCACCGCTCCGGCCGAGACCGGGAGGGCGCCTGCCGTGTTGATGTCGCGTACACCGGGGTAGAACTGCAGATCAAACAGGCCGCCGGGGGAAATCACGTTGCGGTCCGGATCCTGCGGATAGCGGATGTTCGCGGGTGTCGTTTCGCCCGTTTGCGCCGGCGGCAACGGGTGCACGTAGACATAGTAGGTACCCGGTGCCAAGCCTTCAATCCGGTAGCTGCCATCCGGACCCGTCAGTGTCCCCACGGCCGCGCCACCCGGTGCAATCGCCACCACGCTGGCCAGTGCCTGACCCGCACCGCCTTGCGTCACCCGGCCGGCAATCGCTCCCAAGCTGGACTGGAAGGCCCGCGTCGGATAGAGCAGGGAGAGGCCCGCGATGTCATCCGCCGCCAAAGCCCGGCCCCGGGTGGTGGCCCGGGTCAACTGCGTCGCCATCGTGGATGAAACCAAAGAATGCTGCAAGCCCAGCGTGTGGCCAAACTCATGCACCAGGGTCATAAACGCCGCGTCGGTCCAGCTGGGCTGGTCGTTCAAGTTGCGCGGCAGAATAATCGTCGAGCGCTGGATGGGGACAAACGTTGAACCCGGTACCGGTTCCACCACCGAGGTCGGGCCGCCTAAGGCCAACAGACCCGGCGGAACTTCGTCAAACACCACATCAATGCCGGGCGTCGCTTGCGTCACAAACGGAGGCGGTACCGCGCCGCCAAACTGCAGCCGCAGTTCCGATGTCTCCACTTCGCTCCACTGTTTGGCGGCCAGCCGGATCTGGCTGGTCAGCCGGGCCATGGAATCGCCCGGTGCCATCGATTGCGGCAGTTCGGAGGTGATGAAGTAGCTGACCGTCTTGTTGGGCAACACCGACAGGTCAAACCGCTGCGGCAGAGCCACCAATTGCCCAGCACGATTCTGGTACCGCAGGAAGTGGTAATAGGCATCCGCCACCGGGCTCATGGCCAGGATCGATACGATCACCATTGCTGCGCGGCGCAGGCTCATTGTTTGGCCTTTAACCCGATTCGATTCATCACGCTAGATTTCAATTCTTCTAGCGGTACATCAACGCCCTCATCGGCCACTGGCCGTCCCGCTCCATCCAGCATCCGCTCGGTGGTCGGGGTGCGGGTGGCGTAGACGGTGCCGTTCGATGCCTTCTCCAAGGTCAACAAACCTTGTGACAAGCCCATCACTTGCGTGATGCCCGACCGTCCAGTCCACAAAAAGAAAATCTGCTCGTCACCTGGATTGAGGGTGGGCGTCCCGGAGAAGGTCTGGCGACGTGTGCCAACCGTGCCACCGGGGATGGAGATGGAAACCGTTGCTTGCGCCGCACCCTTCCAGCGTTCAATCACGCTCAAGGTGCAGTTGGTGTAAATCAAAGTTCCGCGAAAAGCACCAGCGCAGGACGTGACCTTCGCCCGAACAATCGCCGTCGCTTGATCGGTCATTTCGGCCACCGAAAGACGCTGCAACGTCGTCGCTTGTGCGGCGAACGCTCCCGCGAGCAAAACGGCGATGATCTGAGCGATCTTCATACCCGCCTCGATAGATGCAAGTGGGATGCCAATGGAGGCATGCGGGAAATGAAGGGCTTGGCGGTTCGGGCCCGGCTCAGATTGTGTCCCGATGACACAGTTGTGTCCCGGCCCGTCCTCGTCTCTCTAAGGTCCGTCGTCTAGCGGAACTAAAACATTAGAAAACAATGCCTAAAGCATTCATGATAAATGACAAAATGCTACGAATCCGAGCAATTTCCTGTAAACACGACTCCCTGCCGTTCGAGCCTGTCGAGTGCCGCGGCGTCCAGTCCGAGCCAGTCCATCAGCGCGGTCCGGGTATGTTCCCCCAACCGCGGTGCCGGGCGTTCGATCACCGGTGGCGTGTCCGACAGTTTCACCGGCGCGCCCGTCACCCGGTGTGGCCCGGCCACCGGATGGTCCAGCTCCGGGAACATCTGCCGGACGGCGGTTTGCGGGTCGTTGACCACCTCGTCAAACCGGCGGACCAATGAGCAGGGAATACCGGCGGCACGGAGTTTTGGAATCCATTCTTCGCCGGTGTGCCGGGCGAATGACTCCTCGAGCAGCCGGTCGAGTTCCCGGCGATTCCGAATGCGGTCGGCATTCGAGGCAAAGTCTTTATGCTCTGCCAGATCCGGTCTTCCGATGGCTCTGGTGAAGGCGACCCACAGCTTTTCACTACCAACCGCAATGGCCACTCCTCGATCAGCGGCGGGGATCACCTGGTAGGGCACCACAGTGGGGAAAGCGGTCCCCATGGGGAAGGGAAGTTCACCCGAACCGAGGAAGGTGGAAAAGTTCGAGCTCATCGCGGAGATCATGCCATCCAGCATGGAGACGTCGACGAACTGCCCCCGTCCCGTCCGCTCCCGCGCCCGCAGGGCCAGGAGGATGCCGATGACGGAGAACATCCCCGCCGTAATGTCCGAGATCCCGTAGCCGCAGCGCACCTGCTGGCCGTCCGTCGTGCCCGTCACACTGATCAATCCCGAGGAGCTCTGCACGATCACATCCATGGCCGCCTCGTCCCGGGATGGTCCGTCCTGCCCGTAGCCGGAGATGGCGCAATAGATCAACCGGGGATTTCTGGCACTCGTGGCGCTGTACCCTAACCCTAATCGCTCCATGGTTCCAGGCCGGAAATTCTCAAGTAGTACATCGGCCTGCTCCACCAGCTTCAAACACAGCTCGATACCTTCCGGTTGCTTGAGATCGATCGACACGCCCAGCTTGCCGCGGTTCAAGCCGAGAAAGAAGCTGGATTCGCCACCTTGGAACGGTGGCCCCCATCCGCGCCCCATATCGCCACCCTGCCGCGACTCTACCTTGCAGATCTCGGCCCCATAGGTGGCCAGCAGCATGGTGCAATACGGCCCCGCCAGAGCATGCGAAAAATCCAGCACCCGCAGTCCGGTCAGGGCGGAAATTGGGATATTCTCGGACCGGTCAGAGTCAGGCATCGAGTTCTAGACTATCAAGCAGTCGACAAGGCGTTCGGTGCACGCCACTGATTTCGTTGGTTAGCGGATCCTCGGCAACGTCAGCGATTCACTGGGACCGGCGGACGAAACGTACTGGTGACGCCACCCACAGTGAGCAGAAATGGCCAGTTTCCTGGTACGAGGTTGGGCACGATGACATTGAACTGGCACAATCCCGAACCGGCCACGCCCGCATATTCAATTCGAGCGGCCACACCGCCAATCGACGCGCTGGACGAGAGCGTCAGGGGGCCAGCGACGCTGACGATCTGCCCGGCTGGCGTGAATGAAGTGCCGGGACCACACCCCGTGCCGTAGATCGAGATCACGTCACCCGGTCTAGCCGGTCGACTGGCAGCACCGGTTCCGAAGGCTCCGGCTGGTGCTACGTAGGCACCATCGACAGGGACCGCAGCGGCGAAAACGGTACCAGCGGCGGTGAAAGAAAATGGTGATGGTGAGAGAGCTATCTTTCTTGCTATGAATTGGTTACTGGTTCCGGTGCGTGTTGTCACTTGAACTGCCACGGACCCGGTCTGGGTATCGTCCGGCGCGAGCACGTTCAGCTGCGTGGGACTCACATAGTAGACCAAAGCCGGTCGCCCGTTGATCCGCACGCTTACCCCATCCAGTGATGTGGGTAGTTGGTTCCCGACGAAGTCCGAGGCCACCCAGATCCGGGTTGTGGGGGCCAAGTCCCGCCCGCGAATCGTCACCCAGGTCGCGGCGGCAATCTCGGGAGCAAAAGAGGCTCCGTGGACCACTTCGGTAATCGCTGGGGCTGTCAGCGGCGCAGAAATAACGATACTGAAGGGGGCAGAGAAGACGGGCGCAGCCAGAAAGCCCGTATCCGAAAGTCCAAAGCGAAGGCTCACGCTACCGGCACTGGTGGCGACGAACGAGAACGTGGTCGTCAGTGAACCCTGCGGCGCAATGGGACCAATCGTGTTCCGAACCACCTCTCGCATCCCGTCTGATAAATGCGCGCTTCCACCAACGGACGCCAAGTCACCGGTATTGGTGATGGTGCAGGAGAACGTCACCAGCCCCAAGTTCACGGTAGCCGGCGGGTTGCAGCCGCCGGAAAATATGGGGCCCCGGACCGGCACAACGGCGGGTTCCGACACGGCCAAGGCAAAGGGCTCCCCTGAACCAGCCAGCCGACTGAAGCCAGCGTTGGCCGCCTGCAGACGGACGACTACATCCACGGGAGAGGCAGTCGAGTTGCGGTACCCGATCTGTTCCACGTTATTCAGGAACCCGTCCGACCGGGCGAGCAGCGCACCCGAGCTACGTCCAAGAATGTAGAGATCGACATCGCGGAGAGACATGGCGGTTGCCTCGGCATTCAAGTAGCGATTCCAGACCGCTGTCGCAAAGAAGGACTTTCCGGCCGGTATCGTTGCTCGCCAAAGTTGCGAGGCACCGGCGATGGGCGCCAGTTCCGCCGAAGTGATCCACTGGCGCTGTTCAAAGGCCCTTTGTAGATTCATATAGCCCCAGCCGCGGCTTGAGTCCCAGCTCTGCGTGTCGGTGGTGTTTAGCAACAGCGCTTTAATCCGCAATCGATCTCTCACACCAGCCTGCCGCAGTAGCGCCGCCGCGCCAGCCACGTGCGGGGCGGCCATGCTCGTTCCGGTCAAGATCGAGAATGTGCTCGTCCCCGCCTGGGCCGAGATAATACTGGTCCCCGGGGCAGCGATGTCCGGCTTGGCCCGGCCCCCGGCCGTGGGCCCACGGCTGCTGCTCGGCGCAATCACGGCTAACTCCCGATTCAGCGATATGCGGGTATCAACATTTGCCACGCTGATGATGTTGTAGGCCTGCGCCGGAGAACCGAGCGTACGCGCGCCGGGGCCGCTGTTTCCGGCGGCATTCACCCAAACCAGATCGAACACATCGATGACGGCATCGATGACTCGGGCACTCAAGTCGTCCTCGGGGGCCGCCGCCAGTGAACCGCTGCTGTTGTTGATGATGCGCGCCGCCGACATCAACAGGGCGTCCTCCAGCGCGGTCAAGCGGGCATCGCTCCAAACAGAACCGTCACCGCATCCGATTTTGCCGTTGTAGATTGAACCGACACCATAGGCGACTCCACGCCCGAAAGGGGCGAGAGCGTTGGAGAAACCAGCGATCGTTCCTGCGACATGAGTGCCATGCCCATTCAGGTCTCCCGCCGTCAGGCGGTCCAGAGGATTGCAATTGGGGTTATTGGCCACAAAGTTGCGGCCCTGGACCCGACCGATCAATGCCGGGTGCAAAGCATCCACGCCAGTATCCAAGACGGCCACTGTTTCGCCGCTCCCGGTGAACCCTGCGGCCCAAAACGCAGAGGCACCCGTCCAAATGGCGTTGAAATCCATCTGGATCTGCTCGCGCTCCACCAGCCCTATTTGAGCGACCAGATCATCCGATTCCAGTGTCGCCAGGAGCCGCGATGGGACCTCGGCGCGCACCATGTTGATGAGCCGGAACTTGAAGACGTCGGTCGCGCCCCCGGCTGTTAGGCGGTCCATCAAGGCCTGCTGGAGGTGGCCAACTTGGCGCTCAAGCGCGAAGGCTGTCTCTCGACGTGTCTCCATCGTGAGTTCATCCAAGGTCTTCTGCGCCCTTAACTGCGGTTGGCGTTCACCGCTGGCTACCGAAGCTGCCAGGGCCGCTTCTGCCGTCTCGAACTGGATTCGCCGGTCTGACTGCGCCCGCAGGTAGAGCTCTTTTTGCGGTTGCTCCTTCAACAGGATCAGGACCGGCACCCGATCAAGCTCAAGTGCGGAACGCCGAAGGCGGTCATCGATCTTCGGAACCGGAGTCGAGCCTGAAGTAACGTGCCGCGATTCCTTCACTATTGGCTGCGTCTGCATCGTCGCATCCGGTAGTTGACGGGGAGTTATTTCAGTTAGAAATTGAGCCACCATAGTCCCGAACAGGAGAATCGACATGAGCGAATTCTACACTGTTCCATACAGTCGCCAAGAGTCGATTGCAGAACCCCACGACAATGACCCAGATGGGCCAGGACATCTTTACTGTCACCCTACTGTGTTGAGGAGATCCGCCAAGGTCGCGGACGACACCACTAACTATCGAGGCCTACTCGCCGCGGACCGCCAGGACGGGCACTTTTAACTGATGGCGCACGGCATTGATTGTCGAGCCGAAGATGATGTCTTTGATGCCTTGATGGCCGTGGCTGCCCATCACCACCAAGTCCGGCTGATGCTGGCGGGCAAAACGGATGATCTCGGCGCGCGGGTCGGTGGAGTAGGCGGTGAAGCTCTCTACCTCGATTGACTGGCCCCGGAGTGACTCTTCGATGTGGCGCAGGTACTCGGCTCCCTCGGTTTCTTCGGCGGTCCGGGCCTGGTCGCCATAGACCTGGCTGGCGACGCCTTCTTCGACGTGCAGCAGGAGCAGCTTGGCACGGTAGAGCTTGGCCATGGCGGCGGCGTGCGTCAAGGCCGCCCGGTCCAGGCTGGAGTGGTCAAGCGGCACCAGGATCCGCTGGTACTGGGGTGCCGCAAACGGGACGGACACCGGCGCTTCCGGCAGCAGCGGCGCCACGGCCTTCCGCCGGTTGGCGAAGGCGACGTATCCCAGCAGAGCCAGCAGCGGCGCGCCCATCGGAATCGCCCATTCGGCGGGCACCACTTTGGCCACCAGCCAGAGGTTCAGCGACACAATCATCAATGCCGCCGCCCAGGCCCCGATACGCAGGCCCATATTGTTCTTCATTTCCCGCATCCGTTCTCCGTCACTGGTGAAATGGATCAGCGGAATGACGGCAAAGGGCAGTTGGAGGCTCAGGATGACCTGGCTCAGCAACAGCAGACGGTAGCTGGCGGCTTCGCCCATGAAGAAGATGACCAGCGCCGCCGGGACCACGGCCGCCAGACGCGTGAGTAGGCTGCGCAGCCAGGGCCGCATCCGGAGTTGCAGGAAGCCTTCCATCACAATCTGCCCGGCCAGCGTGCCGGTGACGGTGGACGATTGGCCGCTGGCGATGAGCGCGATCGCAAACACCCCGGAGGCCAGACCCGCGCCCATCAGTGGGGCCAGCAGTTCATGCGCCTGCTCAATCCGGGTGACCACGATGTGGTTCTTGAAAAAGACCGTACCCGCCAACACCAGCAAGCCGGCATTCACCAGGAAGGCACCGTTCAAGGCCAGCACGGAATCCAGCAGGTTGTACCAAGCCGCCCGGTTGCGCGAACGGTACGAATCATCAATCGCTCTGGTCTGGACCAGGGAAGAGTGCAGGTACAGGTTGTGCGGCATCACCGTAGCCCCCAGCAGACTGCAGGCGGCCAGCAGCATTTCCGGCGACAGCGACGGCTTCAGACCCAGGGCGACCTCCGCCCACTCCGGCCGCGCCAGAACCAGCTCCGTGGCCACGCAGGCGCCCACCACCGCCACCAATCCCAATACCAGCCGTTCCAGCATCCGGATGCCCGAACGGGACAAGGTGAGGATTCCCAGGGTCGACAGCGTCGTGATCAAGACGCCCGCCAGCAAAGGCAGCCCGAACAGCAGCTTCAGCCCGATAGCCGTACCCAGCACCTCCGCCAGATCACAAGCCGCAATGGCAATTTCACACAGCACCCACAGCGCCCAGACCACCGGCTGGGGGTACTGTTCCCGGCAGCACTGCGCCAAGTCCCGCCCGCTGGCGATGCCCAGCCGCGCCGAAAGGGTTTGCAGCAACAGCGCGATCAGATTGCAGACCACCAGCACCCACAGCAACTGGTAGCCAAAGCGCGAACCCCCTTCCAGGTCCGCCGCCCAGTTGCCCGGGTCCATGTACCCCACGCTGACCAGGTAGGCCGGCCCCGAGAAGGCGAGAAATCTCCGCCAGCCGCGGAGCGTCTCGACATGAATCGAGCCTGGGAGTGTGGAATCCATCGGTTACGGTCGAAAGTTAACTATAGTTTACTCCGATGCCCGGCGCAACCGTCTCCGCTGCTCGATTGACCTTCGGGGGGCAATTCCAGTAATCTCACAGTGGTTCGACGTGAATGAACATTTCACTTAAGGGCGAGTACGCGCTGGCCGCATTGTTCGATCTGGCCGCACACCCTGGTCAGGGTCCGGTGAAGATCGCGGACATTTCCAAGCGTCAGAAGATCCCGCAGAAGTTTTTGGAATTGATTCTGGCGGGGTTGAAGCAGGGCGGTTTTGTCGAATCCAAACGCGGAGCCGAAGGCGGCTACCTGCTGGCGCGGCCTGCCTCGGCCGTCTCGGCCGGCGATGTGTTGCGCTATGTGGGCGGCAATCGGCCGGGGCGCAAGCGCAAGGAGACCCCGTTTACTGATCTCTGGGACCGCGTGGATGGGGCCGTCTCCGCCGTGATTGATCGGACTACGGTTGAGGATCTGGTGCGTGCTTGGCAAGAGCGGCAGAACCGCTACGTGCCGAATTGGGACATCTAGTGGCTTACTTCAACGACAACTCGCTTTCCATTGGCCGGACGCCGCTGGTCCGGTTGAACCGTGTCACGGGTGGGGCACCGGCCACCGTGCTGGCCAAAATTGAAGGCCGCAATCCCGCCTATTCGGTGAAGTGCCGCATTGGCGCCAACATGATCTGGGACGCGGAGAAGCGCGGCCTGTTGAAGCCGGGCGTCGAATTGATTGAGCCCACCAGCGGCAACACCGGCATCGCGCTGGCCTTTGTCGCGGCCGCTCGCGGTTTCCCCATCACGTTGACCATGCCAGAAACGATGTCGATCGAGCGTCGCAAGGTGCTGAAGGTCTTGGGCGCCAAGTTGGTGCTGACGCCCGGCGCCGGCGGCATGCGCGCGGCCATCCAGGAAGCGGAGAATATGGCGGCGGCGGACCCGGCGCGTTACCTCCTGTTGCAGCAGTTCAAGAATCCGGCGAACCCGGCAGTGCACGTGGAGACGACGGGTCCGGAGATCTGGGATGACACGGGTGGTGCGGTGGACGTCTTGGTATCAGGCGTCGGCACGGGCGGCACGATTACGGGGATCTCCCGCTACTTTAAGCAAGTGCGGAAGCAGCCTCTGTTGTCGGTGGCCGTGGAGCCGACCAATTCGCCGGTGATCAGCCAGACGTTGAAGGGCGAGCCGGTGGTGCCAGGGCCTCACAAGATCCAGGGCATCGGCGCGGGCTTTGTGCCGGACACGCTGGACATCACCATGGTGGACCGGGTGGAGCACGTCACCAACGAAGAGTCCGTGGAGATGGCCCGCCGGTTGGCGCGGGAAGAGGGTATCCTATGTGGGATCTCCTGCGGTGCCGCCGCCGCGGCCGCTGTCCGGTTGGCCCACTTGCCAGAGATGGCGGGCAAGACGATCGTGGTGGTTCTGCCCGACGCGGGCGAGCGTTACCTGTCGAGCATTCTGTTTGAAGGAATGTTTGAGGAAGCGTAGATTGGTGAAGCGTACCGGAGGCTTGGTGCTTCTAAAGAGAAGCTGCCTGAATCTGGAAGCGCTGAAGTTTAGGGGTGGCGGGCATCACGATTGGGGTGTGGATGCCCGCCGGTGTAACGGGGATTGACAGTTAAGGCGCGGCGGGTGACCCCAGGGTTACAGCCCGTTTGTGAAGTTTTGTTGCAGGCAGCTTTGCTGCTAAACTCAGATTCTTTGGGAGGCTACTAGTGACCGTTGAGCAGGTCGAGCAAAAGGTTAAACAGATTATCGTCGAGCAGCTGGGTGTGGACGAAGGCCAGGTCGACAAGACCGCGTCATTCGTTGACGACCTCGGTGCCGACTCCCTCGACATCGTCGAGTTGGTGATGGCGTTTGAAGAAGCGTTTGGCCTGGAAGTGCCCGACGAAGACGCCGAGAAGATGAAGACGGTGGGCGATGCCATCGACTACATCAACAAGAACCAAGGCAAGAAGTAGACTTTAGGCCTCAGGGAGAAAAATCCGTGCCGCGCAGAGTCGTGGTGACCGGCGTTGGACTAATGTCCGGCGTCGGCCACACGGCCGAGGAGACTTGGAAGTCTCTTTTGGCCTCCCAATCTGGAGTGGGTGTCATCACCCAGTTCGATCCCACCGCATTCGATTGCAAAATCGCTTGCGAAGTGAAGGATTTCGATCCGCTCCAATGGTTTGAGAAGAAAGAAATCAAGAAACTCGCCCGTTTCATGATGTTTGCCGTAGCGGCAGCAGATGAAGCGGTGAAGTCCTCTGGCTTGGAGATCACGCCGGAGAACTGTGAGCAGGTGGGGGTCTATATCGGCTCCGGCATCGGTGGCTTCGAAGTCATTGAGCGGGAGCACGAGAAGTACCTCAAAGGCGGCCCCAGCCGCATCTCACCGTTCTTTATTCCGGCCACCATCGTCAACCTGGCCTCGGGCCACGTGTCCATCCGGACCGGTGCCAAAGGCCCCAACTCCGCCACCGCCACCGCCTGCACCACGGGCGCCCATGCGATCGGCGACAGTTTCCGGTTGATCCAGCACGGCTATGCGGACGCCATGATCTGCGGTGGCGCGGAAGCGGCCATTACGCCCATGAGCGTGGGCGGATTCGCCGCCATGCGAGCCTTGTCGACGCGGAATGACGAACCGAAGCTGGCCAGCCGGCCATGGGACAAAGATCGCGACGGTTTCGTGATGGGCGAGGGCGCGGGTGTCCTGATGTTGGAAGACCTGGAACACGCTCTGGCCCGGAACGCGCCGATTTATGCCGAAATTGTCGGCTACGGCATGTCCGGCGACGCCTTCCACATTACGGCGCCCTCGGAAGATGGCGATGGTCCATACCGCGTGATGCGCAATGCGCTGAAGGACGCCAAGCTGGCTCCGGAAGCGATTGACTACGTCAATGCCCACGGCACCTCGACGCCGCTGGGTGACGTCATGGAAACCAAGGCCATTAAGTGGGCCTTTGGTGAGCACGCGAGCAAGGTCGCGGTCTCTTCCACCAAATCGATGACCGGCCACCTGCTGGGCGGCGCCGGCGGTTTGGAAGCAGGCATCACCGTGATGGCCCTGCGGGACCAGATCGCTCCACCCACCATCAACCTGGGCGAACCCGGCGAGGGTTGCGACCTGGACTACATCCCCAATGTCGCCCGGCCCATGAAGATCGACTATGCCCTGTCGAACTCCTTCGGCTTCGGCGGCACCAACGGCTCGTTGATCTTCAAGCGCTGGACGGCTTAGTCAGCTGGCTGGCTCAAGGGACTAAGCTAGCGCACCCGTGTGCCTAGGTGCGCAGTGTCAGCCCTTGCGCCTCTCGTGATAGCCTGATGCGTATCACAAAACGGTGACGACTGATCGCCGATTTGGAGGGCATTTCAATGGCACATCGTTCCTTCCTCCGGCCCAGGCCGATTCTGGGGTTGATTGCTGCGGCACTCGCCCTTTCTTCCTGCAAGGACATTCCCGACGAGGCGACGCGCAAAGCCTGCCTGGACACGCTATTGCACGCCTTTCCGGTCAATCCCGAAGAGCGGGCGGACCGGTTCGAGGGCGAGGTGGCGGAGTACAAGGCGCTTTGCCGGGGTGGCGAGGCTGCCGTAAAGGCCAAGGGGTTGCCGTGGGTGGACTGGGGCAACTATTGGGGCACGGGCGATGCTGCGACGCTGGGCCCCGGCGGCGTTTCCGGCAAGGGCTTGATGTCTCCGGCGAAGCGGGGCATCCGGGGTGCGTTGCTGGATCTCGAAACCGAGCGGGTGGAGCTGATCCGCTTCAATCTCTTCGAGAATAGCGGCACTTACAAGGAGTATGTGCTCGGTCGCGACGGCAAGGCCGGGCCGGTGCTGAAATCCTGGACGCCCTTCAACCTGCCCGCCGCGCATCCTGACTTCAGCAAGTTGAAAGTGACCCCGCAAGGACAACAGATCTGCCAGGGAGACCTGGTTCGCGGGCGGACCTTGACCGGCATTTGCAACGATGTCCTGAACCCGGCCATGGGTTCCACTGGGCAGCTGTTTGCCCGCAATGTCGAGTTTGAGGCCACCTTCCCCGACCTCGCGCTGAACGACATGGTGAAGGCGCGCCACGGTGGACGCCTGGGGCTGCTGCAACCGGACCCGCAGGTGATCAGCCGGCGTTTGCTGACCCGTGCGCAAGCCGACCCGGGCAAATGCAATGCCGGCTTTGGGCTGCCAAACAACGATCCCTCGGCGAATTGCGACTACCAGAAGGCGCCATTCTTCAACGTCCTGGCCGCGTTCTGGATCCAGTTCATGACGCATGACTGGTTCACACACATGGAAGAGGGCCAAAACGACACCAGGACCTGGATGACCCTGGGCTGCACCGAAGCCGACGCGGCCAAGTATGGCTGCCGCCCGGGCGACCGGATCGACCAGTCGCTGGTGGCGCAGGATTCGCCTGCCGGGACCTTCAAAGACCCCGCCGGGAAGCTTCAACAGGAGCGCGCGCCCAAGACGTTCCGCAACAACAACACCGCCTGGTGGGACGCCTCGCAGATCTATGGCTACGACGCCACCTCCGTCAAGCGAGTGAAGCGCGACCCGCAGGATCCGGCCAAGCTGCAGCTGGTGCCTGCGACCGGCAAGACCGAGAAGTTTCTCCCGCTACTGGCCGCCAGCGATCCGATGCTGCCCGACTGGGCCGGCCAGGAGGCCACCGGCTTCCCGGACAACTACACCGTCGGCATCAGCTTCTACTCGAATCTGTTTGCTCGCGAGCACAACGCCTTCGTCGACACCTTCCGCAAACAAGCCGCCGCGACACCCACGGCGGACAGCGGGCTGCGCCATCCATCGAGCCCCGACAAGAAGATCACCTACGCTGACGTGACGCCGGCCGCCGAGATCGCCAAGGTCCACACCATTGAGTGGACGCCACAGCTGCTCTACAACGAGCCGCTCTACGTCGGCATGAACGGCAACTGGAACGGGCTGTTTGGCAAAGACCACCAGTTGCTGACCAAGATTCTGCAAGACATCGTCGTGCACAAGGGCAAGTCGTCTGACCCGCGGCGCGCCAACGAATGGTACAGCGTCTTTGCCTCCGGCCCCGGAATCTTCGGCCTGGGCAGCACGCAGCGCAATTACAACTTGAACGACCCGGACAGCCTCAACCGCGGCGTCAACCACTTTGGGTCAGCCTTCAACTTCCCCGAGGAGTTCGTCACCGTCTATCGTCTTCACAGCCTGGTGCCGGATCTGCTGGAGTACCGCACTTTCGACCAGCCCAATCAGATTGCGAAGAAAGTACCCGTGGTGGAGACCTTCCGCGGCAAATCCGCGCCCGTGGTGCGCGACGCGGGGCTGGCCAACTGGGGCCTGACGATGGGCCGCCAGCGGCTGGGCTTGCTCACCCTGGGCAATGCACCGCAGTTTCTGCAGAACCTCCGGGTGGAGCGCTTGCAGAGCGGCACCAAACAACTGGATGTACTCGCGCTCGACATCATGCGGGACCGGCAGCATGGCGTGCCCCGCTTCAACGAATTCCGCCGCCAATACGGGCTGCGTACGCTAACCAGCTTTGATGACTTTGTGGCCCCCAACGCCGCCCCGGCCGCCAAGGCGCAGCAGCAGAAGATGGTCACTGCGATGCGCGAGATCTACGGCCAGCACACCTGCGACGCCAGCAAGATCATCAGCACGGCCCAGCGGATCAACGGTAAGTACGTGGATGATTGCCTGGGCAAGCCGAGCGGCACCGTGATCGACAATATCGAAGACGTCGACACCGTCGTGGGCTGGCACGCTGAGCCGGTGCGTCCGCATGGCTATGCCATCTCTGAAACGCAGTTTGTCGTGTTCATCCTGAATGCCTCGCGCCGCCTGTTTAGCGACCGATTCCTCACCTCCGGCTTTCGGCCGGAGTTCTACAGCTCGCTCGGCGTCAAGTGGGTGAACGACAACGGACCCACCGGCCCGCAGTTCGAGCCTCAACTGGTGAATGGCCACAAGTATCCGGTGTCGCCGATGAAGCGGATCCTGCTGCGGAATACGCCGGAGTTGGCGGGGGAGTTGAGCCACGTGATCAATGCGTTTGACCCCTGGGCGCGTGACCGCGGGCAGTATTATTCGCTGGAATGGAAGCCGCGTCCGGACGCCAAATCTGATCCGGCTTTTGCGCAGTAAATATATCCGAATTCCGTGGCCAATCTGATGCTCGGCGGGGCGAACTGCTGAATTCATCCGTAATTGTTTGTTAAGAATGATGTATGCGGTTCGATTTCAGGACGGCATCAAAGGAGAGTTCTTTGTTGAAGATCGTTACTGTAGTTTTGTTGTCTTGTGCCGCCGCCCCCGGCTTGCTGGCGCAACTCACGCCGGAACAGCGGGTCCAGGACCTGCAAACCATCGCTGGGATGTACGCCAAGCGTTACGCCCCGGCCAACTGGAAAGTGGCCGCTTTGGGCGTCAATGTGCTGGATCTGGTGCCGTGGATTCAGCGTGCCCGGGCCGCCAGGAATGACTTGGAGTACGCCGAAGTATTGATGGAATACACGGGTAGCTTCCAGGATACCCACGTCAGTCTTGGCATGACCGCGAACTTTGTGGCTTCGCTCGGCTTCTTTGCGGATATCTACGACGGCAAGGTGTTGATCGATCTGGTGGATCGCAATGCGCTTCCCGTTCGCGACTTTCCCTTCACCGAAGGTGATGAACTGGTGACCATTGACGGCCGCCCGGCCATGGAAGTGGGCCAGGAACTGGCAAAGTTTAGAGGTGCCGGCAATCCACGGGCGGGCTTGCGTTTGGGCGTCCAGCGCATCACGTCCAGGGCCCAGTCGGCCGTGCCGCGGGCCGTCGATGTGGGTGACGAGGCCGTCGTCGAGATTCGCCGCGCCTCGGGTGAGTTGCAGACCTACCGCATGCGGTGGAACAAGTCCGGGTTCCCGGTACGGACCTTCGGCCAGGTACCTTCACCAGTCATTTCGGCCACTGCGTCAGGCTCGGCTACGGATGCCCCGGTGGAGACGACGGACCTGCCGGCATGGCGCAAGGTGTTTTATGAGATGCACATCGCCGCCGATGACCTGCCGGAACTGCGGCGGGAGAACCCGGTGGTGGTCAACCCGGAAACCGGGAATGAACTGTCGCCCCGGGGCGTGCTGAACTATGGCTCGCGCTTCATGGTCTGGAACCTGCCCACGGGCTTCACCACCCGGCTGGGAAGGCTGGCCTCGGATGTCTTCTACACGGGCGTCTACCAGAGTGAAGGGCAGCGGATCGGCTACTTGCGGATCGGCAGTTTCCCTGTCTACTCCAACGCGCAATTGGCTCAACTGGAAGCCGAGGTCGCGTTCTTCAACGCCAACACGGACGGGCTGGTGGTGGATGTGATGCGCAACACGGGCGGCAGCATCTGCAGCGCCTCCGACATTGCGGCGCGTATCGTGCCCGGCAATCACACCCATGCGGGATTGGCCTTCCGTCCCACCATCTCGCGCATTCTCGCCTACGACAACTCGATCACCCAGTTGCGGGGGCTCAACGCACCGCCCTGGACGATCGAACTTTATACCTTCATCCGGAACCAGCTCGCCGAAGCGTACAACGCCAACCGGGGCATGCCCGGCCCGGCTCCGATCTGCGATTGGGGCTACACCATCAACAGCCTGCCGACTGCTTATCGCAAGCCGCTGATCGTGCTGGTGGACGATTTCTCCACCTCCACCGGCGACTACTTCCCGGCCCTGATGCAGGACAACAAGCGTGGCCCGATCGTGGGCGTGCGCACCAATGGCGCGGGCGGCAGCGTCATCGACGTGCCGGGTGGCTGGTACAGCGAAACCAACACTCGCGTCACCGAATCCCTGATGGTGCGGTCGGAATCGCGCAACATCGCGGGCTTCCCCGCGTCGCCCTATATCGAGAATGTGGGCGTCAGGCCCGACATCGAACTCGACTACATGACCCGCGAGAATCTGGTCACCGCCGGACGGCCGTTCGTTGAAGCGTTCACGAAGATCATCGTGGATGAGATCAAGAAGGCCACGCCCACGCCGTAACGTCTACCCGCGTGCGGGAGGGTTGAGCACTTGACCCTCTCGCACTTATTCGGGTTTCCGCCTGCCTCTTCCATTGCCCGCGGTTTGTGATACAACCGTGGGCAATGCCTACCCTTACGCGTCGCCACTTTGGCCAATCCCTCGCCGCAGGTGCGGCGGCAGTTCCGCTTTCCGCCCAGTTCGGCCCGCCCGGTCCACCAGCAAAGTACGAAGCCGATTGGGCCAGTCTGCGCCGGCATCCTTTGCCCGAATGGTATGCCAATGCCAAGTTCGGCATTTTTGTGCATTGGGGGCTCTATTCGGTGCCGGCCTGGGCACCACCCACCGGAGAGCTGGGCAAGGTGGACTGGAATAAGTGGTTCTACCAGAACCCTTACGCCGAGTGGTATCTCAACTCCATCCGGTTGAAAGAATCCAAAACCTACGCCCACCACGCGGCGAAGTACGGTGCCGGTTACGACTACTATCGCTTTGCGGAGACGTTCAACCGCGACAACAAGAAGTGGCAGCCTGACGAATGGGCCTCGCTGTTCAAGTCCGTGGGTGCGCGTTATGTGGTGCTGACCTCAAAGCACCATGACGGCTTCCCGCTGTGGCCGTCGAAAGTGAAGAATCCACGGCGGCCGGACCTGCCGCTGGTCGAACGGGACCTGGTGGGCGACCTGTCGCAGGCCGTCCGCAACAAAGGCATGAAGATGGCGCTCTACTATTCGGGCGGCCTCGATTGGACCTTCTCGGCGAAGCCGGTGGCGACGCTGGCGGACGTGGCGAGCACCGTGGTCCAGGAACCCGAGTATGCCGCCTATGCCGACGCCCACTGGTACGAACTGATGGACCGTTACCAGCCGGCCATTCTCTGGAATGACATCGGCTATCCCAAAGTGGGCAAGCTCGAAAAGATCTTCAGCGACTTCTATAACCGTGACCCGCAAGGCCTGGTCAACAACCGCTTCGGCGTCGAGCACTTCGACTTTTCGACGCCCGAGTATTCGCGCTACGACACCATTGTCGAGAAGAAATGGGAAAGCTGCCGGGGCCTGGGCTTCAGCTTCGGCTATAACCAGGTGGAAGGCCCGGAGCACGTATTGGCCGCTGACAAGTTAGTGGAACTACTGGTGGACGTCGTCAGCAAGAACGGGAACTTGCTGCTGAACGTCGGTCCGCGCCCGGATGGCAGCATCAGCGAGATTCAACAGGACCGTTTGCGGACTTTAGGCAAGTGGCTGGAAGTGCACGGCGAAGGTATTTTTGACACCAAGCCCTGGGTGCGCGCCGCCGCGCGTGAGGCCGACGCTGACGTGCGCTTTACCCGCAAGGGAGACACGGTCTACGCGTTCCTGCTGAAGCCCACTTCCGGCGGAACCATTCGCGTCCCCAACGTCATGGCGGGCGAAGGAACGCGGGTGTCGATGTTGGGGCAGCCGGGCACGCTCGCCTTCACGCAGGCTGGCCGGGACCTGATGGTGAAGGGCACGCATCGCGGACCCCTGGCAGCGGCGCTGAAGATCACGCCGGCACCTTGGCAACTGGTGCGGGAGACCAAGTAACCGGCTGCCGGTACAGTCACCAGCTGCCCGGTAGAGCCACCGGCTGAGGGCTAGGGCCTCGTGGCACCATAACCACATGCGTCTTTCCTTGTTGACTGGCTTGTGTGGTCTGGCGGCGTTCGCCCAGACCGAGGCAGCGCGGCCGTTTTCCGTTCCCGCCAATGATGCGCCGGAACTGGCGGCGGTGGGTAAGTTTGCCGTCGGTGTGCGCACGCTGGACCTGGTGCATCGGGCTCAACTCGACGTACTGAACTACATTGCCGAGAAGGGATCGCCCACCTACGACCGGCCGCTTAGAATCGAGCTGTGGTATCCGGCCACGCTGCCCGCCGGGCAAAAGCCGGGCACGGTCTATGAGAGCGCCATGGTGGGCCGCGCGCCCGCCCCCGGGTCACCCGCAACGTTTAAGATCGCCGGACTGGCCACGCGCGATGCCGCGCCCGTGGCCGGGCAGAAGTTCCCGCTGGTGATCGTCTCGCACGGCTATCCCGGCTCGCGAACGTTCATGACCTATCTGGGCGAGAACATCGCCTCCAAGGGCTATGTGGTGGCGGCCATCGATCACACGGATTCCGTGTTTGGCGAAGTCCGTGGCTTCCCCAGCACAGTGCTGAACCGCTCAGCGGACCCGTTGCTCACGATTGAAGAACTTTCCGCTCGGGGGAAGCGTGCGGGTGATGTCTTGAGCGGCTTGGTGGACGAGACGCGCGTGGCGATCATTGGCTACTCGATGGGCGGCTACGGCGCGCTGGCCAGCTCCGGTGCGGGCTACAGCAAGAAAGCGGCCGCCGTCACCATGGTGCCCGGCAAAGCGATGGAGCCTTGGACCGCTGGCCACCCGCAGTTCGACGCTCGACGGCCCGCCGGGTTGAAGGCCGTCGTCGCCATCGCCCCGTGGGGCGCGCAGCCGCCGGTGAACAGCTGGGACGCGGATGGCATGGCGGGCATCAAGATCCCGTCACTGTTTATCGTGGGCGACCAGGACGACGTCTCCGGCTATGAGCAGGGCGTGAAGCGCGCCTACGATTGGGCCGTCAACTCTGAGCGCTGCCTGCTGGTCTACGAAAACGCCCGCCACAACACCGGCGGCAATCCGCCTCCCCCCGATGTCGCGCTGCCGTTTGCTGCCCGCCAAAGCTTTGAGGAACCCGTCTGGCGCAAGGATCGCATCACCGCCATCAACCAGCACTTTGTGACGGCGTTTCTTGACCTGCACTTGAAGGGCGACCAGAGCCGCCGTGCTTACCTGCGCGTGCCCGTCAAGAGGTCCAGCGAAGCGGTCTGGCCGGGTGGTCCGGGTGAGGCGCGCGGGCCGGAGTTTGGCACGGGCGATGGCGCCTCCGAGAAGTACTGGAAGGGCTTCCAGAAGCGGTGGGCGCTTGGTCTACAGATGTCTTGCGTGGACCCGACCCGCTGAGTTGCTAGAATTCCCGCTATGCAGCGGACACGTTGGGCAGTTGCGATTTGGGCCTTCGGCCTGTTGACCACGGCGGTAGAGGCGCAGTCCAAAGCGCCGGTGCATGGGCAGCGCCCCGCCAAGATGGTGGTGCGGAATGTGCTGGTGGTGGAAGGCAACGGTACGCCTGCGGCGGGTCCGAAAGACATTGTCATTGAGGGCGGCGTCATTACGCAGATCGTCCCGTTTGATCCGGTGTCGGCTGGTGCCGGCCCCACCGGTTTGGCGCGCGGTCCGCAACGCCCGGACGGCGACGTCATCATCGAGGGCAACGGGCGGTATGTTCTGCCCGGCCTGATCAACCTGCATGCGCACCTGCAGGAAGAACGGTCCTTTGTGCCCATGGCACGCGACTATGTGCTGAAGCTGTGGCTGATGTCGGGCATCACCACGGTCCGCGACGTCGGCTCCGTGACGGCCAAGACACTCGCTTACAAAGAGGCCAGCCGCAAAGGCGAGCTGGCTGCGCCGCGCATCTTTGTCTACCCCATGTTTGGCCGCGCCAAGAATGAGCAGGAAGCCCGGGCCCGCATCCGCCAGATCAAGGAACAAGGCGCGGACGGGGTGAAGTTTCTGGGCACCTATCGCGACGTGCTGAAGGCTGCGCTGGATGAGGCAGGGAAGTTGGGGTTACGGACGGCGCACCACATCGGTGTCGAAGAGACGACCGCGTGGGATGACATCAACTTCAGCGCTCCTGGCTCCGCCTCTATTGAGCATTGGTACGGCATTCCGGACGCGGCGTTCAAGGACAAGACCCAGAGCTTCCCCTCTGGCTACAACTACGGCAATGAAGGGGACCGGTTCCGCTACGCCGGACGGATCTGGCGCGAAGCGGACTGGACGATTCTGGACAAAGTTCTGGATGGGATGGTGGCCAAGGGCGTCGCCTGGGACCCAACGCTCGACATCTATGAAGCCGGCCGCGACTTGCAGCGCGCGCAATCGCAGCCCGCCTTCAAAGACTACCTGCACCCGGCACTGGAAGAGTTCTTTGCGCCCAATCTGGCCAACCATGGGTCGTTCTATGTGAACTGGTCGTCCACCGATGAGGCCTTCTGGAAAGAGAACTACCAGATCTGGTTCAAGGCGCTGCGGGAGTTTGAGCGCAAGGGCGGTTTGATTGGCACCGGTGACGACGCCGGGTTTATCTATCAGATCTACGGCTTCGGCCTGCTGCGGAATCTGGAACTGCACCAGGAGGCGGGGTTCCACCCGCTGAAGGTGATCCAGCATGCCACCGCCAACGGGGCCCAGATTCTGGGTCAGGCGGATAAATTGGGCCGCGTCCGGGTGGGGTATACGGCGGACATGTTGATCGTCAACGGCAATCCACTGGAAGACTTCAAGAGCTTGTACCAGCCGGGCACCAACGGCAATGCCGGTACCAAGCCCGGCCAGTCCGGCATTGAATGGACCATCAAGGACGGCATCACCTACCACGTCCCCACGCTGGCCGCCGATGTCCGCAAGATTGTGGCCGACGCACGGGCGAAGGACAAGCCGGCACCGGCCAGCGCCGCGGCGGTGCGGGCCAAAGAATAATTTGGTCCAAGCCCTATTGGGTTTTTGATCGAGCGACGATTATCTCCAGGTAAGGGAACTCCTGGCGATGACTTGGAAGAAATCCACGGGCAACGGTGCCGCGGCGGCGGTGGCTCCGGCTCGCGTGCGCCCGGAGAAAGCTCCGGCTCCGGCAGAGCCGCCGAACTTTGCGCAGGAAGCGGCGTTGCGCCGCGAGGAAGTGCAGTCGTTGCTTGAGGACTACATGAGCAAGCGGACGCCCCCGGTTACCCCCCCTCCCCCTGGGGTGCCGTCCGCTGGCAAACTTGCCGCCGCCCCGATCCGAACCACCCCTCCCCTGGGCGGATCGGGCGGCATGATGGACCGCCGTTTGACCGCCATCGAAGAAGCTCTGGCCCGCATTGAAGCCCGGCTTGATGAACAGGCCGGACAGGGTGCCGACGCGGTGGACCGGCTGGTGGACGGACTCCAGAATCTCGCCACCAGCCTGCGCCACCCGCGCGCGTAGTTCCCGCCATCCTCGGCCGTGCTTGGGCTGAATGCGTCAGCAATGTTATAGTTCCAGGTTGAACCGGCTATTTACCTTCCCGATACTGGCCCTGCTGCCGCTGCTGTCCACATTGCCTGCCTGGGGTGGCATCCAGGCGGGAGCCGCCGTGCGAACCATTACCCCGGCCATGGACCCCGCCAAGCCCGTCTACATCGCTGGCTTCGGCAACAATCGTGTGGCCACGGGCGTCCATGATGAGCTGTACGCGCGCTGTCTGGCGATGCGTTCCGGTGGTCCGCCGGTGGTGCTGTGCTCCGTCGATTCGATCGGTCTGTTTTTTGATGACGTGCAGAAGATCCGCGCGGGCGTACCGCAAGCGCAGGTGATCGTGGCCGCGACGCATAGCCATGAGACGCCCGACACACTGGGCTTGTGGGGGCCATCGCCGGGCGTCAGCGGAATCAACGAAGAGTACAACGCCCTGGTGGTCCGGCGGACCATCGAAGCGGCGCAGGCGGCACTGAAGGCGATGCGGGGCGCAAAGCTGACCGTCACCAAGACGCGTCCGCCGGAGCTGGCCAGCTACATCCGCGATGGCCGCCCGCCGGTATTGCTCGACGACGAACTGGTGATCCTGCGGTTGAGCCGCGGCAACGGACGCGGCATCGCGACGTTGATCAACTGGGCCAACCATCCTGAGGCGCTGGGGTCAAAGAACACCTTGCTGACCGCCGACTTTCCGTGGGCCTTGGCCCGCGATACGGAGTCTCGCCTGGGCGGAGTCACCATCTTTATCAATGGAGCACTGGGCGGCCTGATGACACCGCTGGGCGTCAAGGTGCGTGACCCGCGCTACAACGAGATCGCCCCGCCCGATTCATTCCGCTTGGCCGAAGTGATCGGCAACGGTGTGGCCGATATCGTGGTGGACACGGTTCTCAAGACGCGGCCTTCCGGGTCGAGCAAAGTCACCTATCAGGAGACGCTGGTGAAGATCCCGGTGTCGAATCCAGGGTTCGTTCAAGCTGCGGCGGCCAATCTCTACAAGGGCCGGAAGGCCTTTGGTCCCGACAAGGTGAGCACCACGCCCGTTGGTCTGTTGCGGATCATGCACCGGGGTAAACCGCTGCTGGAAGCGGCGGCAATTCCGGGCGAACTCTACCCGGAGATCAGCCTGGGCGGTGTCGTCCGCTATCCGGGCGCGGATTTCCCCGACGCAGCCATCGAGCCGGGCGTCAAGACGATGATGAAGGCCCCATATCGCATGGTGCTGGGCCTGACCAACGACGAGATCGGCTACATCATCCCCAAGGCCGAATGGGACAATCAGGCACCCTGGCTGAACAACGCGCCCAAGCGCCTCTACGGCGAAGTGAACTCGATTGGCCCGGAAGCGGCGCCGGTGATCACGCAGGCCGTGAAAGAGCTGTTGAGCAAACCCTAAGCCCCACCCGCGGCCGATACCCCAGGAGCATTCATGACCCGTCGCACCTTCTTCTCTTCAGCCCTGGCCGCCTCGGCCGTGGCCGCCGCGCCTCCGGCTGACCCGTGGCCGCTGGGGATCAACACTTATTGCCTGCGCTTCCAACGCTGGAACGACCGGAAGCTGATCGACTGGTGTATCGAGCAGAAGCTGGACGCCATCTTCCTGCAGGATTCGCTCGACCCCGGTGTGATGGACCCCAAGCATTGGGCGGAGGTCCGGCAATGGACCCAGGAAGCGAAGCTCCGCGTCGAAACCGGCGGCGGCACCATCCTACCCAAGACCGCCGACGCCTATGCGTCCAACGTCGCGACGCTGCGCAAGAACATTGAGCGGGCAGCGGCCACCGGGTCGCCCATCGTGCGCGCACTGCTGGCCTCGGACCGGCGCGCCATGCCGCCCGGTCCAGTGGAAAAGCACATCGAGACCACGGTGAAGGTGCTGCGCGAAGTCCGCAGCCAGGTGATGGATGCCGGCGTCAAGATCGGCCTGGAGAACCACAAGGAGCTGCAAGCCTGGGAAACTCGCCAGGTGATCGAGACGGCAGGCAAGGAGTTTGTCGGCAGCTACCTCGACACCGGTAACCCCGTGTTCGTCTTTGAAGACCCGGCCACCACGATTGAGCATCTGGCCCCCCTGGCCGTTACCTTCCACCTGCGGGACTCGGTGGTCTACGAGCACCCCGAAGGCATTGCCGTGCAGTGGGTGCCGCTGGGGGAGGGAACGTCAGACTTCAAGAAGTTGGTGGCGCGCGCCCGCGAACTGATGCCGGCCGGTGTGCACATCTACTGCAAGCCGATCACGGCGCGGCCTCCGGTGGTCCTGCCGGTCACCACCACCGGCAAAGACGCTCGCGAGTGGTGGGACTTGTTCCCCCGCGCCCGCGCCAGCGAACTGGCCCAGTTCATCGCCCTGGCCAAACGGGGCCGCCCGTATGACAAACCGATGGTGGTGGAAGACTACCCCGGTAGGCCTGAGGCGTATGTAGAGGCACTTAAGTATCAGCAGCTGGAACACATGACGCGGAGCCTGGATTACTGCCGCAAAACCCTAAACCTGGGCGTCCGCTGGCGCGGATAGCGCCTTCCGGTACTAGCAATTGGACCGCCGTGTAGCCCCATGCGTCAGCTTGGGGCTTTTTCGGGTACAGGAAGAAGCCCCAAGCTGACGCATGGGGCTGGTGCCTGCTTGGCCATGCTGCCGTAGGCAGATAACACTCTCTGAATCAATCAGATCAATGCCGTGTCGATCGGGCGGGCATCATACCGGCCTGCCGTTGCTTCAGCCACTGCTTCCCGTCACCGACGGCTGCCTCCCGCTACCCTTAGCTCCACCTTACCCCCTACGGACTACAGTCTCCGGCATAGTACGAAGTGCCGTTTTGCCCTGGTACCACCCCGTACCAGCTCCTCAGAGTTTTCCCACCCCTGAACCGCAAACTGGTCTCAGGCGAACACATGGGAACCCTGGCACTGGCACTCACTCTGGCGATCGAAGCAACTGAGGTCCGCAGCCGCGCCGCCGGGCTGGTGGAAAACCTGGAAGCGAAGTTTCAACCCTTTGTTTTGAATGCTTCGACCTGCGGCACGGTAGCAGACGGAAACTCGGACGACACCCAGGCCCTACAGCGCTGCATCAACACCTTACCTGAGTACGCCACCCTCGACGGCGAAGGCCGTACCTACCTGGTCTCGGTTTTGAACCTGAAATCCCGGATGCGCCTCCGTAACTTCCGCCTGAGCAAGTTTGCCGGCACCGAGAACATGACCTCGCCCGTCACCCTCGATGGCCGCACCGAGGCCAAGACCGATGTGATCGTCGAGAACGTCCAGGTGGCCGGCAATCGCCAGTTCGAAACCAACTTGGTGACGCCGTCGGCTGAAGACGGCGGCCGCCACTGCTTCCGATTCGTCGGCCAACTGAACTTGATCGCCCTGCTGAACGTCAACGGTTCCTTCTGCGGCAGCGACGGTTTGCAACTGGGTGGCCACCACGCCACCACGTCCGACGCGCCGGAAGGGCTGGCGGTGCAGAACGTCGTGGTCCGCGATGCGGTCTTCAATAGCAACCGCCGCGTGGGCATCGCCTTTGAGGGCGGCCACAACCTCTACTTCATCAACGTCGAGACCCGCTTCAACGGCCGCAAGCTGGACCCGGCCGCCACCCCAACCCAGGGCAACTACTGCGCCCATGTCGACAACGCCTGCTTCGGCACCGGCGTCTGGACCGAGAATGACCACGACGCGGCGGGCGGCTCCTTCGACAGCATCTACTTCGTCAACCTGAATTCCACCGCCAACTTCACCCGCGCCTTCTACGCCTACTCACAATCCGGCCCGAAAGTGATTGGCTTTCGCGTCAAGTCGAACCTAGTGATCCTGGAATCCACCCTGGACGCGGGCGCTGAGCCGGTGGCGGGCAACCCTATCGCCATCCAGTTCTCCTCCTCCTCGCCCGATGGCGCGGGTGCGGTCTACTCGGGTGTCGAGATCGGCCGCAGCACCATTCACGGCACGGTGACCGCCCGGTCGCTCGACGGCCTGATGCTGCGCGACAGCAAGGTCACCGCCTCACTGCTGGGCTTCGTCGAATACTTCGACCGCATAGACGTGCAGAACGTGGAACGTCGCGGCGAGTTCCTCTCCTCGCGGTGGCTGCGCCCCGATGGCACCGCCGGTGCGGTGGTCCGCTACTAACCGGTCACGCCATCCGTAGGTCAGAATAGTGAGGCAGCTATGCCTCGCGCCCTTCACCAGCATTGCAAACGGATCCTGCTGGCTCTTCTGTTCTCTGCGGCGCTTCAGGCCCAGGTCCATGGCTTGATCCAGGATGGACGGACGGGCGAAGCGCTCAGCAAAGCTCGGGTGACGGCGCGCGACCAGTCGGTCGCCAGCGACGCGCAAGGGCGGTTCTCGATCACTGCCACCACCGGCGATGAGCTTCGAGTTTCCCTGGTGGGCTACCGGACGCTTCGCGTCGTCGTCAGCGACAGCGCGCGCGAGCTCGAACTGGTGCTGACGCCCGATGGCCTTTCGCAGACCGATAGCGTCGAAGTCAAGGAAGGTCCATTTGATGCGCGCTATTCATCCAGCCCCTCGGAGCGGACCCTCAGTTCGGCCGAGCTGAGAAATCTGACGGGCGTGATTGCCAATGACCCTTTGCGGGCGGTCCAAAGTCTGCCCGGTGTGGCCTCCTCCAACGACTTCACCGCCAGCATGTCGATCCGCGGCGCGGACTTCCGTCGCGTGGGCATCTACTTGGACGGTGTCCTGATGAACAACCCGCTGCATTCAACACAAGGCCAGCAGGCCAGCGGCAGCCTCTCCATGCTGAATACGGATGTAGTGGAGACGGTCACCCTGCATGCCGCCGCGCCGCCGGTTTCCTACATGGACCGCAACGCGGCGGCGCTCGAAATGACCATCCGGGAAGGCACCGACAAAGGCCTGGCCTGGCGGGTCAATGGGGGCGTCGCCGGGGCCAGCGCACTGGCCGAAGGTCCGTGGCGCAAAGGTACCTGGTTGGTCAGCGTCCGCAAAAGCTACCTGCAATACCTGCTGCAGAAAGCGCGAGCCATTGACACGCTCGCTTTCGGCTTCTTCGATACGCAAGCCAAGTTGGGCTACAACCCCACGCGGCGGCAGCATGTCACGCTCGCTTTGTTTGACGGCGTGTCTGACCTGGACCGCTCCAACGCTCGTGCCACGTTGGGCGCCAATGCCATCCTCAACGGGACCTACCATATGACCAACGTGCAGTTGGGGCATCGCTGGACACCGGGCGAGCGGATTCTGGTGACCAACAAGCTGTCCTGGCTGCGCGAACGGAGTGAGAACGTCAATGTGCTGCAACTGCCCTTGACCCGCGCCGGCTATCGCGAATGGATCGCCAATTCCGGGCTGGAATGGAAACTGCTGCGGGCCGGTTCGTCGTTTCGCCAAATCCTCGATGACGGCTTCGAGGCCCGCTATGTGTTCAACCCCGTGTCCGTCCGGCGCCGGGACCTCTGGGACGCGTCGGCGTTGCGCGCGGGCGGCTACGTCGAGCAAGGCTTTGCTTCGCGGCGGCTATCGGGTACCCTCGGGACCCGCATCGACGGCACCACGGCGCGGCAACCGCGCACGTTCTCTCCCCATGCCGGTCTCCGGATGCGGTTAAGCAACTCCACCCAATGGATCGCCAGTTGGAGCCAGGCCGCGCAGTACACGCCACTCAGTGCCTTGACCATCGCCAACCTGGGCAACAGCGCCCTGCTTCCTTCCCGAGCCATCCACGCCGTCACCGGCATTGAGCAGGCGCTGAACCCGACCACGCGCGTGCGCGTCGAAGCCTACTACCGCGCCGATCGGGACTTGCCCGCCCAGCCGCTGGCCGACATCCGGCAACTGGCCAATGGTCAGGTGTTGTTTCCCCCGGCGGCGGCGCGTTTTGAGAACTCACTCCGCGGCGTAGCCCGTGGCATCGAGATCTTCCTCCAGAAGCGGAGCGCCAATCGGTGGAATGGCTGGGTCTCCTACGGCTGGTCCCGGGCCCGCATGCGGGATGGCATTACCGGTGCCCACTACGATGCCGACACTGATCAGCGGCATACGGTGAACGGCTACGCCAGCTACCGCTGGAGCGCGAGCGTCAACCTCAGCGCCCGCTATAGCTACGGCTCCAATTTCCCGGTCCCCGGGTTCTTCTCGCTCCGCAATGGCCAGTACTTTTTGTCCACCCAGCGCAATACCGTTCGCCTGCCCCAGTACAGCCGGGCCGACTTCCGCGTGAACAAGCAGTTTGAGCGCAAGAAGTGGCGCGGAGTCTTGTTCCTGGAGGTGATGAATCTGTTCAATACCGACAACCGCACCTTCGATTCCTACAACGGCTACAACGTGCGCACCGGCCAAGCCAACGTCTCCTTGCTGCGCCTGTTCCCCATTGTCCCGGCGGCGGGTTGGATGATGGACTGGGGCAACCGCTAGGCTCCCGCCCGTCTGGCGTTGCGCGGCGTACTAGGCCGCGCATCTGGCTCGCCCCGGTACTTCCGCCCGTTTCTTCTCAGGTGTCTGTCGCAGTTCGCGCCCAATACTCAAGTCATGCGGAACAGCCGTGCGGCGCAAATCTGGAGCGGAATGGTGATGGTCTCGCTGGCCTTGCCCACCATCGCCCCGGCGCAGCAGGTGCTCGATCCGCAGCACTATCAGCACCTACAGCAGCAGGTGGAGCAACTGCGGGCCGATGCGCCGGTGAAGCGTTCCAAGCTCTGGAAGTTCTCGGCGCTGGCCTTGGCCGGAGCCTTGGCCGCCGACTCGGCTTCCTCCTGGGGCCGCCCGGAACTCAATCCCTTGGTACGCGGCAACGCGGGCCGTTTTGACGCGCGCAGCTTCGGCTTGAAGGCCGGCATCGCGGGCGGGGGACTGCTGACCCAATATCTTCTTCTTCGTAAGGCGCCGCAGGCTGAAAAAGCCGCCGCCTGGACCAACTTTGGCGCCGCGGGCTTGCTTGGCGCGGCCGCCATTCACAACTACCAAGCAAGGCGATAGGGTTCGTTTCTCCTTTACTTTACGGGCCGGTGAATTCTAGCCGGCCCGCTTTTTTGCCTGTCTTCGCCAACTCCTCCTCCGCTCCCCAGTCTCGTTCACCCCACGATTCCACGGCTTACTGACCACCAAAATGGTGTCAATCTTGATTCTCCTGTGTTAAAATTTCACCATCAGCGGGTCTCTGTCGTACCTCTAAATCCTGTGTTTTCAAAGGAGTCTCAATGAGTCGTTTCCTCCGAACCGTTTTTCTCACTGGTTTGGCCGCCGCGGGCCTATTTGCCCAAAGCTTCCGTGGCACCATCTCGGGCAGTGTCGTGGACACTTCCGGTGCCGCTATTCCTGATGCTGCCGTCAAGGCGCAGAACGTGGGCACGGGCTTGATCCGTGAAACCATCACCACCTCGGCGGGCGAGTTCATCGTGCCGGACTTGGCGTTGGGCATGTACGTCCTCACCATCACCAAGAATGGTTTTCAGTCCACCAGCGTAAAGGACGTTGAAGTGGCTGTGTCCCGTGTCACCAACATCAGTGTGAAGCTGGGCGTCGCTCAGCAGGCCACGCTGGTGGAAGTTTCCGCCACCGCCGTTACGCTCGACACCACATCCTCCACCCTGGCCGGCGTTGTCGGTCCGCAAATGGTGCAGGACCTGCCGATGAATGGCCGCGATTTCCGTCAGATGTTGAAGCTGGCCCCGGGCGTCTCGCCCACCTCCAGCTCCGTCAACGGCATGCGTACCTCCGGCAACAACTATCAGATCGATGGCGCGGACAACAACGACGCCTTCCACAACACCTCCGCCGTGAACCAGGGCGGCGTTTCCGGCATCGCCGGGACGCTGCTGCCGGTGGAGGCGATCGATCAGTTCGCCGTTGCCACCAACGCCAGCGCCGAACAGGGCCGCAACGGCGGTTCCAACGTCAACCTGGTGATCAAGTCGGGCACCAACCAGTTCCATGGTTCGGCTTACTACTTCAATCGCAACGAATACTTTGCCGGTTTTTCGCCCTTCCAGAATCCCGCCACGGACAAAAAGCGCGTCATGCGCAACGACCAATGGGGCTTTTCGGTAGGTGGTCCGATCGTGAAGAACAAGTTGTTCTACTTCACAACGTTTGAAGGGCAGAAGGCGATTGCCAACCTGAGCCTGCGCGCCACGCACCCGTCCACCGCCTGGGTGAATGATGCTCGTGCGCTGCTGACCCGCTACAACGTGCCGGTTAGCTCGGTTTCCAATAACTTGCTCAGCTTCTGGCCCTCGCGCTACAACGCCCTGCCGAACACCATCAACAACCTGGTGGCGGGTGACCGGAACGACTACGACAGCTACAATGGCATCGGCAAGATCGACTACGCCATCGGCGCCAGCAATAATCTGTCGGTCCGTTACTTCGGCGGCACCGGCAAGCAGACGGCGGAAGCGGGCGTGCCGTACCGTGAGTACTTCCAGGTGGCCCCCAGCCGCATGCACAATGTGGCGGTCAACCTGACGTCCACGCTGTCGCCGCGCCTGGTGAATCAGCTGCTGCTGGGCACCAACTACTTCCTCCAGGTGTTCAACGACTCGGATACCAGCCAGAACCCCATCGCGGCCGGCCTCAATACGGGCGTCTCGCAGGATGGCACGCTGAGGGGCTCCCCCTCGCTGCGTATCACCAACTTCACCGGCGCCTCCGCCACCCAGCCCCTGGGCCGTATCGACACCACGGGCCACATCACGAACAACCTGAGTTGGACCGTCGGTAAGCACCAGCTGAAGTTTGGCGGGGAATACCGGCGCGCGCACTTCGACGTGTTCTATGACACCAACAAGCGCGGCACGTTCAACTTCGACGGCACGCGCGGCCCGTGGTCTGCTGACCCGGCCGTTTCCGCCCCGCTGCGCTCCCTGGCGGACTTCATGGCGGGCTACCTCACCGGCAACAATGGCGCCACCATCGTCCGTGGCCAACTGCAACGCGACTACCGCATGAACAACATCGATTGGTGGGTGCATGACAACGTGCAGCTCACCTCGAAGCTGAACGTCAACTTCGGCGTCCGCTGGAGCTACGTCGGACCTTTGTACGACACTGACAAGTCCATCACGGCATTCCGGCCGGGCGTCGGCTTCCGCAATGTCGGTTCCGGCGGTGAGGATACCTGGACGAAGGACTTCAATAACTTCGCGCCCCGGTTCGGCTTTGCCTACAACATGCGGCCGAAGACCGTGATCCGCGGCAGCTACGGCTTCTTCTACGACGTGCCTCCGATGAACTTCATCATCGCGAACACCGGTATGCCCAATGGCGGCTCCGCTGGCGTCCATGCCAACCCTGCCGGACCGGACCCCGTATTTACCCAGACCCGCAACGGCATCAATATCACCCCGAACGAACTGATCTTCCCCACCAACGTCACCCCGACCAACGTGGGCGCCTTTGGCGTCAGCCCGGACTTCCGCACGCCCTACGTGCAGAACTTCAACCTGAACATCCAACAGCAGCTCAGCTCCAACGTGATTTTGCAGATGGGCTATGTGGGTTCCCGGGGCACCAAGCTTTCCTTGCTGCGCTCGATCAACCCAGTGGTTGGTGGCCGCCGGTTGCTGGCTGACCAGTTTCCGACGTTGGGTGGTGTGAACATTCTCGAATCGATCGCCAACTCCAACTACAACTCGTTCCAGACGCAGTTGCGCGTCACCCGCGTCAAGCGCTTCACGATGACGGCCAACTATACCTGGGCGAAGGCCCTGGACAATGGCTCAAACGTGCGCAACGCGCTACCGGCCAACAGCTTTAACCTGCGCCGCGAATACGGCCCGGCCAACTTCGACATCCGCCACATCTTCACCGGCTTCGTCAGCTACGATGTGCCGAACTGGGCACCGAAGTTCCCGCGCCTGGGTAAGGGCTGGCAGTTGAACTCACTGATGACGTTCCACACGGGCGAACCGCTGGACGTTTTGTCGGGCACCAACCGCAGCTTGACCCTCGACAACCGCGACCGCGCGGACCTGGTGGGCGATCCGTTTAGCGGTGTTGCCAGCCGGGCGACGCCATTCGGTGCGATCCCGTTCTTCAACCCGGCGGCCTTCCGGCCGGCGGCGACGGGTACCTTCGGCAACATCGGCCGTAATGCGTTCTACGGCCCCGGCTTTGGTGCGGTGGACTTCTCCATCTTCAAGGACACGCCGATCACCGAGCGCATCAAGGCTCAGTTCCGCGTCGAGATCTTCAATATTCTCGATCGTGCGAACCTGGCCAACCCGGGCACCAACGTGAACAGCGCTTCTGCACTGGGCCTGATCACCGCCACCCGTAACGGGGCCAACGCACCCGGCATCGGGTTCGGCGAACCGCGCAATGCGCAGTTGGCTCTCAAGCTGATCTGGTAAGATCAGCCCATGCTCACTCACTCGAAGGGCCTGCCTCTGGCAGGCCCTTTTTCCATTTATCGGGGGCTTCCGACGGCGGGAATCTTGGCTGCCTGGCTGGTGCTGGCGTCAACCGGTTTTGCCCAGTCCGGGCCGAAGCGGTCGAACGTCACCGATGCGGAAGTGGCGAAGGTGCACCAGTCCGCCCTGTTGATCGACACGCACAACGACGTCACCTCCAACACTGTCGATGGCCTCGACATCGGCAAGCGCCGCGCCGATGGCCACAGTGACCTGCCGCGCTTCAAGGAAGGCGGCGTGGGCGCGACGTTCTTTGCGGTCTATGTGGCCGGCAACTATGCGCGCGAGGGCAAGGCCGCCAATCGCACGCTGCAGATGATCGACACCGTCCGGCACGACATCATTGGCAAGTACCCCAATGACTTTGAGTTCGTCACCACCGCCGATGGCATCGTGGCGGCCCAAAAGAAGGGCAAGTTCGCCGCGCTGATGGGTATCGAAGGCGGACACGCCATTGAGGACTCGCTGCGCCTGCTGCGGGACTTCTACGCGCTCGGCATCCGCTACATGACGCTGACGCACTCCAATTCCAACAACTGGGCCGATTCCTCGGGCGACATCGAAAAGCCCAACAACGGCCTGTCCAAGTTCGGCAAGGAAGTGTTGGGCGAAATGAACCGTCTAGGGATGATGGTGGACATTTCGCACGTCAGCGACAAGACGTTCTGGGACGCATTGGAAGTCTCCAAGGCACCGATCTTTGCCTCGCATTCTTCCTGCCGCTCTATTTCGCCGATTCCGCGCAACATGACCGACCCGATGATTACGGCGCTCGGCAAAAAGGGCGGCGTCGTCCAAATCAACTTCGGCTGTGAGTTCTTAAACCCTGAATCCGCCAAGAGCAGCCCGATGCAGAACCCCGCCCTGCGCGAGAAGATGCAAGCCGTGATGAAGACGCTAACCGACATCAAGGACCCCATGGCGCGCCAAGCGGCCGCCCGCAAGATGATGGCGGAATCGGGTCTCAGAACCGTCCGCGCGACGGCGGATGACGTGGTCGCACACATCAACAAAGTGGTCCAGTTGGCCGGCATTGACGCGGTGGGCATTGGTAGCGACTACGACGGCGTCGGCTGCGTCCCGGCTGGTCTGGATGATGTTTCCAAGTACCCCGTGCTGACCCGCAAGCTGTTGGAAGCCGGCTATTCGGCAGCCGAGATCCAAAAGATCTACGGCGGCAATCTGCTGCGCGTGATGCGCGGTGCTGAGAAGACGGCGGCGGAGCTGCAGAGGGTCCGGTAGCGGTTTCGTATTCTGAGCCTGCTGGTATCATCCCTGCATGCGGATCATGACTTGGAACAGCCTTGGTATGAGCGGTCCGAAGCGGGATTTGCTGACTGCCTACAAGCTGAACAAACATATCGACTTTATCTTCCTGCAGGAAGGCGATGCCGGTTTCGACAACGCCACGTCCGAGGGGAATAGCACTGCCAAACTGCTGCTTTTCGACCGGTCATCGTCGGCGATTGAAATCGTAGCGGCCATTAGTTCCAGCGGAGTCGGACTCGGGCCATCCGGGGGAGTGAACCGGGCCGCCTACTATAACATCGTCGCCGACGCTGCTCAGTATGCCGATGTGGGGGATGGGGCCTGCTCGGATTACCTGGCCAACCCGGTGATCAAGACCTGGATTCTGGTGCCTGCGGAAGCAGCCGTCGGGGGGAAGCGCATCGATGGGAAGAAGGTTACGGTGAGGCGGGGGACCGTCGAGGGTTCCGGAGATCCCAACTATAAGGCTGCTCTGGTGGAGGAAATACTGAGTCCGGTCCAGCGGCGCATGAACATGTTGGGCCACCGCCGGCCTAAGGCTGTTGATCTCAAAGCGCGGACGCTCCGCATTTTTTACTGGCACGCTCCCCTGGGGAGTGAGACCAAGCTTTCGGAAGTTGGCTTCTCGGGTAGCCATTCGGGCGTGGCGAAGGATGGCTGCGGCGGCGAACTGGCGGTGGCGGCCAATATCCTGTTCGCCAAACATCTGGGGGCGGAAGGGGCGTTTCCGGATAACACGATCCTGCTGGGCGACCTCAATATCAACGCCAAGGCGGCGCAGGCGATCTACCACACGACCAATGTCGTTTCCAGTGACGATGGCTGGTGCCATGCCATCGCCAATACCAGTCTGCCCCTCACAGCCGAGGTGACGACACTGGATCAAACAGCATTGGGCTACAGCGACCACAGCCCCATTGTCTTCACGATTGCCTGAGCACGCTGCGCCAGACGCCGAATCCTGGGTCCACGATGAATAGCCGCCGACCTGATGGCAGGCGGGAGACGGCGACCTAGCGCGTCCCACACTCCGCTACAATGGGAGGAACCGGTGGCGCTTGGTCTCCGTCTTTCAACTGAATCTATGTCATCTTTGTTTTTCTTCGCTGGTCGTGTGTGCGCCGTGGCTGTGCTGTTGACGGCGCTCGGGTTTGCCCAGTCCGCCAACCGCCTGATGTGGTCCAGCTATGTCAGCGGCGGCCGTTTTGATGCCGCTACGGCGGTTATCCCCAATGCGGACGGCACTATCTGGGTAGGCGGCACCAGTTCGTCCGGCAATGATTCGCCGCTGCCGGATACGGCTTTTCAGGCGGCACCGAAGGGCGGCAAGGAAGTTTTCCTGGCCAAGTACCAGCCCCAGGCGGATGGGACAACGAAGCTGCTTTATTGGACCTGGATTGGCGGCTCCGGCGATGACGAATTGAAGGCGATGACGATCGACAACCGTGGCCGGATTTATCTCACGGGCACTACCGACTCGGCTGATTTCCCGCTGGCCGCAACTCCGGCCCAGACGACCAACAACGGCGGCACCAACGACATTTTCGTCTCCGTGATTGATAGCAACGTTGTGGGCGAGTTCGCCATGCTCTACAGCACCTACTATGGCGGTGCTGGCTTGGAAGTGCCGAATGCCATTGCTGTCGCCCCCGATCGCCAGATTGTCGTGGCGGGCTACACCTCGTCTGAGGACTTTCCGAAGGCCTCCAGTGGCTTGCAGGGCAATTCGCGCGGCGGGTGGGATACCTTCCTGGTCCGCTTGAACCCGGACAACTCCGATGCCTATGCCACCTACCTGGGCGGCAACAAGACCGACGTCGCGACCGGTTTGGCGGTTCTGCCTTCGGGCGTCATCCTGATGTCCGGCTACACCGCCTCCGACGACTTTCCGGCCACCACTGACGGCAGCCAGACTTTTCTGAACGGTGCCTTTGATGGCTTTCTGGTCGAGATTGACCTGCGCCGCAGCGGCCTCGACGCGCTGCGCTATGGCACGTACCTAGGGGCCAGTGGCTCTGATATTCCAACCACGATGCGTCTGGCGGCGGACGGCTCCATCTGGTTGGCTGGACACACCACTTCGGTGAACCTGCCCACCTCTTCCACCTCCGTGCAGCGGAGTTTTGGCGGCAACGTGGATGGCTTTGCGATGCGGCTCAATGCCGCCATTCCGCATGCGGTGGAATATGCCACCTACTTTGGCGGACCCGGCTACGAAGTCACCCAGAACTTCGCGCTGCTGCCCGGGGGGCGTTTTGCGCTGGTCGGCTACACGATGTTTGGTGGCCTGCCGGTGGCGGGCGGCCCGTTACGTAGCGCTCCGGCCTCCGGCTTCGCGGATGCCTTCATCGCGGTCGGCAATGTCACCGGTACGCTGGAATATGCCACCTACATGGGCGGCACTTTCCTCGATGTCGCCTCGGCTGTTGCCCCGGCACCGGATGGCAACCTGGTCGTAGCCGGCTACACCACCTCGGTCGACCTGCCCGTCACCGACGGTAGCCGCCAAACCAACTCTGCCCCGCTTCCGGCGGGCTTTGTGGTGAAACTCCGCACCGCGCTCCAACAGTAGTCCAAGCACTGTATCGCCTCGTCGAAGATTGGGCCGAAGTGTTTTCATTTGCCTCGACGGAAGAATGAATCGCTTCACGCGAGTTTGCCCAAAATAGCCTTCGGGAAATTGGGTTCAAACCTTCATTTCGGATCTAGGGCCTCGGAATTTCGCCGATTAACACGTACATGATCGTTTACAACTTGAACTCCTCTGGGGGTTGTTGATCGTGAAATTGTCCACCAAGCTGTACCTCGGTCTGTCCGCCATGACGTTGTTGGCCATGGGGGCCAACTTGACCCAAAGATGGCTGTCGTCTCGCGTCGAACTCACCATGTCGGCGGTCAGCGACAAGATGGAGAGGGCGAGTGAGATCCGTTCAGCGGCCTGGGAAGCGGAGGCCTACAAGCGTGGCACCTATCTGGCTGCGTCTCTCAATCAAGGTGAGATGCGCTCCCGTTTTGAAACCGGCTGCACTCGAGCCCTCGCCAACCTCCGGGAGGCGGTAGGCCACCTGCGGACCGGCCTGACTACGAGCGACGAGCATTCGCTGATGACGGAGATCGAGACCGTTGTGCCAACCTATTCGGGCTTGGTGACAGAGTTTATCGGCCGCACCCGAGACGGCCGCCTGAGTGAGGTGCCCGCCCTGGTGTCCCAGATTGTGCCGCTGGTGGACCGTTTGGACCAACTCACTGAGCGGATGCTGCAACTGCAACGCGCGCACCGCGTCCAAGCGGTTGCGTCAGCCGCCTCCAGTTCAACGTGGTTGTTTGGCATTGTTTGTGTTCTGGTGTTTGGCGTCGGCGGCAGTTCCATCTGGGTGGTGCGTCAGTCGATGGCCCAACTGGGCGTGCAGATGGCGGCACTGTCGGCTGAAACCAAGGAAGTGAGGCAGTCTGCCTTCCAGATCTCCGCGGCTGGCGATCAGGTGGCGCAGGTGGCCAGTGAACAGGCGGCATCACTGGAAGAGGCCTCCGCTTCCACCCGTCAGATCCAATCGATGACGCGGAGCAACCTGGAAAGAGTCGAATCGGCCAGTTCCCGCACCGCGGAAGTAAGCGCCTCCATGGCCCAGGCCACCCGGTATGCGGCTGACATGGTGGACTCGATGGACGCGATGGTCGGCGCTTCACGCAAGATCTCGAACATCATCAAGGTGATCGAGGGCATTGCTTTCCAAACCAATCTGCTGGCGCTGAATGCGGCCGTGGAAGCGGCGCGAGCCGGTGAGGCGGGGTTGGGCTTTGCGGTGGTGGCCGAAGAAGTCCGGCTGCTGGCGCAGCGTTCCTCACAGGCTGCCAAGGATACGGCGGAGCTGATTGAGGAGTCACTCACCGCCACGCAGAACGGCAAATCGCGGCTGGACCTGGTGAAGCAGGCGATTGATGACAGTGCGTCAAAAGCCGACGCCGTCCAAACGCTCACCCAGGATGTCACGGCCAGCAGCAAGGATCAGGCTCGGGCGATCGACCAGATCACGTCGGCCTTCAACCAGATCGACGTGGTTACCCAGCGCTTGGCAGCCACGGCCCAGGAAACGGCCGTTTCCGGCTCGCAACTGAATCAAGTCTCGGGCAACGCCAGCGTGGCCGTCGGACGCGTGAACGATCTGATCCTGGGCCGGACAGCGGCCTAGCGTCTGGCACTATAAGCCGAGCCCGCCATCCACCGAGAGCACCTGCCCGGTGGTAAAGGTAGCGGCGCGCAGAAATGAGAGCACCCCTTCGCCAATCTCTGACCCCAGACCGGCCCGTCCGGCCGGCGTCCGCGCGATCAGCGCTGCTACTGGCGGGTCATTCTCTTCGCCGAAGGGGATGACACCGGGCGCTACGGAGTTCACACTGATCTGCGGTGCCAAGGCCAACGCCAGCGCTCGCGTCATGTGGATGACACCCGCTTTCGAGGCGCAATAGTGGACGTGCTGGGGCCAGGGCCGGATTCCGCCGCCCGAACTGATGGTGACGATCCGGCCCGTACCCGCCGTGTCGAGAATCAGTTTGGCTGCCTGCTGGCAACAGAAAAACGTGGCCTTCAGGTTCACGTCGTGGATAAAGTCCCAGTCCGCCTCAGTGATCTCGAGGACGTTGAACTTGGTGAACCGCGCGGCGTTGGCCACAAAGGCGTCCAGCCGCCCGATGCGCTGCCGTACCTCCTCGAAGAGCCGCGAAATCTCAGCCACACTCTCCAGATTGGCCTGAAAGATCTCGGCCCCGCCACAATCCGCCGCCGTCCGCTCCGCCTCCACGCGCGATCCGTTGTAGTGGATCAACACCCGGAAACCGTGCTGGCTGAGATGTAGTGCGATCGAGCGTCCAATGCGTTTGGCCGCTCCGGAAATCAACACGACTGGTTGTTGTGGCGTAGGCGGGAGCACTGCCTTCAGATTAACAGAGGCCGCGGGTCGGGCCGTAAGAATAACAAAAGAAAATGGTTAGAAAGAATAGTCAATGTTTGCGGAGTGTCGCCGATGCGTCCTAGTACTGGGATGAAATTGATTGTTACAAAATTGTTGCAATCGTGACGCGGTCGCGTTAATCTTTCATTCAAGTGGCGCAAAATGAACAGTCTAATCATTCTTCTGCTCAGCCAAATCGTCTCCGCTCCGGACGGACGTCTCGCGGCGGTCAACTACAGTGCAAAAGTCATCGCCGATCTGCCGATGAACCCGACGACGATCGCGGCAACCCGCAAGGCCGAGTTTGAACGCCGGTATCAGAAGCTGGTGACGGCCATGAATACCTTCTCGACGAAGTACCGCCAGGCCAATGGCGAAGTATGGCCGCAGAAGGAAGCGGTGGCGGTCCGCAAAGCCTTCCGCGCGCTGGAACGCGTCGAGCCTGCCTTCGAGATCCCAAAGAACTAGCGCCGCAACTGTGAGTTAGGTGCTGGCGGGGGGCGGGCAATTTCGGTAACATTGTGCAAGCGTTGACCGTCTTGTCATCAATACCCATGGCCATTTGCCGGCAATTTCCGATCCTGCTCACTTCCGCCACCACGCTGTGGTGCGTGGCGTCAGCCTACGGCCAAACCCCCGCGCCCGCCTTTGAGCATTCCGTCAAACCGGTTCTTGCCCGCAGTTGTGCGCCTTGCCATAACGATCGCAATGCCTCCGGCGGCTTAAACCTGGATTCATTCCAACTTCCCGCCTCGCTCACCCATGCGCGCGACGGCTGGGAGCGGATTATCCAGAAAGTCCGGTCCGGGGAAATGCCTCCCAAGGGTTTCCCGCGCCCCAGCCAAGCCGTGCTGGAGGCAATGACATCGTTCGTCGAGAGCGAGTTTGAGCGCGCCGACCGCAACTTGAAGCCGGACCCGGGCCGCGTCACCGCCCGGCGTCTGAATCGCAATGAATACTCGAACACGATTCGGGATTTGCTGGCGGTGGACTTCCGCGCCAATAAGGATTTCCCCACCGACGATTCCGGCTACGGCTTTGACAACATCGGCGACGTGCTCACCATCTCGCCCGTGCTGATGGACAAGTATCTGGACGCCGCCGAACGCATCGCGGCTCGCGCGTTGGGCGCTGATCCGCTGCCCGCCAAGCCGCTGGAAGCTGAGTACCACAACAAGGACAAGACGATCCGCCGCCTGGACCCCTCAAATATTGAAGCGACGCACCGCGTGGGCTGGGATGGCGAGTACATCATCCGCATTGGCCTGCCGGGCCAGCGTGCCGAAGATGCCAAGCCGGTGACGCTGGGCTTCTGGATGGATGGCAAGCTGCTGCACACGATGCCGGTGGAAACCAAGCCGTCCAAGCTGGTCTACTTCAATCCTTATTCTGAAGAAGAGTTCCGCCTGATCCTGCCCGAAGGCGACCACGTCTTCCGCGCCGGTTTCATTGACGACCCCTTCATCAAGACGCTGCCCGCCGGTGACGCCTACTCGGACAAGAAGAACAAGTTCCTGAACATGATCAAGTTCGTGGGACCGTTCCCGGCCAAGGTGGAAAAGATCAGCCGCAAGAAGATCCTGGTGTGTGACCCACAAACGGGCACCGCTGCCGTACGTCAAGCGTGCGTCGATCGGATTCTCGCCACCGTCGCCCGCCGCGCTTACC
>JAPKYX010000027.1 GCA_026394075.1 Acidobacteriota bacterium
CCGGGCTTGCGCGTCGGCCTTGGCTTGCATCTCATTCTTGAAGCTGTTGGCGACATCCTGCAAGTCCAGGCGGATCTCTTCGGCGGGGCGGGAGAACCAGCGCAGCAGGTTGAAGTTCAGCACCTGGACGCTGAACAGCACCAGAAACAGGACGGGCAGAAAGCTCAAAGCCAGCGCGCCCACCACTAGCTTGGTGCGCATGCGCGACCCTTCTCGGTTGCTCTGCCGGTCAATGTAGAGCTTCAGCCCGGTCCGGAAGAGCATGAAGCCCAAGATCACGGTCAGTACGAAGACCAGTGACTGAACCGCCCAGTAGAGGAAGATCTGGCTTAAGCTCTCCGGATCATAGGAGCCGGTGGAGAAAGAACCCTGCCAAACGACAAAGGTGACGCACAGGACCAGGAGCAGGGCGGCTGCGCCATACAGCAAACGTTTCTTCATGCGTCTACTTCAGCCTACACAAAGCGGGCGAACGAAGTGGAGGGTCGCGTCCCCCGTTGGCGGGCCGCCCTCGCCGGGCTGCCTATTGCGCTGTGCGGGAGACCCACAGAAACACCGGTTGATCGACCAATTGCGGCTTCATTCCGCCGGTCAAGATGCGCAACTGGTAACGGCCCAGCGCGGCTGCTTCCGGTACTTGGAAGACGAGTTGGGTGTTGGTCTGCCGGATGATGGTTGCCACAACCTCCTGGCTGCCGTTTACCAGGATGAGCCCGGCGGCGGAACGGCGGTCGAGAAAATCTCCGGTGGCGGCGACGGCTTCTCCAGTGTTGGCATAGCAGCGGTCCAGCATGCGGACGGAAGGCGGCGGCGCGTTCGGACCGTCTCCGCGGGCCACCATCGGGAACAGCAGCATCAGTGTGGCGACGGCCAAGGCCACCCACATCCAGTGAACTTCATGGGTTCGGGTCATTGCTTTGTACCTCGCTGAATACTGATGCACGCTGGCTGCCAAGCGGAAGTCCCATGATTGCAACAAGGGATTTTCTGGACGGGTGAAAGCACGCAATGGTTGGGTGGGGCAAAAGGCCGGTGCGTGCTAACCTAGAGGCTCAGGCTCCGGGCTTCGTGCAACGCTCGAGTCCGAAAACCCCGCCAGGTCCGGAAGGAAGCAACGGTATTGGGATCAGCGTGTGCCGCGGATCACCCGGAGTCTGTAACCCCCCTAGTTTTCATCACCGCGCCCAAGGTCTCGGGCATTCGCTATAGAATCTCAAGCATGAGTGATTTATTCGGTCTGGGCGTCGCCCGGCGAGATGTCTTACGGGCCAGCGCCCTGGCGGTTCCCGCAGTGTTGTCGGCGGCGCAGGCGTCGAATGCCTTGAAGGTGGGACTGGTCGGTTGCGGTGGCCGGGGAACGGGCGCGGCGGCGCAGGCGCTGAAGGCGGACGATTTTGCCGAACTGACGGCGGTGGCGGACATCGACCTGGAGCGGATTGACGCAAGCCTGGCGACGCTCACCAAGGTGGCGGGGGCCAAGGTGAAGGTGGACCCGGCCAAGAAGTTTGTCGGTCTGGATGCCTTTGAGAAGGTGATCAGCTCCGGTGTCGATGTCGTGCTGCTGGCGACGCCGCCCGGCTTCCGGCCCCAACATTTACGCCGCTGCATCGAGGCGGGCAAGCACGTATTCTGCGAGAAGCCGGTGGCGACCGATGCGCCCGGCATCCGCAGCGTGCTCGAGACCGCCAAGCTGGCCAAGGAAAAGAATTTGTCGCTGGTGGCCGGATTCTGCTGGCGGTACCACAACGTCATCAAGGCGGCGTTTGACCAAGTGGCCGCCGGGGCGATTGGCAACATCATGGCCTACTACGCCACCTACTACACCAGCCCGGTGAAGCCTATGCCGCCCGCGAACACGCGCCCGGCCGGGATGAGCGACGTCGAATGGCAGATCCGCAACTGGTACAACTTTGGCTGGTTGAGCGGCGACGGCCTGGTGGAGCAAGCGGTCCACAGCGTCGACAAGATCGCCTGGGCGATGAAGGACAAGCCACCAGTGAGCTGCACGGCCGTGGGTGGCCGCCAGATTCCGGCGCACGGCGGCAACATCTTCGACCACATTGAAGTGAACTACCTCTATCCGGATGGCGTGCGGGCCTTCATGGGCTGCCGTCAGATCGAGCAGTGCTACAACGAGAACGCCGACTACATCCTGGGCACCGAAGGCGTCTGCACCATCGGGCGTGGCGCGCGGCCCAAGATCACGGGCAAGACCACATGGAGCTTTGAGGGCACCCCCTACGACATGTATCAGGCCGAGCATGACGCTCTGTTTGCCAGCATCCGGCAAGGTAAGCCGCTGAACGACGGCGAGCGGATGACCACTTCGACGATGCTGGCGATCATGGGCCGCATGGCCGCCTACACGGGCCAGCAGTTGACGTGGGAGCAGGCCCTGAACTCGCAGGAGAAGCTGGTGCCGGACACGATTGACTGGGGCGGCAGCTTGCCGGAACTGCCGCTGGCGCGCCCGGGGATCACGAAGTTTGTCTAGGGTAGAACATCCCGCTCCGCAGGCGGCGCAGGCTTTGGCCTGCAGGCGGAATTCATTCCGCCCGCTGGGCCTGCTGCTGGCGGTCTATGGCACCTCCGCGTGGGCCGCGGTCGATTTCAATGCGCAGGTGCGGCCCATCATTGAGAGCCGCTGCATTGGGTGCCACGGGTCGGAGCGAGCACTGGGCGGGTTGCGTCTGGATTCATCCGCCGGGGCCGCCAAGGCGATTCGCGCCGGAGACCCTGAGGCCAGCCCATTGATCCGGTCGATCGCGCTGGCCCCCACGGTGCGCGGCGCGATGCCCCCGGGCGGTCCGGCGTTGAGTGCCGAGCAGGTGGCCGTGATCCGCCAGTGGGTCTCTGAGGGCGCGTCCTGGCCCGCCGGGCTCACCCTGGCGAGCGCCCGCAAAGCAGCCAAGGACGACTTGGCGCTGGTGGAAAAGCTCCGAGCGAAGATCGTCGCCAACTCACCCGAGAAGTCGGCGGCGGAGATGAAGGCGTATGAGAAGCCGATTCCGGGCAGCACGGTGAACTACCAGATGGTACCGATCCCGGGCGGTACGTTCACGATGGGTTCACCCGAGGGCGAGCGTGGCCGGAAAAAGGATGAAGGGCCGCTGCACAGCGTTGCGGTTGAGCCGTTTTGGATGGAGAAGTTCGAGGTGACCTGGGACGAGTACCGGCTGTTCATGTTCGCCGAACGTGATCCGGCCACTCAGGGGGCCAACCCGGAAGTGGATGCCGTCAGCCGCCCCACGCGGCCCTACGTTGAGATGAGCTTTGGCATGGGCATCAATGGCTACCCGGCGATCAGCATGACCCAGCACGCCGCCAACAAGTACGCGCAATGGCTGAGCGCCAAGACCGGCCACTTCTACCGGCTGCCCACCGAAGCGGAATGGGAGTATGCTTGCCGCGCCGGTTCCACTACCGCCTATTCGTTCGGCGACAATCCATCGGCCCTGGGCGAGTATGCGTGGTTTGCCTCCAATAGTGAAGAGAAGTATCAGAAGGTGGGCACGAAGAAGGCCAATGCCTGGGGTCTGCACGACATGCACGGCAACGTCGCGGAATGGACGCTGGACCAGTACGACCCGGGCTTCTACGCCAAGCCGGAGGCCGCCGGAGTTTCGCCGCTGAACCGCCCGACCCAGCCTTACCCGCATGCCGCCCGTGGTGGCGGCTGGAGCGATGACCCGGCTCAACTGCGCTGTGCGGCGCGGGTGGGCTCCGATGCGTCGTGGAAGATGCAGGACCCACAGCTGCCCAAGAGCATCTGGTATCTGACCGATGCCCAGTTTCTGGGCTTCCGCCTGGTCCGCCCGCTGAAGGTGCCCACGGCGGCGGAGATGTTCAAGCTGTGGAACAGTGGCACGGAACGGGATTAGAGTTTCCAGAACTACTATGAGTGACCCTCGGATCATCGTCGCGCTAGACGTCGCCAGCGCCCAGGAAGCCGCCCAACTGGTGGACCAACTGGGCGACAGCGTTTCATTCTACAAGGTCGGCCTGGAGCTTTACACCGCCGCCGGGATGGGCTTCGTCCAGAGTTTGATCGCCCAGGGCAAGCAGGTTTTTCTGGACCTGAAGTTGTACGACATCGGGGAGACAGTGAAGCGGGCCGTGGCGGTGGCGGCCCAGTCCGGCGTCAGTTTGTTGACCGTCCATGCCGTGCCCCAAGTGATGCGGTCGGCGGTTGAAGGTCGCGGCGATTCGAAATTGAGAATTCTGGGCGTAACGGTACTGACGAGCCTGGATGACGCCGATCTGAAGGCCGACGGTCACCACTTGACGGCGGGTGAACTGGTGGACCTGCGGGTCCGCAACGCGGTGGCGGCGGGCATCGATGGCATCGTTTGCTCGCCTTTGGAGACCGCGCGGGTGCGGGCGATCACGGGTCCAGGCATGTTGATTGTGACTCCTGGCGTGCGGCCCGCCTCTGCTGAAGTGGGTGATCAGAAGCGTGTCGCCACGCCTGCGCAAGCGCTCGCCAATGGTGCCTCCCACCTGGTGATCGGGCGGCCGATCACCCGCGCCAGCGACCCTCGAGCCACGGCCCAGGCGATCCTGGCCGAGATTTCGTAGTACTACCCGGGGCCGACTCGTCCCCGTCCAGCAGCAACTCACCCCGGAGAAATGGGTGTTCACCCAGGGGCATTTCCTCCTTTTCAGTTGCGATTCGGTCACCAGTCTGCTAAACCGGAATGAATAGAGTTGAATCGTTCAGCTCTCAAGCGGGAAAGGGAGTTCTTCCAATGGTCAAAATTTTGGCCAGCATGGTCATGCTGGTTCTGGTTGCATTATCATCTTTCGGTCAATCGCTGACGTCCTTGGTCGGATCAGTCGCTGATCCCACGGGCGCGGCTGTGCCCGGTACCAATGTCGTCGTCACCAATGCCGACACCAACGAGCGGCGCGAGGCCACCTCGGATGCGTCTGGCCGGTTTGCCTTCCAGGCCATGCCGCCCGGCAAGTACCGGATGGTCGCCAAGAAGGCTGGCTTCTCGGACGTGATTGTCCAGAACATCCGCCTGCTGGTGAACACGCCGTCTACCCTGAACATCGTGTTTGAGAACGTCGGTGCGGTCACCCAGACCATCGAAGTCTCGGCCGAAGCGATTCAGTTGAACACCACCGACGCGACGCTGGGCAATTCGTTCGGCACCAAGCCGATCACGCAGCTGCCGTTTGAAGGCCGCCGCGCGGACCGCATTCTGTCGCTGCAACCCGGTATCAGCTACATCGGCGATTCCGATAGCGTCAACGGCGGTTCCAACGTCGGTACGGATCGTGGCGGCGTCGTCAACGGCGGTCGTAGCGACCAATCGAACATTACCCTCGATGGCGTGGACATCAACAATCAGCAGACCCGTGAGCCGTTCAACGGCGCGCTGCGCGTCACGCTTGATTCCGTGCAGGAATTCCGCGTCACCACCACCAACGCCAACGCTGACAGCAGCCGCGGCTCCGGTGCCCAGATTTCGCTGGTTACCCGCAGCGGCACCAACGACATCCATGGCGCGGGCTACTGGTATGTGCGCAACAAGGCGTTCAATGCGAACACCTTCTTCAACAACTCAACGCTAGACGCCTCCGGTCGGGGCTTGCCGACGCCGAAGCTGAACCGCAATATCTATGGCGGCCGCATCGGCGGCCCGATCAAGAAGGACAAGCTGTTCTACTTCTTGAACTTTGAAGGCCAGCAGGACAAGCTGGAGCAGTCCGTGATCCGCACGGTGCCCCGCGAGAACATGCGCAACGGCACGGTGGACTACTTGAGCGTTGGTGGCGCGCGCGTCTCGGTGCCCGGCTCGGAACTGGTGAACAAGATCGCGGGCGCGGGCCAGGTCAACCAGGCTGCGCTGGCGGCCCTGCGCGCGTTCCCGCTGCCGAACGACTTCACCACCGGTGACGGCATCAACACGGCTGGCTTCCGGTTCAATTCGCCGCTGGCTCGCCGCTACAACACCTACGTCGCCAAGATCGACTACGTGGTCAATGACAAGAACCGCGCGTTTGTGCGTGGCCAGTTGCAGAACGACAACGAAGCGGGTGCGCCGCAGTTTCCTGGCATGGCCCCCAATTTTGTGGATCTGAACAACTCGAAGGGTCTGGCGGTCGGTTGGGATTCAGTGATCAACAACTCGCTGATCTCGTCCTCGCGCTTTGGCTTCACCCGCCAAGGTGTCGAGACGTCCGGCGTCGGTACCTACGCCCTCACCACTTTCCGTGGCTTGGACAATCCGGTGGGCCTGACCCGTTCGTTCCGGCGCTTCTCGCCCACCACGAACTTCACGCAGGATTTCACCTGGACCAAGTCCAAGCACACCATCCAGTTTGGCGGCAGCATCCGCGTCTACCAGAATGACCGCGCGAACTACGCCAACAGCTTCTTTGCCTCGACAATCAATTCGTCGTGGATGACCGCCTCCGGTGCGGTTTTGAGCAATCCCTGGAACGACGCGGCGCTTGGCACCAGCCGCATCAACGCTGGATCCCGCACCTCGTTTAACGATGCGACGGCTGCCATTCTGGGTTTGGTGACGCAGGTGACCAGCCGCTATAACTATGTGCCGTCCGGTGGCAACGTGACGGCGCAAGCGCCCGGCACCCCGGTGCTGCGCAAGTTCCAAGGTGAGGAAGCGGAAATGTACATCCAGGACACCTGGAAGGCCACCCGCAACCTGACCATCACCGCTGGCCTGCGGTACATGTATTGGCCGGCGATCTATGAGGTGAACGGTGTCCAGACCAGCCCGGCTATTCCGCTCAGCCAGTGGTTTGATACTCGTGTGGCGAACGCAGGGAATGGTTTGGCGGGCAACACGGGCCTGCAGCCAGTCTCCTTTCAGTTGGCCAACCAGCCGGGTGGCCGTCCGCTTTATGACAATCTGAAGAACTGGTCGCCGCGTTTCGGTTTAGCTTACGCCCCTGAGGGCAAGAGCGGCCTCTCGAAGTTCCTCTTTGGTGGCCCCGGCAAGAGCGTCATCCGCGCCGGCTTCGGCATCTACTACGACGTGTTCGGCTCCGGTCTGATCCGCGAGTTTGACGCCTCGGCGTTGGGTTTGTCGACGTCGCTCAATAACACCTCCGGCCGCTTGACGGTGGCTGAGGCGCCGCGCTTCACTGGCATCTTCAACTATCCTCAGTCCCTGGTGTCGGCCCCTCCGCCGGCCCAGTTCCCGGTGGTGCAACCGAATAACTTCGCCATCACGAACTCGCTGGATGACAAACTGCGCGCACCTTACACGATGCGCTACAACGTGTCGTTCACGCGCGAGTTTGGCCGGGGTTTGGTGATCACCGGCAGCTACGTGGCCAGCGCTGGCAAGCGCACCATGACGTCGGAAGATTTGGCGACTCCGCTGAATATCCGTGACCCGCAATCCGGACAGGACTACTTCGCGGCCGCGACCGCCCTGACCAGCCTGATCCGGAAGAACACGCCTGTCTCGCAGGTGCCGAGGATGCCGTTCTGGGAGAACATGTTCCCGGGCATCGCGGGCGGCGGGTTGACCGCCACCCAACAGGCCTACAACGTCTATAACGACTACTTCCCGGATGCCACTGGTGCCCTGGAATCGCTGGACCGCTTCAGCGACCCCGGCCCGTCCAAGCTGGGTCCGTTCGCCTTCTACAGCCGCCAGTTCTCCTATCTGCGCGCGCTGCGTTCGGTGGGCTTCTCGACGTATCACTCCATGCAGTGGACGGTACAGAAGAGGTTTACCAACGGCGACCAGATCGGCTTCAACTGGACTTGGGCGCACGCCATCGACATGGGTTCTACGTCGGAAGACAACGCCACGGCTGGCCGCGGCATTTTGATCAACCCCTACAACCGCTATCAGATGCGCGGTTCGGCGGACTTTGACCAGCGGCATAGCTACAACGCCAACTGGGTCTACGGCTTGCCGTGGGGCAAGGGCAAGCGCTGGATGTCCAGCCCGAGTGGCTTCGCCAATGCGGTATTGGGCGGTTGGCAGCTGGGTGGTATCTGGCGTCAGACGACGGGCTTGCCCGTTTCTGTCGGTCACAACCGCACCTGGCCGACCAACTACAACCTGACCGGCTGGGCGACCCAGACGGGTTCGTTTGTGGATGGCACCAACAAGAATGCCCCGGCGCCTCCTGGCGGCCGCAGCGGCCCCAACGTGTTTGCTGATCCGGCGGCTGCTCTGAAGGCGTTTGACTTCACCAACCCCGGCGAAATCGGCACCCGCAACTCGGTTCGCGGCGATGGTTTGTTCAACATCGACATGAGCTTGGCTAAGAGCTTCGAGATTCCGAAGCTGGAAGGCCACACGGTGCAATTCCGTTGGGAAGCGTTCAACGTCACCAACTCGGTGCGGTTTGACCCGCTGAACACCAACCTGGCGCTCTCGAACCCCTCCGCTTTCGGCCGCTACGCCGGAACGCTGGGTGGACCTCGCGTGATGCAGTTCGCGCTGCGTTACGAGTTCTAAGCGGCAGCTGCAGTAGTTTCGATCATCAATGGCGGGCCTTCGGGTCCGCCATTTTTGTTTGTGCTGATCTCGTTTAGCCTTGTCTCGTTTATCCTTGTGCTATGGCCACTCAAGCAGCGATCCCGGTGGAAGAGTACCTGCGGTCGAGCTACGAGCATGATCGCGAATACGTTCATGGGGAGGTGGTGGAACGAGCCATGCCAACCAAGAAGCACGGTCGGACGCAGACGCTGTTGGCGCGCTGTCTGGCCACAGTTGAGCAGACCCACGCGGCCTACGTTGTAACTGAGACGCGCGCGAAACTCGACGAAGATCTGTTCAGAATACCGGACGTCTCCGTCTATTGGCCACCGCCGGCCGGCGAGGTTCCCTCCGTACCGCCACTGGTGGCCATCGAGATCCTTTCGCCGGACGACCCTTTCTCCGCCGTCATGAAGAAGTGCGCAGAGTACCGCCGTTGGGGCGTGAAGCATGTCTGGGTCACCGATCCGGACGAACGGAAGTTGATGGTCTACGACGATGGCCTGCGTCCGGTGGGCGAGATCATCATCCCCGAATTCAACCTCACCATCACGCCCGCCCAAATCTTCGAATAGCCTCCACTTGGAAGGTCATGGGACAATAGGAGTTTCCCCATGACCGGCCACGAAATTCGCCAAACTTTCCTCGACTACTTTGCTGACCGCGGCCACCGCGTGGTCCGCTCCTCCTCACTGGTGCCCGCCAACGACCCGACGCTGTTGTTTACCAACGCGGGCATGAACCAGTTCAAGGACATCTTCCTGGGTGAGGAGAAGCGCGACTACAACCGGGCGGCGACATCGCAGAAGTGTGTTCGCGCTGGCGGCAAGCACAACGATCTCGAGAACGTCGGCTACACGCGCCGCCACCACACATTCTTCGAGATGCTGGGCAACTTCAGCTTTGGCGACTACTTCAAAGCCGAAGCGATCGACTTTGCCTGGGAGCTGATCACCAAGGTCTACGGCATCGACAAAGAGAAGCTCTACGTCACCGTGTTCCGCGAAGACGACGATGCGGAACTGTTGTGGCAGAAGGTGACCGGCATCCCCAAGAGCCGCATCTTCCGGCTGGATGAGAAGGACAACTTCTGGCAGATGGGCGAGACGGGTCCCTGTGGCCCGTGCAGTGAGATCCACTACGACCTGGGGCCGGAAGCGGCCGAACCGGGCCGGGAGCATGAAGTGTTTCCGCTGGATGGTGGCGGGCGCTTTATGGAGATCTGGAATCTGGTCTTCATGCAGTTTGACCGCTCAGCTGAAGGCGTGCTGACGCCGCTGCCGAGGCCGTCGATCGACACCGGCATGGGCCTCGAACGCATCGCGGCCGTGCTGCAAGGGAAGCTCTCAAACTATGAGACCGACCTGCTGCAGCCCATCCGCGAACGGGCCAACCAACTGCTGGGCGGCAAGGCGTTGCCCGCCACGCTGAACATCGCGGCTGATCACGCGCGCGCCACCGCCTTCCTGATCCACGACGGCGTCGTGCCGGCCAATGAGGGCCGCGGCTATGTGCTGCGCAAGATCATGCGCCGGGCCATTCGGCATGCCCGCCGCGAAGGCTGCACGGGTGAGTTTCTGCATCAGCTGACGGCCTTTGTGGCGGACTTCATGAAGCCCGCTTATCCGGAACTGCTGGAATCCGTGGACCGTGTTTCGCGCATTGTGCGCGATGAAGAGCACCGCTACGCGACGACGTTCGCGATTGCGGAAAAGATCTTCCAGGACGAAGCGAAATCGGCGGCGGGTGGTGTGCTGCCGGGTCCGGCGGCGTTCAAGCTTTACGACACCTACGGGTTGGGCTTGGATGAGCAGGCCGACATGGCGCGCGAGCTTTCGCTCACAATCGACATGGACGGTTTCAACGAAGCCATGGAAGCGCAACGGACGCGCGCCCGGGCGTCGTGGAAGGGTGCGGAGAAGGGCACCGTCAATCCGGTGCATGCGGCGTGGTTGGCCAAGGGCACCACGGCCTTCCTGGGTTACGACACGCTGGAAGCGGACGCGCTGGTGGTGGGTTTGGGTGACGGTGAGCTGGTGCTGGACCAGACGCCGTTCTATGCCGAATCGGGCGGGCAGGTGGGTGACCGTGGCGCGCTCTATTCAAAGGAGACCGGCGAGAAGGTGGCGGAAGTGACCGGTTGTTCGAAGCCAGTGCCGGGGCTCTTTGTGCATAAGGTGACGCTGCTCGGTCCAGTGAAAGAGGGCGACATCCTGACTGCGCGTGTTGATGGCGATTTGCGCGCGGCCACCATGCGCAATCACACCTCGACCCACTTGTTGCAGGCGGCGCTGCAGCGCGTATTGGGCAAGCATGTGAAGCAGGCCGGCTCCACCGTGGACCCGACGCGGTTGCGTTTCGACTTCAGTCATTATGCGGGGCTCTCTGCTGATGAGCGGACCGAGATTGAGCGGCTGGTGAACGAAGAGATCCTGAAGAACGTCGCGGTGACGACGGACGTGATGGATCTGGATCAGGCGCTCGACACCGGGGCGATGGCGCTGTTCGGCGAAAAGTACGGCGACAAGGTGCGTGTGGTGACGGTGACCGACGGCTTCAGCCGCGAACTGTGTGGCGGCACGCACGTGAAGCGCACGGGCGATATCGGCATGGCGCGGATCACCTATGAAGGCTCCATCTCCGCCGGTGTCCGCCGCATTGAAGCGGTGACGGGTGCGGCCGTGGTGGAGCACATCGAGGGGGAAAAGGCCCACATTGCGGCGGAGCTCGATCGGGCCAAGAACCAGTTGAAGGACGCCGAGCGGCAGATTGAGCAGTTGAAAGCCAAGCTGGCGCATGCGGCCTCGGGCGGCCTGGCAGTGAAGCCGGTGGGCAAGTTCCGGGTGGTCATCTCGGCGGTCGAGGGCATGGACCGGGCGCAGATGCGCGCGATTTCGGACGACTTCCTGAACAAGGGCGCGGCTGATGTGGTGGTGCTGGGTACGGCGACGGCGGCGGGTACGGTGGAGTTTACCACTGCTGTCCGCAAGGAACTGGCGGGGGAAGTGCACGCCGGCAAATTGGTGGGTGTGGCTTCGGCGGCGGCGGGTGGCAAGGGCGGTGGACGTCCGGATCGGGCCGAAGGCGGCGGCAAGGACCCGGCCAAGCTGGGCGAAGCGCTGCAGGCCGTTGAACAGATGCTGCAATGATCGATGCCGTCATCGTGGGGGCAGGGCCGACGGGTCTGGCTTGTGGCATTGAGCTGACCAAGAGGGGTCTCAAGTCCGTCTTGATCGATAAGGGTTGCGTGGTGAACTCGCTTTACCACTACCCGACGAACATGACGTTCTTCACGACGCCGGAACTGCTCGAAATCGGCGGACTGCCGATGACGTCATTGAACGACAAGCCGGGCCGCGTGGAGGCGCTGAAGTATTACCGGCGCTGTGCGGAGCACTTCAAGCTGGACGTGCGGCAGTATGAGCGGGTGCTGGGCATTGAAGGGTCCGACGGTGACTTTGTGGTGCCCACCGACAAGGGCGAATACCGGGCCCGCAAAGTGATCCTTGCCACCGGCTACTACGACGTCCCGAACTTACTGAATGTGCCGGGCGAGGATCTGCCCAAGGTGATCCACTATTACAAGGAAGCGCACCCGTATTACAACCACGATGTGCTGGTGGTGGGCGCGAAGAATTCCGCCGCCATTGCGGCGCTGGAATTGTGGTGGACTGGCGCCCGCGTCACCATGGTCCACCGCGGCCCCGGCGTCCACCAGAACGTGAAGTACTGGATCAAGCCCAACATCGAGAACCGCATCAAGAACGGCGAGATCCCGGCTTACTTTAACTCCCGCGTCATCGCCATTCGGGACAAGGAGGTGGATCTCGAAACTCCCGATGGGCCCAAGACGATCAAGAATGATTTCGTGATGGCCATGACCGGGTACCGCCCGGACTTCGCCTTCCTGGCGGCCAACGGCGTCCACCTGGACCCGGCCACGCAGCGGCCACATGTGAAACCTGACAGCTACGAGAGTGAGCGGGCAGGCGTCTATCTGGCGGGCGTGATCGTCGCGGGTGTTTTCACCAATGAGATTTTCATTGAGAACGGTCGCTTCCATGGTGAGGCCATCGCGAAGGCGATCGAAGCCGCGTGAGGGCTAGCCGTTATCGCGGTTCCCATTACCTAAGGCTGCACACATTACTGGAGGAGGAAGACCGGCATAACGATCTTCCTCCTCCAGTCTCTTTGGTATGCTCTCAGGGCCATCCAAAATAGCACGCAGGTTAAGCGGTGACGGCTTTACGCCGGGCGACAGCTCGGCGCGTCAGCAGTGCCGTCACGCCCAAGGCAATCAGCCCAATCGAAGCCGGTTCCGGGACCCCGGCCGCCGTCCCGATCACTTCATTCCCACTGTATCCTGACGTTTGACGGGCTGTGTTAAAGATAACCAAGAGGCCTTCGCCCGTAAAACTGCCGGGAACGCACACCGCCCCACCGGCTTGCATGCACCAATAGTTTATTGAAGACCCAATATACGGGTTCTGAAACATCACTCCACCCTCGGGGCCGCCGAAGTTGAACAACAACTGGGTAACCGTTGCAGTTAGATTAGTTGTGCTGAGGAATAAGAGTTTCGAGTTATCGCCACTCAACGGTCCCAAGTTGTTGAACGAGCCAAAGCCGTCGTCAAGGATAAGGTTCCAGTCCAGAATATTGCCCGATCCCAGGATCCCGGTCGTCCCATCCGTCTGGATGGTGCCCACAACGCTGCCAGCTCCGATGGTGCGATTCACAGTATAGGAAATGGGCCCGCAAAGTGCGCTCATTGCTCCCAACAGGGTAGAAATTATCAGTAGTCTCACTAAGTCCTCCGTCGGGCGCGATTCCCGGTTTCCGGTCGCGCTCTCGAAGGATAAATCTAGATCCGCCTCGACGTCAACAGGTCTGGGCTCATGGGCATCGACTTTGCACGCTCAAATGTACCAGTACCCTTGAGAAGGTAGGAGCACCCATTGCTGCGGGGCGTTACGGGATCACCGTAGTGCGTCACGGCCCGATGCCCGGACGCCCGGCCATCCCTTCTTCCTGTACTTCATCGATCTCTCGCCTTGGCTTGCGACGAGCCGTTTCTATCCCGTCCCCGATACGCGGTCGGGGACAGGAGCTAGATCCCATTGCTACAAATCAGGCTAGCAACGCTGGCTGGGTAATGCTCGAATGCGCCCACATGGCGACAGCCTGCTAAAACTTCGGCTGCACGACCAAGATCTGGAATAGGAACGCCTGCACGTCGGTTTCCTGCTCTAGGCGCTTGGCGGTACTGCTGGCGCCGTGGCCGGAGTTGGTGTCGATGCGGATCAGTACCGGTTTCACGCGGGCGGCCATCTCCTGCATGACGGCGGCGTACTTGAAGGAGTGGGCGGGGACGACGCGGTCGTCATGGTCGGCGGTGGTGATGAAGATGGCCGGATACCGGGCGCCGTCTTTGGCGTTGTGTATCGGCGAGTAGGCCTTCAGATAGGCGAAGTCCGCCGCATTGTCGCTGGAGCCATATTCGGCCACCCAGTTCCAGCCAATGGTGAATTTCTGGAACCGGAGCATGTCCATCACGCCGGCATGGGGCGCGGCGGCGGCAAACAGGTCGGGGCGCTGGTTGATGACGGCGCCGACCAGCAGACCGCCGTTCGAGGCACCGCGGGCGGCCAGTTTGCCGGGTGAGGTGTACTTTTCCTTGATGAGATACTCGGCGGCGGCGATGAAGTCGTCAAAGACGTTCTGCTTCTTTTCGCGCATGCCGGCGCGGTGCCAGGCTTCGCCATATTCAAGACCGCCGCGTAGGCAGACGCTGGCGTAGACTACACCTTGTTCCAGCAGCGAGATCCGGTCCGCCGAGAAGTTCGGCAGGTTGCTGAGCGTGAAGCCGCCATAGCCATAGACCACTACGGGGTTGGAGCCATCCAGCTTGAGACCCTTCTTGTGCGCCAGGAACATGGGCACGCGCGTGCCGTCTTTGCTCGAAAAGAATACCCGGCGGGTTTCGAACTGGCTGGCGGCGAACTCCACCTTGGGCGACCAGTAGCGGGTGGTTTGATTGGTGGCGGGGTTGAAGCGGTAGATGCTGCCGGGTTCCAGCATCGAGTTGAAGGTGTAGTGCACGACCGCGTCCTGCTCGCCGCCCTCCAGGCCGGTGACATTGCCCGGGCCGGGCAGGGTGAGTTCCCGCTCCAGCTTCCCTTGGGGTTGATAGACGGCGATGCGGCTGGCGGCGTCATGCAGGTAGTGCGCAAAGAGGCGCCCGGCGGCGAAAGAGGCCCAGGTGAGCGAGTCCTTGCTTTCCGGAATGATGGTGACCCAGTTCTCCGGTGCGGGCTTGGCCGGGTCGATGGCGACGACGCGACCGTTGGGTGCGCCGTTGTCCGTAAAGACCAGCACCTTGCCGCCGACGTAGCCGGAAAAGTTGTACTTCGTATCGCCGATCTCAGGGATCAGCGGACGGAAGGCCTTGTCGCCTTTGGCCTCATCCTTCACCCACAGCGCATTGCCGAGCGCGGCCCGGCCCCGCTCCGAGATGCTAAGGACTGCTATCTTCTCATCTTCCGAGACCAGCACGCGATGGAACCGCTGGCCGTGGAGCTTGTCTTCGTAGGCCAACTCATCGTCGCTTTGGGGGGTGCCCAGGCGGTGATAGTAGACGGTGTGAAACTCATTTTTCGAGGTCAGCTCCTTGCCCTTTTCGGGGGCCGGGTAGCGGCTGTAGTAGAAGCCGGAGCGGCGCCAGGAGATGGCGCTGGCTTTTACCCATTCGACACGGTCCGGACGATCCGCCAGTGTCGTCAGATCGCGGACGCGGATTTCAGACCAGTCGGACCCGCCCACCGATACGCCGTAGGCGGCATACTTGCCGTCCTTGGAGAGGGCAAAGCCCGCTAGCCGCGTTGTGCCGGTGGCCGATAGCTTGTTGGGGTCCAGGACTAACTCCGGAGTGCCCGTGTCGCCCTTGCGGCGATACCAGATGGCCTGGTTCTGGAGGCCCGAGTTGTGGGTGTAGTAGAGATAGTCGCCGCGGCGCATGGGCGCGGACTGCTTCTCGTAGTTATTGAGCTGCTCCAGTCGCCGCTTGAGCGCTGGCCGGTAGGGGATGGCGGAGAGGTAATGGAAGGTGGCCTCGTTTTGCCGCGTCACCCAGTCGGCCGCGTCGGCGGACCGGTCGTCTTCCAGCCACCGGTAGGGGTCCGCCACTTTGACGCCCTGATAGTTGTCGACGTGGTCCACTTTGCGCGTGGCGGGGTAGTTGATGTCGGCGGCGTGTAGGGTGGTCACGATTAGGGCGAGGGCGGTGAAGGGCATGGGGGCGGACACTCTTAGGGTTGAGTATAGTTGATCGGCCTTGAAGCCCAAGTGGGAGGCGGCATCAGCCGGCACCAGAAAAGTGGCTGGCGGGCGAGGGCCGGGCAGCAGGCTGAGATTTGCGCGGCGGCAATCCGCTAAAATTACAGAATGATCACTCGAAGAGAAGCAATCCTTGGCGCAGCCGCCGCTGCCGCCGCCAGCGCCGCGGCGCGCGTTAATTCCGTGGTGAGTGGGGTGGCCCTGGGTGCCCAGAGCTATAGCTTCCGGGATCGCGACCTGGATGGCGCGCTGGCGGCCATGAAAGAGATCGGGATTGGGTACTGCGAGCTGTTTAGCGGCCATGTGGAGCCGCGGTTCAACTTCCGGGAGGAAGGCGCGCGGGAGAAGGCCAAGGCGTGGCGGCTGTCCCAGGAAGCGCTGGACAAGTCAGCCGAGGTGAAGAAGAAGTTTGACGCGGCGGGCATTGAGTTGCATGCGTTCAACTACTCCTTCCGCGAAGACTTTACCGATGCCGAGATTGAGCGTGGCTTTGAGATGGGCAAAATCATGGGCGTCAAGAAGCTGACGGCGTCATCGAATGTCTCTACCGCCAAGCGCGTCGATCCGTTCGCCAAGAAGTACAAGATCTTTGCTGGCATGCACAACCATTCCCGCATTGTGGCCAATGAGTTCGCCACGCCCGAGGATTTCACCGCGGCCATGAACGGCATGTCGAAGTACATCGCCGTCAACCTGGACATCGGCCACTTCTGGGCCGCCAACTTCAATCCGGTGGAGTACTTGAAGCAGAATCACGAGCGGATCGTGACGCTCCACATCAAGGACCGGCGCAAGAACCAGGGGCCCAATGTGGTGTTCGGCGAAGGCGATACGCCCATCAAGGCCGTCTTGCAGGAACTGAAGGCGAACAAGTGGAAGATCCCCGCCATGATCGAGTACGAGTACAAGGGCGAGGACACGGTGGCCGAAGTGCGGAAATGCTTCAACTACATGAAGCAAGCACTGGCTTAACTGCCGATATGGTTTTTAGAGCGTAAAGCCAGTTCTGGCAACCTCGCGCAGCTTATGGAGTAGCGCAGGTGCGTTCTGAAACATATGAAACTTTGTTAATCATCTGAACATCAGTACATGTGCATGCGATTTTTCGGATGGCTAGGGGCTTTTCTCGTCCCACTCAGCCTGTCAGCCCAGAGTTTGATTGTTGGCATCCCCAGTACGGAAGCCGTTCATAAAAAGGAGCTTATGCTGGCCTTTGAAGGCCAAGTGAACCGTTTTCGAGCGGGCAACTACTTCAACAGTTTCACCTTTTCCGCCTACGGACTCGGCCATGGAACCGAGTTGGCGGCCAGCCTTTATGGATTCTCGAATCCGGGGTCTGGTAACAGGTCTATTGGACTTGGTGGAAAGAAGGTGTTCGGTTGGAACCGGACGGGGGACCGCTGGGAGAAGAAGGTGTTTGTCGGTGGCATGGTGCCGTTCTCCTTCGACGGCCAGGGCGTCGGCTATTGGGCCTACGGCGGAGTGTCGGCCCGTGTTCCGGTCTGGAAAACGCGCCTCACTGCGGGTCCCAGCATTGGTACCAAACAAATTTTCGGTACCGCTGGTGGGCGAAATAACCTGCACGCCATGGTGGGCATCGAGCAGCCGCTGAACAAGAAGTGGTCGATTGTCTCGGATTGGTTCACCGGCACTCATGACCTGGCCGCGGGTATTTTCGCTCTCTCCTACCAGCCGGACAAGAAGACCCTGATCATCTTTGGCTGGAAGGCGGCCAACAATGGCCAGAGCGGCAAGCCGGCCTTCATGATTGAAGTCACGCGACTCTTCAATAGCCCCAAACATTGAGTAGTCTGAAATGGACTCACTTGGCTCTCAGGCCGTGAGGGCGGAGGAGTGGTCCATGAGGTATGCCGGGTTTGGGCGCCGTTTGGCGGCGCACGTAATCGATCACGTGATTGTGGCCGTCGCGGCGGTTCTGGTGTTGGCGCCGGTGACGGGGGCCACCTTGCTGTTTGGCGTGATCGAGACCGTTCGCGAATCACCCACCGCCCTGATCGGGCTGGTCTTTTCCGCGATCGGGATCGTTGCCGCCGCGGCTGCGGGTGTGTGGGTTTATGCGGCCGGCTTTGAGAGCTCCAGTTGGCAAGCCACGCCCGGCAAACGCCTGATGGGCTTGATCGTCACTGACGAGCAGGGCCGGCGGATCACGTTTTCGCGGGCCAGTGTCCGTTACTTCGCAAAGTGGATTTCGGCACTGGCTCTATATTTGGGCTACATCATCGCGCTGTTCACGGCCCGTAAACAGGCTTTGCATGATCTACTGGCGTCGACTCTGGTGCTGGAGCGGTAGTCTCCTGACCCCGAAGTTCGTTGAGGACTAGATTGGGGCCAGGGCGGCTGGTGGGCAAGAGAGCAGACCGCTCCTGCTGGTCGCGGCTCGGCACGGCTGCGGCCTACGTTTGGGGCAGTTGCGCGCTTTTTGGGCGCGCGGGGACCAGATTGCTGTGGGTCCGAACTTTGGGATCAGGACCCTACTCGAATAGTGAGGGCAGATCTTCCGCCTTCTGCTGGACGCCGACGTAGAAGTTGCCGAACTCGGCGTAGACGGCGCTGACTTCGTCGTAGCGCATCTCGTAGATCAACCGCTTGAAGTCCAGCGGGTCGTTGGCGAAGAGGTCCACGCCCCACTCCCAATCGTCCCAACCAATGGAGCCGGAGATGACCTGCTTCACCTTGCCGGCATAGCGGCGGCCATTCAGGCCATGTTCGTGCATCAGGCGAGCGCGGGTATCCATGGGGACGGTGTACCAGTTGTCCTGCTCACCGCGCTTGCGATCCATGGGGTAGAAGCAGGCGTACTTGGTATCGGGGATTTCGGGGTAGAGGCGCACCGCCATGGCCTTGCGCTGCCGTTCCAGCGTTTCACCGGCGGCGGCGTCCCATTCGGGCGAATAGGGCGCGATGCCTTTCTCCCTCATTTCGGCATAGAACTTCGCGGTCGATTCATAGAGGCCCAGTTCCACTACCGAGACGTAGCTGTCCACCACTTCAAATGATGAATAGAGCCCGGCTCGGCCCAGTGCATGCTCCACCTGGTTCAGCGCTTCCAGGCTTTCGCGGAAGTGGATCAGCATGATGTCGCCCTTGTGGCCCACCATGGTGAAGACGCCGGTGTGCGGGCGCATGGAGGCCAGCAGCTCAATCGCGTCGGGCGAGATGGGGACGCCCCAATCAATGCGCAGCATCTGGTGGAGCACCGCCGAACCTTCCAGTGTCAGCGGGGCGGGTGGAAACTGTTGTTCACTCACACTACTAGGTTAGTCGGATGTGGCCAGCAATGCGGCGACGGCGGCATGAGCCTCTTCGGTCAGGTCCGCGCGAGTGCGTCCTTCGCTGGGAATGGGGCGCCCGATCCGCAGTTGCACATCCGCTGGCTTCAGCACCACGCCTTTGGCGGGCAGCACGTTGTCGGTGCCCACGACGGCCACCGGCAGCAGCGCCAGCCCGGACTTCACCGCCAGCATGGCCGCGCCATCTTTGAACTCCTGCAACTGCCCGTTCATGGAGCGGGTGCCCTCCGGGTAGATCAACACGCTCTTGTCGCCGCCCCGCAGCAGCTTCGCCGCTTCAGCCACGGAGGTGACGGCGGCCCGGGGGTTCGACCGGTCAATCGGGATATGCCCGGTCCGCCCCATGTAGCCGCCCATCACCGGCACGCTGAACAGTTCCTTCTTGGCCAGGAACCGCACCGACAGCGGCAGGTAGAGCACCAGCAAGGGCGAATCGATCAAGCTGAGGTGGTTGGACACCACAATGTAGGGCTGCGAAGTGTCGAGACCTTCCAGGCCGCGCACGGAGTGCCGTGCCCCAACGGCCCGCAGCACGGCGCGCGCCCAGAAGCGGAACATCGGGTCCACCTTTCGCCGGTCGAACAGAGTCAACAGGTAGGAAACCCAGATCAGGACCGCGGTCGTCGAGAACGCCAGCGGGATGGTGAAGAGAATGGATCGCAGGTAGCTGAACATGCGCGGTTAGCCGATGGTGTCCACGATACGCCGGACGCCCTCTTCGAGGATATCCGGTCGCGTCAGCAGGCTGATAACGATGTAGGCTTCACGCGGGAAATCATAGAAGTAGCCGGGCTGCACCAACACCTGATGCTCTTCGAGCAGGCTGCAGACAACGTCTTCCTCACCGCGGAGTTGCGGGATCTCCACGGGGATGGTCCAGCCGCCGTCAATGCGCAGCGGCGTCAGGGCGGTGCCGCGCAGGCGCGCCCGTAGCCACGCCTCGTTGACGCGGCAGCGTTCGCGGATCTGTTCCTGCAACGCGTCGGCTTGGGGAAGCCACTGGAGGGACGCATACTGCACGGGCGCGCTGACTGACAGATACGTGTCGGCAATCAGCTCCAGCGCATCGCGGTGCTGTTCCGGGTAGACGATCCAGCCCAGCTTCATCTGTGGCAGCCCGGCGATCTTCGAAAGGCCATTCAGGTAGAAGGCGTCCTCCACCATGGCTGCCCGTGGCGCGTAGTCCGCAAATACCTCATCGACGATCAGCGGTAGTCCCGGGGCGCGCAGCCGGTCGAGATCGGCCAGGGAGCCGGTGGGGTTGTTGGGGCTGACCGCGATGATGGCTCGGCTGCGTTGGGTGACCGGCAGTTGGTCGATGGTCCAGTGGCCGTCGTAGAACATCGAATAGTGCGCCACCTGCACAGCGTCCAGGTTGGCCAGAAACTCGAACAGCGGGTAGGAAGGGCGGGGGACCAGCACTTCGTCGCCAGGGTCGCAGAAGAGCTTGAACAGGTACGAATAGGCTTCCGAGGTCGAGGCGGTGAGCAGGATACGCTCCGGGTCCACTTGCGCGCCGCGACGGGCATAGTAGGCGCTGACAGCTTCGCGCGCCAGGCGCAGTCCGGCAGCGGCGGGCTCATAGGTGAGCATGCGCGGGTCACGCAGTGCGTCAAGCAAATCGGCCGGGTAGTGCAGGCCGGCGTGCGTGGGGTTCGAAACTGTCAGGTCCAGATAGCCCGCGTGCTGCTCGCGCAGGAGGGCCAAACGGTTGGCGGGCGTGTGCCAGGGGAGCCTTGAAGAGTACAATCGCTTCATGTCTCAGCGACTCATCGCTTGTCTATTGACCCTAGGCTTGGCCGCGCAAGCGCAGCAGGCTCCACCGTTGGCCGATCTGAAAAAAGAAGCTCTGGCGGAGATCGACAAACGCCAGAAGCTGGTCCAGGAAATGGTGGACATGATCTTCAGTTTCGCCGAGCTGGGGTTCCAAGAGTTTGAGACATCGCGCTATCTGGTAAAAATTCTGCGCGACAACGGCTTCACCGTGCAAGAGGGCGTCGCGGGGATGCCCACCGCCTGGGTGGCCACCTGGTCCAATGGCGGCAAGCCGACGATCGGCTTTATCACCGATATCGATTGCATTCCGCGCGCTTCGCAGAAGCCGGGCGTGGCCTATCATGACCCGATCATCGAGAACGCTCCGGGCCACGGCGAAGGCCACAACTCCGGCATGGCGGTGAATGTCGCGGCGGCCATCACGCTGAAGCAGTTGATGCAGAAGCACAACCTGAAGGGCACGCTGAAGATTTATCCGGGCGTGGCGGAGGAACTGGTGGCCACCAAAGCGTTCTTCATCCGGGCGGGCCTGATGAAGGATGTGGACATCATGCTGGGCGTCCATGTGGGCAGCGAGTTTGGGACCAGTTGGGGCGAAGGTGCGATGAACACTGGGTTGGTGTCGGTCCAGTACACCTTCAAGGGCGAAGCAGCGCACGCCGCCGGTGCCCCCTGGCGGGGCCGTAGCGCGCTGGACGCGGTGGAGCTGATGAACACCGGCTGGAACTTTAAGCGTGAGCACCTGCGCACGCAGCAGCGTTCGCACTACGTGATCTCAAACGGCGGCGATCAGCCGAACGTCGTCCCCAGTGAAGCGACCGTCTGGTATTACTTCCGCGAGCTCGACTACCTGCACATTCGCGAACTGATGGAACTGGGCGACACGATGGCCAAGGGGGCGACCTTGATGACCGGCACGACGATGTCGAAGCGCATTGTCGGCTCCGCCTGGAACACCCACTTCAACAAGCCGCTGGCCGAGGTGCAGTACAAGAACATCGAGATGGTGGGCATGCCGCAATGGTCAGAAGCGGACCAGGCGCTGGCCAAGGCGCTGCAGAAGGAGATCAACGCTCCGAAGAAGGAAGGGCTGAGTTCGAAGATCGAGAACTTGACCGATCCGCCCAAGGAAGACCAGCGCAAGGGCGGCGGCAGTGATGACGTGGGCGACATCTCCTGGGTGATGCCGATGGTCTACATGCGCTATCCGGCCAACATTCCGGGTTTGCCGGGTCATCACTGGGCGAATGCCATTGCGATGGCGACGCCGATTGCGCATAAGGGCTCAACGGCTGGGGCGAAGGTGCAGGCGCTGACGGCGCTCGATTATCTGACGCAGCCCAAGCTGGTCGATGATGCCTGGAAGTACTTCCGCGAAGTGCAGACCAAGGAGCAGAAATACATGCCCCTGATCGCGGCGGAAGACCAGCCCGCGGTTGAGTTGAACAAAGAGAAGATGGACAAGTTCCGCGACCAGATGAAGAAGTTCTACTATGATCCGTCCAAGTACGGCACTTATCTGGAACAGCTGGGCATCAAGTATCCGACGGTTCGCTAAGATGAAACAATATATGACGCCCAGTTTGCGCCCGCTCGCCCTGATTTTGTTGAGTGCCACGGCCTTTGCGCAGTCCAGGACCGCGCTGGACCGCTACGTCGCCGCGCCGGACCCCAACTACAGTTGGTCGTTGGTCAGCACGGTCGATGGTGGTAAGTACCGCGCCTATGTGCTGGAGATGACTTCGCAGCAATGGCTGACGGATAAGGAGATCGATAAGCCGGTGTGGAAGCACTGGCTGACTATCATCCGTCCATCGCAAGTGGTGGGAACCACCGGGTTCCTGTTTATCACGGGCGGCAGCAATGCATCCAAGCCGCCATCGAACACCGATGTGCCGCTGGCCGAGATGGCGGTGACCAGCAACTCCGTGGTGGCGGAGCTCCGCATGGTGCCGAATCAGCCGGTGAAGTTTGCGGATGCTGAGAAGGCAACTTCTGAAGATGCCACCATCGCCTACACCTGGGACAAGTTTCTCAAGACGGGCGATGAGAAGTGGCCGCTCCGTTTGCCGATGACCAAGGCGGCGGTGCGGGCGATGGATGCCGTCACGGCCTTCATCGCGACCGATGCCGGAGGCCGGGCGACGGTGGACAAGTTTGTGGTGGCCGGTGGCTCCAAGCGTGGCTGGACCACCTGGACGGCGGCTGTGGTTGACAAGCGCGTGGTGGCCATAGTCCCGCTGGTGATCGACATGCTGAACCTGGAGAAGTCGTTCGTTCATCACTGGCGTGCCTACGGGTTCTGGGCGCCCGCCGTGGGTGACTACGTCAACAAGGATCTGATGTCCTGGATGGGCACGCCGCAATACCGGGCGCTGATGAAGATCGAGGAGCCGTATGAGTATCGCGACAGGCTGACCATGCCCAAGTACATCGTCAACGCGGCGGGTGACCAGTTCTTCCTGCCGGATTCGTCGCAGTTCTACTGGGATGATCTGACTGGCGAGAAGCACCTGCGCTATGTGCCGAATGCCGACCATTCGCTGCGCGGCAGCGATGCGGCGGCATCCATGGGTGCGTTCTATGACATGGTGCTGGCGGGACGGCCGAGGCCCAAGTATTCCTGGAAGATCGAGGGTGATCAGATCACGGTGGAATGCACCGATCTGCCCACGGAAGTGAAGCTGTGGCAGGCCACCAATGAGAAGGCTCGCGACTTCCGTCTGATGACGATTGGCCCGGCCTACAAGGCTACAACGCTGCAACCCGTGGGTGGTGGCAAGTATGTGGCCAAGCTGGCGGCACCGGAGAAGGGCTTCACGGCTTCATTTGTGGAACTCACTTATCCCAGCGGGATGAAGTATCCGATGAAGGTGACCACCGGGGTCAAAGTGATGCCGGACACCTATCCGTTCCCCGCGCCCAATATGCGCGGAGCTGGGAATTAGTACCGGCAGAGGGCGTCATTTGGCGTAGGAAAGCGGCCGGGCAGGCGGACCAATCCCCTATCCCAGCTTGATGCGGAGAATCCATCCGGGCGGGACTGAAGTCCCGCTGCAGGCTGAGAGCCTGCGCCACCTGCCATCAACGCGCGGCCGCATGGATTGCGCGGACCTTGGCCAGCAAACCACTCAGCAAGTCCAACCGCAACGCGTTTGCTCCGTCGGACAGGGCGCGGGCTGGCTCTTCGTGGACTTCGACGAACAGGCCGTCAATGCCCGCGCCTGCTGCGGCGCCGGCCAGCGTGGGGATGAACTGTGGTTGGCCGCCGGAGGCGCTGCCGGACGCTCCGGGCAGTTGGACGCTGTGCGTGGCGTCGAAGACCACCGGATAGCCTAGGTCCCGCATGATTTTCAGGCCGCGCATGTCGACGACGAGGTTGTTGTAGCCGAAGGTGGTGCCGCGTTCGGTGAGGACGATGCGGTGATTGCCGGTGGCGGCCACTTTTTCGGCGGCATGGGCGATGTCGTGAGGGGCGACAAACTGCCCCTTCTTGATGTTGACCACCCGGCCCGTTTTGCCCGCTTCAACCAGTAAGTCGGTTTGGCGGCAAAGGAATGCTGGGATTTGCAGGATGTCGACGTGTTCGGCGGCCACGGCTGCTTGGGCTGGTTCATGGATGTCGGTCAACACGGGAATCCCCAGTGCCCGCACCTGTGCCAGGATCCGCAAACCTTCGGTGAGGCCCGGACCTCGATAAGAAGCGGCACTGGAGCGGTTGGCTTTGTCGAAGGAAGCCTTGAAGATGTAGGGCCCGGCCACTACTCGAATGGCTGCGGCCAAGTAGAGTGCGTGGGCTTCACTTTCGATGACGCAGGGGCCCGCGATCAAGGCCAGTTGATCGCCGCCGAAGCTGATTCCCGGTGCGACGTCCACCGTCATTGCGGCTCGACACCACCATCGCCGCCGTCGCCGTCGCCAAACGACGGCTGTTCCTGCCGGGCGAGGCGTTTCTGGCGGTTCTTGTACGCGGCGCCGATGAACGCTTCAAACAGGGGATGCGGCTCCAAGGGCTTCGACTTGAATTCGGGGTGGAACTGGCAACCCAGATACCAGGGGTGGTTGGCGATCTCACAGATCTCGACGTAGGTGCCATCGGGCGTGGTGCCGGTGATGCGGAGGCCGTTGCTGGTGAGGACCTTTTCGTACTCGCGGTTGAACTCGAAGCGATGGCGATGGCGCTCCGAGATGTTTTCGGCGTGATAGGCCGCCGCCGCGAAGCTTTTGGGCATCAGGTGGCAGGGGTAGGCCCCTAAGCGCATGGTGCCTCCCAGTGCATCGACGCCCTTCAATTCACGCAGCTTGTAGATCACCCGGTGGGGGGTGTCGGGGTGGAACTCAGTGGAGTCCGCCAGGTCCAGGCCGCAGACGTTGCGGGCGAACTCGATCACCATGGTCTGCATCCCCAGGCAGATGCCGAAGTAGGGCGTTTTCGATTCGCGGGCGTAGCGGATGGCGTGCAGCATGCCTTCGATGCCGCGTTTGCCGAAGCCGCCGGGTACCAGGATGGCGTCGTAGCGCTCCAGTTCGTTCTGACAGTCGGGCCACTCCATGTTGGCGGCCTCAATCCAGGAGATCTTGCACTTCAGGTTGTGGGCCAGCGCTCCGTGGAGCAACGCTTCCTTGAGGCTCTTGTAGCTGTCCTCGTATTCGACGTACTTGCCGACGAGGCCGATTTCGACGACGTCGGCCGGGTTCTTAATGCGCTCCACCATCGCGGCCCAGCGCGTCAGGTCCCGGTCACCCGCGGGCAGGTGGAGCAAGCGCAGAACGATCTCATCTACCTTCTGGTCGGCAAAGACCAGCGGGATCTCGTAGACGCTGGCCACGTCCTGAGCAGTGATCACGGAGTCCTGATCGACGTCGCAGAAGAGGGCGATCTTGCTTTTGACTTCGTCGGCCAGCGGCTTCTCGCTGCGGCACAACAGGATGTCGGGCTGGATACCGAGGGCGCGGAGTTCCTTGACAGAGTGCTGCGTCGGCTTGGTCTTCAGCTCTTGCGCGGCGGCGATCCAGGGCACCAGCGTGACGTGCACGAAGATGGCGTTCTCGCGGCCCACTTCATGCCGCATCTGGCGGATGGCTTCGAGGAAGGGAAGTGACTCAATGTCACCCACGGTGCCGCCGATTTCGGCGATCACGACATCGACGCCGGGTGTCACTTTGCGCAGTCCGGCCTTGATTTCGTCGGTGACGTGCGGAATCACCTGGACGGTCTTGCCCAGATAATCGCCGCGCCGCTCACGGGCGATGATCGACTCGTAAATGCGGCCGCTGGTCAGGTTGTTGGCCTGCGAAAGATGGGCGTGGGTGAAACGTTCGTAGTGGCCCAGGTCCAGGTCGGTTTCGGCGCCGTCGTCGGTGACGAAGACTTCACCGTGCTGGAAGGGGCTCATGGTGCCGGGGTCGACGTTCAGGTAGGGGTCGAACTTCAGCATCGCCACCTTCAACCCGCGGCTCTCCAGCAGGCAGCCAATCGATGCGCCGGCAATGCCCTTTCCAAGACTCGAAACCACACCACCAGTGACAAAGATGTATTTAGCCATTCAAGATTTCCGGGCCGGTCAGGCCGATAGAACTTTCGCGAGGGACGCCGCCACCGGCTTCGCACGAACACACGTCCAGTAGAGACAGTGAGGCGGAAGGGGGAACGGCAAGCGAACGCTGTGAGGGGGTACCGGGCGCGTGGCCCAGAACTGTATCCGGCACGTTCGAGTGTAGCATGGGCAAAGGGCTATTTTCGACATGATCCAGCCAAATCCCTCCACTTCCGCTGCCCCGAACGAGACGCCTCAGCCCGCGCCGGGGACCCGGTAGCGCGGTGCCGGGGACCGATTGGGGCTGGCTGATCACGCCCACGGAGTTCACCTCCTGGTTGCTGGAGGATGGGCCGGAGGTGGCGGTATTGAACAAGCCGCCGCTGGTGGTGTGTCACCCGTCCAAGCAAGGCCCGTGGTCCAGCTTGATCGGGGCGGCCCGGGAGTTTTATGGGCTGCCCACGTTGCACATGCCCTTTCGCCTTGATCGCGAGACCAGTGGCGTCTGGCTGCTGGCCAAGACACGGGAAGAGGGCCAGCGGCTGCAGCGTGCGGTCCAGGCGCGGCAGGTGGAGAAGAGCTACCTGGCGATCGTGGAAGGCGAAATGACCGCGGCGGTGACGGTGGACCGGCCGATTGGCCGCACGGAAACGTCCGTGGTCCGCATCAAGCAGGAGGTCCGCGACGACGGGCAAAGCGCGGTGACGCACTTTACTCCGCTGTCAACGGCCCGGCTATCGAGCGGCAGCCCCGGCTATTCGCTGGTGCGTGTGGTGACCGAGACCGGGCGGCTGCACCAGATCCGGGTGCATGCGGCCTTTCTGGGACATCCGCTGGTGGGCGACAAGATGTACGGCCCCGATGAGACGCTGTTTGTCGATTTCCTGGAGCATGGCTGGGTTGGTCGGCTGCCCGAAATGCTGGCTCTGCCCCGGCAGGCGCTGCACTGCGATTCGGTCCGGTTTCCGCAGTTGGGGTTGAGCTATTCGGCGGCGCTCACCCCGGACCTAGCGGAGTTCTGCCGCCGGGAGGGGTTGAGCGTGTAAGGGACGACTAAATGTCGTAGTAGAGCGAAAACTCATGCGGGTGCGGACGCAGGCGGACGGCGTCGGCTTCATGTTTGCGCTTGTAGCTGATGAAGGTCTCGATCAGGTCTTCGGTGAAGACGTCGCCCTTCAGCAGGAAGTTGTGATCCTCTTCGAGGCAGTCGAGGGCTTCTTCGAGGGAGGCGGGCATCGAGGGGACCGCTTTCATCTCTTCCGGCGACAAGTCATAGATGTCCTTGTCGAGCGATTCGCCTGGGTCCACTTTGTTCAAGACGCCATCCAGACCGGCCATCATCATCGCCGCAAAGGCCAGGTAAGGATTGCACGACGGGTCCGGCGGGCGGAATTCGACGCGCTTGGCCTTGGGTGAGGCCGAGTACATCGGAATGCGCACGGCGGCGGAGCGGTTGCGGCGGGAGTAGGCCAAGTTCACGGGTGCCTCATAGCCCGGCACGAGGCGCTTGTAGCTGTTGGTGGTGGGGGCGATGATGGCGGAGAGTGCGCGGGCGTGCTTCAACAGGCCGCCGATGTAATAGAGCGCCATCTGCGAGAGGCCGGCATAGAGGTCGCCGGCAAACAGCGGGTGGCCGGTCTTCCACAGGGACTGGTGGCAGTGCATGCCGCTGCCGTTGTCGCCATACAGCGGCTTCGGCATAAAGGTGACCGTCTTGCCGTACTGGTAGGCGACGTTGCGCACGACGTACTTATACAGCATCATGTTGTCGGCGGACTTTACCAGCGTGTCGAACTTTTGGTCGATTTCGCACTGGCCGCCGGTGGCCACTTCGTGGTGGTGGCATTCGACGTTCAGCCCGCAGGCGATCATCACCTCCACCATCTCGCTGCGGAGGTCCATGTAGTGGTCGGTGGGCGGGACGGGGAAGTAGCCTTCCTTGACGCGCGGCCTGTAGCCCAAATTGTCTGTCCGGCGACCGGAGTTCCAGCGGCCTTCTTCGGCGTCGATGAAATAGAACCCGGAGTTCTGGGTCTGGTCGAAGCTGACGTTGTCGAAGATGAAGAACTCGGCTTCCGCGCCAAAGTAGGCGGTATCGGCCAAGCCAGTGGAGGCGAGGTAACGCTCGGCTTTCTGGGCGATCCAGCGCGGGTCCCGTTCGTAGTGCTGTTTGGTGAGCGGATCGATGACGTTGCCGTTCATCACCATGGTCGGCACTTCGCGGAATGGGTCGATGTAGGCGGTGGAGGGGTCCGGAATCAGGAGCATGTCCGATTCGTTGATGGCCGCCCAGCCGCGGATGGAACTGCCGTCAATGCCGAAGCCCTCGGTGAACGAATCTTCGTCCAACTGAGATATGGGATAGCTGATGTGGTGCGACAGTCCAGGGATGTCGGTGAAGCGGAGGTCGATCTGCCGGACCTCGTTCTCAGTGGCGTAGGCCAAAACTTCAGTAGGGGTCATCGATCTCCGTCCAAATCAAATCACGAGCATGAGAGCAGGGTTCGCCCTGCCAGGTGCCGTGCCATATCAGCAAAGCCACCCTGAGAATAGGCCAGCGGGCTGGGGGCCGTCAAATCGATCCGTTCGCGGGCTGAGACGAATCCGCCTTGCGTCCGGTTGCCCGGCTTAAGTGATCCCCAGCGGCTTACGCAATTGGCACATCACGTTGGAACGGTACTTGGCGAAGTTCTCCCGTTGCAACACCCACCGGAGGAGTACTTCCGCCACGCCCACCGGACCCAGGCGAGCAAAGGCACCCTTGGAATTGACCAGTTCCAAACGCTCAATCTGAAAACCGGACAGTGTGGCGGCTTGCTGGATGTCAGCCGGTTGGTTCAGCTTGTAATGTGTCGGGAACACGTCATCCGCTTCGCGCCGCTCCAGAATCCACACGATCTGGTTCTTCAGGTCTTGCGGAACGACGGCAGCGATGCGGGTGAGATAGTAATCGAGATTGGGAGTGACAAAGGCAAAGACTCCGCCTGGCTTCAGGCAGCGTTTCACCTCACTCAATAACTGTGCCGGATCGTCAATATGCTCAATCACCATATTGGCTGTGATCAGGTCAAAAGACTCGGACTGAAAAGGCAGCCCATATCCGGACGCGATCACGCGGTGATGCAGGTGCGGGTGGTCCAGGATGGCCTTGTCGAAATCGATGCCAACGATCTGTGCGGCGCGCGAAACGATCTGCGTCTGTTCCGCCGCGGGCAGTGCCCAGTCTGGAATCAGCTGGCGTCCGCAGCCGATGTCCAGCCAGTGTGCTCCTGGTTGAATCAGCCCGCGGAGCAGGTTTCCGTAGCGTGTTTGAACATGTATCCATTCAACCCCCATCGTCGCGGATGTGGCGACGATAGCCCGTTCCCAGAATGAGTGCCAGTTGCCCATCTAACTGGTAGAGTAACAGCTAAGAGAGCAGCCGGGCGGCGAACTCATGCTCGCCGTGGACATCGGTCAACCGTTGGTCGCGGCCCTGGTAGAAATAAGTCAGCTTCAAGTGATCCATACCGAGCAGCCCCAGGATGGTGCCGTTGACGTCGTGGCAGTCCACTTTATCGTCCTGCGCCCGTAACCCGAAATCGTCGGAGCTACCTATTACGCGGCCGCCTTTCACGCCGCCGCCCGCGAACCAGTTGGAGAAGGCGTAAGGGTGATGATCGCGCCCGTTCTTACCTTCGGCCAAGGGCGTGCGGCCAAACTCGCTACCCCACACCACCAGTGTTTCATCCAGTAAGCCACGTGCTTCCAGGTCGCGCAGCAGCCCGGCGATGGGCTTGTCGGTGCGCTTGCACATCTTGCCCAGTGCTCCCACCAGGTCATTGTGGGCGTCGTCCCAATCGTCACCCAGGTTGGTGCCGGAGAACAGTTGAATGAAGCGGACGCCGCGTTCGACCAGCCGCCGCGCCAGCAGGCACTTGCGGCCAAAGTCGTCGGTGAACGGCTCATCAATGCCGTAGAGCTTTTTGGTGGCCTCAGATTCTTTGCTTAAGTCCACCGCGTCGGGCGCGTGGGCCTGCATTCGGAAGGCGAGCTCGTATGCGGCGATGCGGGCTTCGAGAGTGGAATCACCTTCGCGCGCAGCCAGGTGGCGGCGGTCCATTTCTCCGATGTCTCGGTTGTCACACCGGCCGGGGAATCGAGGTGCAGCACCGGGCTGGCCCCTTTGCGGAAGACCGTGCCCTGGTAGACGGTGGGCAGGTAGCCGGCGTTGTAGGGCAGGTTGCCGCTCTTCATCGCGCCATCGGACATCACGACGAAGGAGGGCAGATTCTGGTTTTCGGTGCCGAGTCCGTACACGGTCCAGGATCCAAGCGAGGGGCGCCCAGGGAACTGCGAACCGGTGGCCCGCAAGTTGATCGCCGGGGCATGGTCAAACGCATCGCCGTAGCAGGACCGGACCACCGCCAGCTTGTCCACTAGTTGCGCCGTATGCGGCAACAGCTCGCCATTGACCGGAATGCCGGACTGGCCATAGGGCGTGATCTTCCACGGCGTGCCGCGGATCAGCGCCTTCGTGAAATCGATACGCGACGTCTTGAGGCCTTTGGCGAAGCTTTCGGGAAGCGTCTGGCCGCTGCGCTTGTTCAACTCCGGCTTGGGGTCCCAGGTGTCGACGTGGCTGACGCCGCCGTGCATGCACAGGTAGATGACGCTTTTGGCCTTGGCCGGAAAGTGCGAGCGCTTGGGGGCCAAAGGATTATTCGCCGTCGTGGCTGCGAGCAATCGTTCCGGCAGCATGCTGGACAACGCCGCTGAACCAAATCCGGCACCGAGCCGGAATAACAAATCACGCCGCCGGGGATCCATCATTGTGCCTCCACTGCCTTGCCCATCTGGCAAATCTTACTAATCGACATATAGGAACTCGTTCAAGTTGAAAAGGCCACGCGCCAGTTCGACGACGGCTGCCTCCATTGACCCGGTGCGCTCCCGCTGCTTTTCGAGGAACGCCAGCGCCAGTTGCTGCTCCTCGGGCTTGGCTGCCCGCGAGAGCGCCTCTTTGAATGCTGCGGCGACAATGGCGGCGGGCGAGCCCTGCTTGGACAGACGCGCCGCAAAGGCGCGGGCCTGGCCATAAGCGAAATCGCTGTTCATCAAAGTTAACGACTGGGGCGCCACGGTCGATTCGTCGCGGCGGGCACAATGGAGCGTGCCATCCAAGCCGTCGAACGCCTCGGTCAGTGGCGGCCGGTAGCTGCGGCGGACCAGTGAGTAAACGGTGCGGCGCGTGTGGTCGTCCTTGTTCCAGGAGACCGGCCAGAAGGTGTCGGGTGACTGCGACATGCCGTACAGCTCTTCCTTCGTCTGCGGCGGCACCACCGGGCGGCCGCCCATCTTCAGGTTCAAGGTGCCAGCGGCTTGCAGCACGCCGTCGCGAACTTCTTCCGCCGTCAGCCGCCGCCGGGAGAATGACGAAAGCCAGATGTTCTGCGGGTCCTTCTCGCGCGCCTCGGGTGAAGGGTGGGCGGCACGTTGATAGGTTTCTGACGTCATGATCAGCCGGTGCATCGACTTGATGGACCATTGGCCTTCCACCAGGCGCCCGGCCAACATGTCCAGCAGTTCGGGGTGGGACGGCGCTTGGCCGCGGGTACCGTAGTCGGACGGGGTAGCCACCAGGCCACGCCCAAAGTGGAACTGCCAGATGCGGTTGGCCATCACGCGGGCGGTGAGCGGATGCTTCGGGTCGGCAATCCATTCGGCCAACGCTTTGCGGCGGTAGGTGGTGGTGGCCTCCGGAGGCGGTTCCGGGATGTCGGCTCCACCCAGCGCGGTGAGCAGTCCGGCTGGTACTTTGACGCCTAGCCCGCTTTGGCCGCGCAACGGCATGTAGGTGTCCGGCGCGACGCGGTCGGGGTCCATGACACCGGGCGCGATGGGGCCGGAGGTGTGGTTGGCGTACATGCCCACCAGGCGACGCCCCAGCAGGTCCAAGCGGGCTCGGTCATCCGCGGAAAGATCCTTGAAAATCTCATCCTGCGAGATCTTGAGCGCCGCCGGATTGGAATCGGCGAGAATCGACTGCTCCTGGGTGCGCTTGCTCTCTTCGGCCTCAAATGCCTCGCGCAGATCCTTGGGCAGGGCCGCAAGTTTGCGTTTGCGAATGGCCTCGCGGTAGGGCTTCTGGATCGTGTCGATCTCATTGCCGATGTCGCGTAGCTTGAACTCGCGATAGTTCAGACCGATGTCGTAGCCGCGGGCGGCGTTGTACTCAAGGAAGATCCGGTTCTTCACCGCGGGCGTGAAGATGGCCTGCAGGCGGTAATAATCGCGCTGCGGGATGGGGTCAAACTTATGGTCGTGGCAGCGGGCGCAGCCGACGGTGAGGCCCAGAAAGACGCTGGAGGTGGTGTCGACAAAGTCGGTGAGGGATTCAATGCGGTTGATGTCCTCCACCTTGTAGAGCATGTCGCGGTTGGTGCCGACGGTGAAGTAACCCGTGCCCATGCGGGCCTTCGGATCATCGGGCCACAGCTCATCCCCGGCCAACTGTTCCTTGATGAACCGGTCGTAGGGCTTGTCCGCGTTGAAGCTGTCGATCACGTAGTCGCGATAGCGCCAAGCATCCAGCAGATAGGGGTCCTGCTCAAACCCGGCGGTGTCGCCATAGCGGACCAGGTCCAGCCAGTGGCGGCCCCACTTTTCGCCATAGCGCGGCGAAGCGAGCAGTTGATCGATCAGCTTCGGCCAGGCATCCGGCGACTTGTCGTTGATGAACTGCTGCGCCTGCTCAAAGGTGGGCGGCAGTCCGTGCAGATCCAGATAGGCTCGACGGACCAGTGCCATCCGGTCCGCCGGTGGCGCGGGTTTCAGGCCATTCGCTGCCAGCTTGGCGGCAATGAAAGAATCGATCCGCGCACTGGCTGACGTGGGCGGCAGGGGCTGAAAAGACCACCAGGTGGGTGGCTTGATCTCGGGCGCGGAACCCGCATCCGGCCACGCTGCACCGCCATCGATCCAGCTGCGCAATGTCGCGATGTCGGCATCGGCCAACTTCTTGCCCGGCGGCATTGCGGGCTGGGCGG
>JAPKYX010000046.1 GCA_026394075.1 Acidobacteriota bacterium
CCGCAGCTTGCACGGCCGCGGCCTTGGCCGAAAAGTAGCGCCGTCTAATAGCCGCCGGGAGTGCTGACGGCACGTCCGCCGATCGGGTCCAGGCCCAACCGTGCCCGCGCGTCGTCCAGCATCTGGGCCGTGCGCGTCGCCCCGGCACGGGTGACACCCAGCGCCCGCACGCGCAGCAATGCATCCAGATCGCGCACGCCCCCGGCCGCCTTCACCTGGACGTGGGGAGCCGAGTGCTTGCGCATCAGGATCAAGTCTTCGTCGGTGGCCCCGGTGGGAGCATAGCCGGTGGAGGTCTTCACCCAATCGGCACCGGCATCTGAGCAGATCTCGCACAGGCGAATCTTGTGTTCGTCCTGCAGGTAGGCGTTCTCGAAGATCACCTTCACCTTGGCCCCGGCGGCGTGGGTTTCCGTGGTGATGGCATAGATCTCGTCGCGCACGTAATCCCAGTGGCCGCTCAGTACCTGGCTGATGTTCACCACCATGTCCAGTTCCTCACCGCCATCGGCCAGCGCCTGGCGCGTCTCTGCCAGCTTGATCGACATACGGTGCCCGCCGTGGGGGAAGCCGATGGTGGTGCTGGCCCGAACGTTCGACCCCTTGGTCTTCTCAGCACAGGCCTTCAGAGCGTAGGGCAGTATGCAGATGCTGGCGACGTCGTAGCGCAGTGCCAGTTCAATGCCGTCGGCCAAGGCATCGGACGTGAGTGTCGGATTCAATAGCGAGTGATCGATCATCTTGGCGACGTCGAGGTAGGTGAAATTTGGGGTTTGATTCATACGAGGCTGATCAACGCGTGCATAGAGCACTGATTTCAGTTCTACCAGATCGCCCGCCGGCGGCTTGTGAAAGAATTGCCCGCCTCCTGATACGAAATCTCACCGGGCCTCGCGTAGTAGGGCGGAAACAAACCCATGACCTTTCGAACCCTACTCTCCATTGTCCCGCTGGCCTTGTTGTCCGGCCGTTTGGCACAGGCCGACGCGATGCTCCGGGTCTACACCGAATCGGTGCGGCCGGACACGCTGGGCGCTGTATCCGGCAACACCGGCTACTATCCCGTGGCCGACCCGTCGCGGCTCTATCTCACCAAGACCTCCACGCCATTCCTCCCCCATGAGGGCCACCAGGATCTGAAAGAGACCCAGGACGCCTACTATCGCAGCCCCACTGCCGTTAACCAAGCCAAGGTGCTGAGTACATGCACCCTCAATTGCGCCGGCGTGGGCGACACCGGGCATTCAACGGCCCGCGCCAGTGGCTACGCGGACGCGGCCCAATTGAAAGTGGGGGGCTTTGCCTCCGCTGCCAATAGCGGTGTCGCCGCGGGTGCACTGGCCCATAGCCGGTCGACGGTGACCACCACGTTCACCGTTGAGGCAGGCACGTCTGGTCTGGCCAACGGCACTCCCGTAGCGCTGGACTGGCTCTATCACCTGGAAGGCACCACCATCCTTTCCGGGCGCACCTTCCCCGAGCCCACCTCAGCCTTGGCCAGCGTGACCAGCCGTTCCATGATCCGGCGCGCGTACTCGTCCGGCGAGGCGGCCGAACCGCTGGCCTCGGTTGAAATGCGCCTCGATGGCCTGCTGACGCACTCCATCCCAAACGCCACGTCGGGCGCGACGGCCAACTTCTCCGGGCGTCAGCACTGGACCGGCTACGGCAATCTGGGGTTTGAAGACAGCGCGTTGCTGGACTATTACCACGACTACTTGGGTGAGGACTACGACATCTCCCGCAAGATCACCATCGATAGCCGCACCGGCATCTTTGGCCTGGACCGCATCCCATTCCAGGCGCTGGTGGGAGAGACGCTGGCCATTGAGCTGGACCTTAATCTGCTCAGCGTCGTCAGCGGTGGTGTGCAACCAGGTTCCAGCCATCACGGAACCGCCTGGAACGACTACTTCGGCACTTTGAAAAGCCAGATCGAACTAAGCGGCGGCTATCAAGGGTCCGGCCTCACGATTCAGTTCGCCGCACCCTCCGGTGCCGTGCCGGAACCGGCGACATTCGCGCTGGCGGGCCTGGCGCTGGTGCTGCTCAGCATGCTGGGCCGCCGGTCACGTGCTTAGGCCTAACGGCGTGCCGCTGCGCAGGCCGGCAGCTTCTGCAATTTGGCCAGAGAGACCTTCTGGTTCGTCGACTGGAAAATCTCTCTGGCCTTCTCCGCAAAGCCGGCGGCTTGCGCACACAAGCCCAGCCGCAGGTAGGTGGCCGCTTGTGCGGTATACGCCCGGCCTAATTCGTAGCGGTCCTCTGAACTTTCCGGTGCCGCCTGCACGAAGCTCTCCCGCGCCCGCAGCGCTTGCTCCAGATAAGCCAGGCTCTCGCGAGCCTTCCCC
>JAPKYX010000044.1 GCA_026394075.1 Acidobacteriota bacterium
GCACCAGTGGGCGGCTGGGTGTGCTGGATGCCTCGGAATGTCCGCCCACTTTCAACGTCCCGCCGGGCACCGTCACGGGCATCATCGCGGGCGGCATGGATGCGCTCTGGAAGGCCACCGAAGCCACCGAAGATGACCCGGAAGCGGGCGCGGCCGATCTGATGGCGTATGCCTTTACCGGCAAAGATGTTCTGGTGGGCGTGGCCGCCAGCGGACGCACACCCTACGTGCTGGGTGCGATCGCCAAGGCCCGGGCACTGGGTGCGGTCACGATCGGTATCAGTTGCACTCCGGATTCTGACCTTTCGCGCGACGTTGGCATCCCCATTGCGCCGCTGCCCGGCCCGGAAGTGATCGCCGGGTCGACGCGGATGAAAGCCGGCACGGCCACCAAGCTGGTGTTGAACATGCTCTCCACCGGCGTGATGATCAGGCTGGGTTATGTCTTCGGCAACCTGATGGTGAACGTTCAGCCGAAGAACGCCAAGCTGGTCGACCGGGCCAAGCGCATCATCGCCCAGGCCGTCCACGTGGACGACCAGAAGGCGTCCAGTCTGTTTGATGAAGCCGGGGGCGTGGTGAAAACCGCCATCGTCATGGGTGCGCTGAATGTGCCCCGCGCCGAAGCCGAACGGCGTCTGGAACTGTCGCACGGCCGCATCCGCGAAGCCTTGAAGGACGCACTGAAGTAGCCGCCGGGGAGTGGCGGGTTGCACAAATCCACCCTTGCCCCATACACAATAGAACAAGCATGGATAAGTTTCGAATTGCGGGTGGCCGCGCCCTGGCGGGTGAGATTCCGGTGAGTGGCGCAAAGAACGCGGCTTTGCCGGTGTTGGCGGCCTGCCTGCTCACTGAAGAGCCCGTTACGTTGCACCGGATCCCGCGTGTGCGCGACATCCGCACCATGGAGTCGTTGCTGCAGTACACGGGCGCAGACGTAGACGCGGCCGCTGACGGCACGGTGCGCGTGCACGCGGCCAAGATCACGGCCCCGGAAGCTCCGTATGAAGTGGTCAAGACGATGCGCGCTTCCAGCTTGGTGCTGGGGCCGTTGGTGGCCCGCACGGGCCGGGCGCGCGTCTCGCTGCCCGGCGGTTGCAACATTGGCGACCGGCCCATCAACCTTCATCTGGCTGGCCTGGAGCGCTTGGGCGCAGTCATTCACCAGGATCAGGGCTACATTGAAGCGCAAGCCCCCGGCGGTCTGCGGGGAGCGGTCGTGCACTTTGACCGGATCACGGTGACCGGTACCGAAGACCTGATGATGGCCGCCGTGCTGGCGCGCGGTGAAACCGTCCTAACCAACGCCGCCCGCGAGCCGGAAGTGGTGGACGTGGCCAACCTGCTGATCAAGATGGGCGCGAAGATTGAGGGTGCCGGCACCTCCACCATCAAGATCTCAGGCGTGGAGCGCCTCTCCGGAACTTCGCACACTATCATCCCGGACCGCATCGAAGCCGGAACGTTTCTCATCGCCGCCGCCATGACTCGCGGCGATGTCCTCGTCACCGGCTGTGAGCCTGAACATCTGACGTCGCTGATCGTGAAAATGCAGCAAGCGGGAGTCGATGTGGGGCCGGAAGGCACCGGCGCTTTGCGCGTTCGAGTGCCCGGCAGCCTGCGCTCGGTCGACATGAAGACCGAAGAACATCCCGGCTTTGCCACGGACCTTCAGGCGCAGTTTATGGCGTTGATGACGCAGGCCTCCGGCATCAGCTTCATCACCGAAACCATCTTTGAGAACCGCTACATGCACGTGCCGGAGCTGCTGCGCATGGGGGCCAACATCCGCGTCGAAGGACGCCAGGCGATTGTGGCCGGGCCGGTGAAGCTGGCTGGGGCTCCGGTGATGGCCAGCGATCTGCGGGCCTCGGCCTCGCTGGTCGTTGCCGCGCTGGCGGCCCGCGGCGAAACAGTGATTGACCGCGTCTATCACATCGATCGCGGCTACGAGAAGATCGAAGAAAAGCTCCGCCGCGCCGGCGCGCAGATTGAGCGCGTGGCCTAGCGCCGGAGCAACCGTTCCAGGAGACCCGCATGACCACTCATAAAGCCCACAACCCCGGATTTCTGGCCTTGGTGAATGACGCCAAAAGCCGCGTGGCGCAGATCGAGATTGACGAATACAAGGCACTGGTAGCGTCCGGTGAGCCGCACACGCTCATCGACACCCGCGAAGACAACGAGTTCGCGGCGGGTCACGTGGCTGGGGCCGTGCACCTATCCAAGGGCATCATCGAACGCGACATCGAAACGGCGGTGCCGGATCATGGAGCGAAACTGGTGCTCTACTGTGGCGGCGGCTTCCGCAGCGCCTTGTCGGCGGATGCCTTGCAAAAGATGGGCTACACGAACGTCATCTCGCTCGACGGCGGCTGGCGGGCGCTGCAGGCCAGCGGACTGCCGCTCGAATAGACGCACACTTCAGCGATGGGAGCACTGCTGGAGGCCACCTTCCCTGTCGGGACACTCGGTAGTTTTGGGGGTCGGAGACAATTTCGTCTTGATCGTGCTGGCCGGCCTGGTCGGCGGCATCATCGCGCGCATGCTGCGCCTGCCGCTGCTGGTGGGTTATGTGGCGGCCGGCATTGTCGTCGGCCCCTACACGGCGGGCCCCACCGTGGTCCAGATTCACGACATTGAGCTTTTGGCCGAGATCGGCGTGGCGCTGCTGCTGTTCTCGATGGGGCTGGAAATTTCCTTTGGTGATCTCCAGCCGGTGCGCCGTATCAGTCTGTTTGGCGGACCGATTCAAGTGCTGCTCACTGTCGCCGTGGGAGCCGCGGCCTCAAAAGCTCTGTTGGGCATTCCCGTCGCCGAGGCGATCTGGTTCGGGTCGATGATCAGTGTGTCCAGCACGATGGTGGTGCTGAAGACGCTGACCGCCGGAGGTGTTTCCTCGACGCTCGCCAGCCGGGTGATGATCGGGTTGCTGGTGGTGCAGGACCTGGCGGTGATTCCGATGCTGGTGATCCTGCCGCAACTGGCGAACCTCGATCAGATTGGGCCAGTGCTGCTACGGTCCCTGGCCAGTGCCGGTGCCTTTCTGGCGGCCGTCTACTTTTTGGGCACGCGGCTGCTGCCCAAGGTGCTGCGGTGGATCTTAACCTGGGGCTCGCACGAACTGTTCCTGGTGGCAGTGGTGGCGACAGGAGTGGGCGTCGGCTACGCCACTCACGCGGTAGGGCTGTCGTTTGCGCTGGGGGCCTTCGTGGCGGGCATTGTGTTGAGCGAATCGGAGTTCAGCCATCAGGCGCTCACCGACGTCGTGCCGCTGCGGGACATTTTCGGGCTGATGTTTTTCGTGACGGTGGGCATGTTGCTGGACCCCCGGTATCTGGTCGCCAACGCGGGCCGTATTGTGCTGGCCGTCATCTTGATCTTCTTGGGCAAAGCCTTGATCACCGGTCTGCTGACGCGGGCCTTCGGCTACGTGAATCTGGCGCCATGGATTGTGGGGTTGGGCTTGGCGCAGATCGGCGAGTTCTCATTTGTGTTGGTGCGGGAGGGCTCGCGGCTAGGGTTCCTGACCAAGCCCACCTACGACCTGGCGCTGACGTGTACGGTGCTGACGATGGCCCTGTCGACGCTGGTGGCCAAGCTGGCCTTGCCGTTAGGGCGACTGTTTCAAGCCGCGACCCCCGCCAGCGAGCAGCCGGTCGCTCCTGAGGCTGTTACGGCGCTAAGCGGACATGTGGTGGTGGCCGGGTATGGCCGCTACGGACGCTTGATCACGCGGGCGCTGAAAGAGGCGGGGGTGCCACTGGTGGTGGTGGAGCTGAATCACGCCCTGTTCTCCGATCTGCAAGCCAGCGGCTTGGAGTGCATCTGGGGCGACATCGGACGCGAGGAGATTCTGCGCGCGGCCCACGTGGGCCAGGCGCAGGCGTTGGTGCTCTCCTTGGCAGACTTGGGCACGGCGGAACTTGTGCTGCGCCATGCGCGCCAGTTGAACGCCGATCTCACGATCATCGCGCGGGCTGGCCGGGACCGCGATGTCGCCGTGCTCCAAAAATTGGGCGTCGATGCGGCCGTGCTGCCGGAATATGAAGGCAGTATGGAAGTGGTGCGCCAGGTGATGAGCCGTTATCGTAAGCTCCCCAGTGAGTCGCCCGCCGCGGCACAACGGGGTGCCTGAACCCGCTCTGCCCGATGGCTGGCCCCGGGGACGCCGCTAAGCTACCACAGCAACATCAGTCCCACGGTGCGCCATACCAGATAGACCAGCACCGCGAACTCGGCCAGTTGGACGATGTTGGCCAGTGTCTTGTTGACAAACTCAAACCGCAGGACCAGCGCACTGCCGGCTCCCGCTGCCACCCATCGGTAGTCGAAGCCGCCCTCGAACAACTTCATATGCCCCACCACCGCCAACCAGAACAGGACAGGCATGTTGCTCTCATGCCCGTGGGCATAGCGGATCCAGGCCACCAGGCCAATCAGTCCTAGCAGGCAGAAGTTGATGACATTAAACGGTGTAAGCGGAACGCCGAAAAACATGGCCTACTGGCCGTATCGGCCTGTCAGCGAACAGTCTGACCAGGAATCCCTAATCCGAGCAGCCTAGAACGCCCACAGCAGACTGGTGTAGGCGGTGTGTCCGCGATAGTTCTGCACCGGCATCAGGCGTTCGCCGTAGCCATAGAACTGATAGCCCGCATTCCAGCGGATCTTCGGGTTGATCGGCACCGAGAAGCGCATCATCGGCGAATGGTAGATCATCGGGAAGTTCGTAACAGCCAAGTTCGGACCGCCTCGGTCCTGCACTCGAGACCAGCCGGCAAAAAGATCAGCCCGTCCGCGGATGCTGGTCCTGAGTCCGGCAAAAACCGTGTGCAGATTGCTGACATACCAGCTGCGGTTGGTGTCGATCAAGGCCAGGTTGGCGAAGTAGGCGATACCGGTCAATGTATCCAGGTGCAGCTTCGAGTAGCTGGCATCCAGGCTCAACCATTTGGCCGCTTGCCAGCTGCCATCAAAGGAATACTGGCGGCTGCGGGCACTGTGCGCAAACAGGCTCACCGAATTGAAGTTGTAGTTGGACTTGAAGTGCGTGCTCAGGGTTACCGTGCGGCGCTTGTACTGGATGCGGGACGACAGGCCGTGGTAGTTCTTCTCGCTCGTCGTATAAAACGGGTTGTCGGCGCGCCCCAGTTCGCCATCGAGATTGATCGACAGGCCAGTGATGGGCCGGAAGCGGAAACCGAGCATGCCCGCACTCAAGCGGTTCGATTGCTCCGTCCCGATCTCATCCCGCACGGAGCGGATGCGGCGATCGGCATAGTGATACCCGCCATGGACGCTGGCCTTGGAGGTGAACTGATACTGCGCATCGGTCGAGTTGGAAATGGTCCGCAAACCCAGAAACTGGAACTCGTTGAAGTTGATGCCCAGCGTCTGGTTGTTCAGCTCGGCAAACCGGATGTTGCCTTCCATACGGCTCTGCGTGAAGGCTGAGTGGTTGGTGATGGTCAACCGCTCGGTCGGGAAGATGCTGAGCGTGGCGTTCGCGGCCAGCATCGGCCGCCGGGCGTTGCCGGAGACGATGGTCTGGCGGTTGCGTGCCGCACCCAGGCGGTCGGTTCCCAAAGCGGTTTCGTCGGTGATGAAGTCGCGGGTGCCATCCACCCAGGTGAAGCGGGCGTTCAGCGCGATCCACTTCAACTTCTCGGTAAACAGATTCGCCCGCCAACCGGGGGAGGACCCGTGGTTGGGCTGGCTGCGGTTCAGCCGCGTTAACGATGTGCGGCTCAGAGGGTCGTTCGGCACGGCCGCGCCGTTCGTAAAGTCGCGCGTGTCGTCCTTGAAGAACTCCCAGTTGCGGACCACCAGCAGCTTCAGGCCGCCCAACTTGGCCTCGCCCCCCAGCCGGTACTCATTCTGCTGGCGGCGGACATCGGTGAACAGTGGGAACTCCGTGCCGCGGTGCTGATCAAACAGATTGATCGTGGTCAGCCCGGCGCCGTCCTGGTTGTTGCGGGTATAGCCGCCAAAAAAGCTGATCGACCGGCCCGGCAGCAGCGTCAGGTTGTGATCCTGCAAGCGGCGGACGGTGTCCTGGCGGTGCTGTCCGCCGGCGATGGTCAAAGCCGGGTTGAAGTAATCGCTCTGGCGCCACATCATGTCGTAGCGATAGAGCGAATTCTTCTCGATACGCAGCGAGGCAAACTGATAGGGGTCGTTGCCCAACCCCAGGGTCGAAAAATTCAACTGATCGAACAGCCGCCCTTTGCCTTCGCGCGAGTAGATATCCACCTTCGAAGACAATAGCCGGAGCCCGTTGCGGTAGTTGACGTCACTGCGGTACCGGTCACGGCTGCCCGAGATGTCGGTGGTCCGCAAACCCACTTCAAAGGACTGGTGGATGTTGTACCCCTGCCACTCCGTTCCTCGTGGTGACCCCACCGCTTCCGACGTCGGTGCCACTGTCTGTTGCGCCAGCAACAGTCCGCTACTGGCCAGCGCCGCAATCGCCACGCGCCTCATCGCAGGAACCTCGAATCAGCGTTCGACCCATGGATGCGGACATGGCAGGCGGTACAGTTCTGATACCGCGGGTTCGTCATGGAGTGGCTGGGGGATTGCGTGGGGATGCCAACGGTCTGATCGCGGCCAAAGCCCGGAACGCCGTTGTGGCATTCCAGACAAACCGTGAAGACCGCCGGACGCTTCAGCAGCCGCGCATTGGCGGAGCCGTGCGGCGTGTGGCAAGTCTCGCAACCATCCACGCGAACCGCGGCATGCTCATAGGCAAACGGACCGCGCTGCTGGACATGGCACTTCAGGCACGCTTCCTCATTGATCAGCCCTTGATCCACCAGCTTCGGCCGTGAGGCCATGCGCCAGGTGGGGGCGGACGTTCCGTGCGGGTTGTGGCAGTCCGTGCACTGCATGAAGCCTTCGTTCACGCGGTGCTTAAACGGCATGGAGAACTGCGCCCGGATGTTGGCATGGCAGCCATAGCAAAGCTCCGGCTGGGCCAGCGCCAAAGAGCCTTTGGGCGCGCCGGCCGCCACCGGGGCCGATCCCGAAGTGGCCAGCGGCGTCAACCGGTCCAGCGCGTTCTGCTGCTGCCGTTGACGCGCCAGATTGTGGATCGAGTGGCAGCTGGCGCAGCCGACTTCACCGGTGGTGTGCGGCGAGCGCCGGATATTCGCCCGAGGGAACTGCTGGGTGTGGCACTGCAGGCAAGTGTCAACGGTCTGCTTGGCGGTCATCAGCGAGAAAGCGCCGATGTTGTTCTTGCCCTTGCGTTCCTGGACGTGTTTCTCGCCGGGGCCATGGCAGCTTTCGCAGCTGTGCTTGGCCAAATCCGGCGAGGCAATGTCCTCTTTGCCGCCTAACGTCTTCTTGGCATGGCTGTTACGGAAGAACGTCGAGGTGACATCCGGGTGGCAAGCGCGGCAGCGGTCCGCGCCGACATACTTGCCGTTGGGGTGCTCAGCGGCGTCAACGGTCGACACCAGCAGGCACACAAATCCTAGAAAAACTCCCTGAGCAAAGCGCACGTGCCCTTATCTTATACGGGCATCAGCTAAAACAAAAGCGAAATTCCACCCAGTACCAGGAAATCGTGCAACCAACCATTCAGCACGGTCCCCCCCGCCGGAGCGATCACCTTGGTGGGCACCGGGCTCATCTGGTCCTGAGCCTCCAGGCGCAGCGCGATGTTGCGGCCCATCCGGTACTTAAAGCCCAATCCGGCCGTCACCATCGGCTTCCATTCGCCCGTCCGGGTGAGAAATGCGAACTGGTTCAACGGTTGGACCGCTACCTCCTGCCCGGTGCCGTCAAAGTACTTCATGCCGCTGCCGACTGAAATGAAGGGGCGGAAGTTATCCTCAGACTGGCCAAAATTGTAGAGATAGTTATACGCCACCGAATGGGACTGGCTACCAAAGTTCACCGTCTGCCCGCCCGATTTCAGCCGCAACGGGTTGTTCTGCCAGACGTAGCGCAGCTCACCGCTGAAGTGACGGCTGACATCCTGGCTCAATGAGACCGTAATGGCATTGCCCCGGCCCAACCCGGCATCGGCCGTTTGGCCCCGCGAATTGGTGGCACCCAGCGACGTATACATCCCGCCGCCAGCCCCGACCCCTAGCTCCCAACGTTGACCCCACGCCGGCGTCAGAGATGCCGCGAAAGTGAGAAAAAGTAGTGTGTGTTTCATTCGATCACCCTTACTGTGACGCTTGTTGCAGCGCCCTTCTGTTTGATTTCCAGCGGAACACTCATGCCCGTGGGCACCGCCCGCGAGACCTGAGCGATTATCTGGTACAGCCCCGTCGCCCCCGGCTGCAGACCGGCAAAATCCACGCGCAAATCGATGCCGCCCAGTGTCACCACGGGCGTTGTTTCGGTCAACGCTTTCGGTTGGGCGGGGGCGGGACTGCCGGCGTCAACGGCCGGGTTGGTCCGGCCCAGCCCCGTGGCCAGAATGGTGATCGAATCGCCCCGCTTGAGCGGGTTCGATCCGGTGGCCACCAGTCCATTCCGGCCGTTGTAGATCGCTGGCACCGGCGTGTCAATGCCCGCCACACTGATGCGGAAGATCCCCGGCGAGGCCGGGCTGACGTTGAAGTTGAAGTTGTTGCTCACCCCTCCCGGTGTCCGCAGCACCATGGTGGAGGAGCCTTCGGCGGTGTAGGGCATCTGGGCGTTGATCTGCGCCGCCGACACATACAGCACCGGCACCGGCAGGCCGTTCACCAGCAGGCAGCTTTCGCCCAGTGCCGTCGGCAACGGCATCTCCTGCGTGGCGAGATTCACCGGGCTGAGATTGGTGCCCATAATGCTGACCAACGCTCCCGAAGACGGCTGCGCATTGTTGTCCGCCGCGTTGACGATCCGGTCGATGCGCGGTGGTGCCGTGCCAGCGTCATACTCCCAGGGCAGCACCGTGAAGCCGGAGACCGTCAAGGCGATCAGCGCCTTCCGCGACGACAGCGCCACCACGGACCGGCTGAACACATTGCCCGCCGCCTCACTGCCCTCCAGCGGGGCCTCGCTCACCCGGGTGGGCCGGATCGATAGGCCGGTGGTGGTGTCGATGCGCTCCATCACGCCTGGTGCGGTGAGACGCACCGCGGTTTCGCCTGCGAACACAAAACCCGCGCTGACGGCGGTGGACGCCACGGTGGGCGAACTGAAGCGCCGCGTCGTCACCAGAGATCCGTTCAGCAGCGTATTGCCCACCACGAACTGGTCAAAGTTTGAGGCGGCGTACGCACCGGAGAGCTTCTCCGTGTCCCGGCGTGAGACCGCAAACGTATCGGAACTGGCGTTGTAGAGGTACAGGTTGCCGTCGGCTGAAACCGCCATCGCCGTGTTGCCATTGCCGGCGGGAACCAGCATCGTGTTCTGGTGGATGTTGTTTTCCCAGGGGCCCAGCGTCGGGAACTCGGCGGCGCGCCGCGTGCCAAAGTCGACGCGGTCCATTTTGTGTTGCGGCCCCGCCACCCGGGCCGCCGCGATAATGCCCCGGCCTGTCGCCGCCAGAGACCGCGGGTAGTGCCCGCCCGGGAAGGCGATCCGCTCCACCGGTTGCAGCGTTTCCAGATCAAAGACGCTGGCAATCTGCGCATTGTCATGCCCCACCATCAGGTGCCGCCGGTCCATCGTGAAGGCCATCTGCCAGGGCGTTTGGCTGGTGCGGAGTTCCGCGATCTGCTGGTAGGTGCTGCCATCAAACACCAGCACCTGGTTGCGATCCTGGCGGAGGATGTAGAAGCGGTCGCGAATCGGGTCGGCCAGCAGGTCAGTCAGCTTGCCGGGTACGTTAAAGACGGTGCCGCGCTGGTCCGGATCTTTCAGGTTGATCACCAGACGGACGGTGGCGGGGATGCGCACGCTATCGGGCGCGGTGATGGTAACAGTTGCCGTCACCACGCTATTGGCCGACTGAAACGCCAGCGGATCCACGGTCAGCCGGATGGTGGCGGGCGTGACGCCCGAGACGGCCGAGAACCGGATGCCCGGTACATCGGCGGTTAAGGAGAACTCAGTCTCCTGTCCGCTGAGGTCGACAATCTGCAGGTCCGCGGCCTGCGCGCGCCGGTCACAAGAGTTGGCGCGGAACACCAGATCTTCCACCGTGGCCGTCACCCGGCGATGCAGGTCGAGGTTGCCCACGGGCAGAAACATCACGCCCGATTCCGACACCGCATACATCACCGATCCGTCAGCGGACAGCAAGCCGCGTCCCGCCAAATGCTCCGGCAACTCCAGGTTCTCAATTGAGGCCAGATTGTCCAACGCCACAATGCTCAGCACCGGCGGCGGCAGCTTGGTCAGCTTCGTATCCTTGCCTTGCGGCACTTGGGAATAGATGACGCCCCGGCGGCTGTCAATGGCATGGCTGCCCACGCTCAATAGACCGGCCGGGTTGATGAACTGGGCAATATTTTGTCCGGCTCGATCCCGCAGCGCCCAGCCGCCCACTTGCAGGGTGCCATCGTGGTTGACGCTGACCGCTCGCGGACCCATCGGCGGATCGGACGTGTAGCCGATCACCTGCATCCGGCGCGGCAACACCTCATAGCGGAAGCGGTAGGAATCGGTGAGGCAGTAGATCCAACGTCCGTCACCGGAAACGCCCATTGCGGCCCCAACGATATCGCCGGGCCGGTTCTCACCCACGGGACGCGGCAGGACGTTGATTGTGAACTGGGCAATGCTGCCCAAGGTCTCAAAGACACCCAACGCCGGGTCCACCAGGATGAACTCTTTCTCGGTGATCACCAGCGCCTTGCCGTCAATGCCAAACTGGACGGCCAATGGAGCATTGGCCAGCGTGATCGACTGACGGGCCGATGAGTTCAGGTCGATCAGCGTCAGCGCATTCTGCAACGGGGTGGGCGAAGCAAAGTTGCCAAAGTGCGTCACCACCAGCCAGCGGCCGTCGGGTGATAGCGAAAGTGACCCTGGCTGCGGCGCTACGTTCATCGACGTAGTCACCGCACCGGTGGCCAGCGACACCACATCGATGCGCCGTCCGCCGAAGTTGGCGACGTAGAGAACGCCCCGTGGCTCATCCAGCGCCAGATCGGCACCCTGGCCACCCAAAGCGATCACACGACCGAATGGCGCAGCTTCGACCACACCAGCGACCAGCATCGCCCCGATGAGGAAGAAGCTGCGCCATCCCGCGGCAGCCATTGTTCCGGCTGCCCGGCCGCGCCCCGCGCGCAGGTTCACTTGTTGCACCGTTACCTCCGGTGTCGTTATTCGTCGACGTTCTTCTTGCGGCGCAGCACAATCAGGCCCAGCAGAACCACCGCAATCGCGGCACATACGATACGAACCATTGAAACGTCCATGGAGACTCTCCTTCTTGTATAGCCGGGCCATCTTGACCCTTGAAGAGCAGGTTTGTTGCAATCTGCCCTCCTGGTTAGTTATCGGCGCGGCGGGCGATGTCTCTAGAAAAACCTGGGTCAGGTATATGCCCGATCACATGCTGTTGATCATCGGGACGACATCGCGGATGATCCGGACCACCACCGGGCCCACCGTCACGACAAACAGCGAGGGCAGAATGCAGAAGAAGATGGGGAACACCAGCTTGACGCCCAGCGTGGCCGCCTTCTCTTCGGCATTCTGACGGGCCTGGATGCGCATGTACTCCGAATGGGAGCGGAGGCTTTGGGCGATGCCGGTCCCGAACCGGTCGGCCTGCACCAGCACGCCCACCAGCTTCTTCAAGTCATCCACCGCGGATCGGTCCGCCAGATTCTTCAAGGCCTCCATGCGGCGTTTGCCGGCCTTGAGCTCGAGGTTCACCATCATGAACTCTTCCGCGATCGCCGGGTAGGCGTGCTGCAGTTCCTTGGCCACCTGCATGATCGCCTGGTCCAGGCCCAGGCCCGATTCCACGCCCACCACCATCAGGTCCAAAGCATTCGCCAACCCGCGCTGGATGTCTTTCTGCCGGCGCCCACTCATGATCTTCACCACTTCGTTGGGCCCGAAGAATCCGGCGGCCAGCGCCGCGAGAATCGCGATCAGCTTGTTGGATGGATCTGATTCGACGTTGGCCACCGCCACCGCCATCAAGGCCGGCAGCACGGCGGCCATCAGCATCTTGGCCCCGTAGAAAACGGGCAGCGCCTGAGGGCTCCGGATGCCCGCCCGGATCATCCGCTTGCGCATGATGGTGACGTTGGCGGGCGAAGCCGGCACCATGGAGCCCATCTTCTCCAGCAGTTCCTGCATCACCAAGCTGGGATGCTTGGCCACTTCGTCGGGGACATCAAGGGAGACACCCGTTACCCGGTCGACGGCTTTGCTGGGGTCGGCCCAAAAGCGCTTGCCCAGAAAAGCGCCCACCGCCGCGATCATCACAAATAGCAGGCCCGCGTACATCAGGTTCATGGCGCGTTAAACCTCGATCTGCACGATCTTGCGGATGATCCCGTAGCCCAGAATCTGCATGCCGATGGCGGCCCCGGCCATGTACTGGCCCGTCTCGTCGTCGAAGAAGAACTTGACGTACTCCGGGTTCACCCAGAACATCATCAGCGCCACCCCGACCGGGATCATGCTGAGTGCCGTACCCGTCATCTTGCCGTGCGCCGAAATCGCCTTGATCTTTCCCCGCAGCTTGAATCGTTCCCGGATCACGTACGCCAGCTTGTCGAGGATCTCCGACAAGTTGCCGCCGGTTCTCTTCTGCAGCACCACGGCCGAGATAAAGAACTGCAGGTCGAGCGACGGGATGCGAGTTCCCAACTTCAGCAAAGCCGCATCGAGCGGCAAGCCCAGGTTGTGTTCTTCAAAAGCGCGCTTGAACTCGCTCGCCAGTGGCTCGTCGAATTCGCGGTGGATCATTTCCAGTGATGAGCTAAATCCATGCCCGGCCCGCATCGACCGCGAAACGAACTCCAGCGCGTCCGGAAACAGCTCCTCGAACTTGTGCAGCCGCTTGGCGCGCAGCCGCCGCACATGCCAGATCGGCAGAAAGCCCGTCGCCAAGCCTGCGGAGACGTTGAGCAAGGTGCTGTTGCCGGGCACCAGTTGCCAGGCCACCGTGAAACCCAGCAGGAACATCCCCAGGCACGAGTGCGCCAGCCGCGCGGGCCGCCACTTTAGGCCTGCCTGCTCCAGCATCTTCTCCATGCCCGCCACCAGCTTGTAGCGCTCCATTAGCTGGAGCACGATGCGGCCGGTCTTGCCGTCTTCGGCTTGCAGAAGGGAGAGGGTGCCCTTCTTTTTCGCCTTCTTGGCGGCGCTGTCCGCGCGCGTTTCGGTCAGCCGTCCCTGGAGTTGTTTGTTGTCGGCGGAACGCAGGTACTTGGTCGATACCCACCAAGCTCCAATGGCGAGCACCCAGACCCCGATCGCAATCAGTAGGTAGGTCACCATGGGCGCACTTCACACGTTCCGCTCTCCTTCAGGCAGGGGCGGTGTCTAGATCTCCACCACTTCGTCAAAGATTGAGGCCGGCAGCTCAAGGCCCGCCGCCACCAGCTTTTCGTAAAACTTCGGCCGGATGCCCGTAGACGCAAAGCGTCCCCGCACCTTACCGTTCTCATCGAGTCCGTGCTTCTCAAACACGAACAAATCCTGTAGGGTGATCATCTCCCCTTCCATGCCGGTCACCTCCGTCACCGACATCACCCGGCGGGAGCCATCGGTCAATCGGGCGGCCTGCACGAACAAATGGACGGCGCTGGCGATTTGCTGCCGGATCGCGTGCGGCTTCATGTTGGAGTTGGCCAGCGACACCATTACTTCCAGACGCGAAACTCCATCGCGCGGCGTGTTGGCGTGGATCGTGGTCAGCGAGCCATCGTGGCCCGTGTTCATCGCCTGCAACATATCCAGCGCTTCCTCACCGCGGACTTCGCCCACCACAATGCGGTCCGGCCGCATACGCAAGCTGTTCACCAGTAGTTCGCGCTGGCGGATCGCTCCGTGGCCTTCCAGGTTCGCGGGGCGGGTTTCCAAACGCGCCACGTGCGGCTGCTTCAACTGCAATTCGGCGGCGTCTTCGATGGTGACAATGCGTTCCCGCGCGCCAATGTAACCCGACATCGCATTCAGCAACGTCGTCTTACCGGCACCGGTTCCGCCCAGGATGATGATGTTCAGGTGGGCCTTTACCGCCGCCTCCATCACCATCTTCATGCCCGGCGTCAACGCCTTCTTCTCCACCAGATCATCCAGCGTCAGCTTGTCCTTGGAGAATTTGCGGATGGACAGCAGCGGCCCGTCTACCGCCAGCGGCGGGATGATGGCATTCACACGGGAGCCATCCAGCAAGCGGGCGTCGCACATCGGATTCGATTCATCAATGCGCCGGCCCACCTGCGAAACGATCTTGTCGATGATGCGCAGCAAATGCGGCGTATCGCGGAACTTGATCGGCGTCAGCTCCAGCAAGCCTTTGCGTTCGACGTAGACCTGCTCCGCTGTGTTCACCAGGATGTCGGAGACGGTGGGATCTTTCAGCACCATCTCCAGCGGCCCCAGGCCGAACACTTCGTCCAACACCTCGTCCGCCAGTTGCTGCTTCTCCGCGCCGGAAAGCAGCGTCGGCTCGGCATCGAGCAAACCCATCAGCGCCTGCCGCACTTCCAGGCGGATCCGCTGGTTGTCGATCGAGGCCAGCGCCTCCAGATTGATCTTGTCCAGCAGCTTGCGGTGCAGCGTGAACTTCAGCTCCTGGTATTCCGCCTTGATGGGGCCAACGGGTTTGGCGCCCGCCAGCGGGGTGCCGGTCAGTCCGGGAATTGGGATCGATAAGCTCATGAGTTCCTCCGTTGAATCTTTTTATCTGCTGTCATCTCAATTGGCTGAAGCGTTGGCCTCGCGCGCCGCGGCGGCCGTGGCCTTCACCTTGGTCATCAAGTTGACCATCGCCTTGCCAAACTCACTGTCGGCGCTCTGGTTGACCGAAGGGTCACGCGGCATCATCGCCTCCACCGGCCCGGAAAGAATCTTGGCCAGGTCGGCGGGTGCCAAACCGTCGCGCTTCGAAATACCGTTCACGATCACCCGCACCCGGTCGCGAGCCACCCCGGAGGTCTGCAGCAGGGTGACGGCACGGCGCGCCAAATGCAAGCTGGGCAAGTCAGCGCCCGTCACCATGTAGTAGGCATCGGCCTCGGCCAGCGCGAGCAAGCTCAACCGCTCGAACATGGCGGGCAGATCCACCACCGTCCAGTCGTAGATGTGCCGCGCCGTCTCCAGCACCTCATTCAGCCGGGCCAGATTTGGTGACTCCGCTGGCGGCAGCACGGGTGCCGGCAATACCTCGATCGGGCCGGACTTCACCGTATGCCGCGGCCAGTTCACACCGGCCGTTCCATTCAACACCGCTTCCAGAGAAGCACTCTCCGGACCGGCGATGGCCTGCGTGCCACCCGCCATATCCGCGTCGATCAGCAGGATGCGGCCGGAGCTTTCACGTTCCAGCGCCATCGCCATCTGCACGGCCAGCGTAGAGGCACCCGCCCCCGGCTTGGCGCTGGTGAAGCTGATCACGTGGCCCGGTTCCCGCTCCTCCACTTGCGTGGGCTTGCGCAGGCGGCGGATGCGGCTGATCGCTTCACGCTGGATCCCCTGGTCAAACGGCGCGTAGAGAAACTCAATCGCCCCGCGCCGCAGGCTGGACAGGATCGCTTCCGAATCGTTGCTCGTATGCAGGCCAATCACCTGCGTCCCCGGGCGGGACCGGACGATGTACTCGATGATGGTCCCGGAGGCGGCCGCGTCGCTGGCCACATCCAGCAGAACCAGTTGCGGATTCATCTGCCGCAACCGCATCTCCAGCGCCTGCTCAGTGGGATAGGACTTCAAGTCCGTCAATACCTGAAACGTCCGC
>JAPKYX010000062.1 GCA_026394075.1 Acidobacteriota bacterium
CCAAGCGTTGCCACACCACTTCCCGCGACCAGCCCGTGGCTCCGGCTAACTCCGCCACTGTACGCGTACCGTCACACAGAGTCCATAGCTGAGAGAGATCCGGACCCAGATTGCGGACGTCGGAGCAGGGCGCGCCTGTTGGCTTCATGGGTTCCAGTCTAACCCTACCTTGCCGTCCACGCCAACCTTTACCAGATCAGTTTCAGTCCGCCTTGCATTTGGCGTGGGTCATTGGACTGAGCCGTTACCCGGCCAAAGTTGGCACCGGCCGTCACGCCGGTATTGGGGCTCGAAAAACGGACCCGGTTCATGGAGTTGAATGCTTCGGCGCGGAACTGCAACCGGAGCTTCTCGGTCAGTTGGAACGTCTTGAAGACCGACAGGTCCAGGTTGTGGATGTGATGGTTGCGAAGATTGGAAATCAACGGGCTCATGTTGCCCAGCGTAAAGGCCGCCGGCTGGCTGAAGACGCTGGTGTCGAACCACTTGTCCAGCCGCTGATGCGCCTCGACGTTCAAGGCGGCGGCGCGGCCATTATTGTTGGCGCGGATCGCTTCCGTGAAGAGTCCGGCAGTGTTGTTGGCGCCGATCCCTAAGGCGGACCCGGATTGCACGTTGTAGATGCCGTTGACCTGCCAGCCACCGATCACGGCATCCAGCACCTTCGACATCCCGGCCCCAAACTGGCGGCTCCGGCCGACGGGAAGTTCGTAGACGCCGCTAAAGATCAGCCGGTGCGGGACGTCGACGCTTGAAACCGAGCGGCTGGCCATGTAGTTCCAGCTGTCCTGATGGCTGGTGCCGACGTCCATGGCCTTGGCCCAGACATAGCTGCCCTCAAACACCATGCCCTTGGAGAAGCGCTTGCTGAAGGTGACCTGCAGCGAGTTGTAGTCCGACGTGGAGCCCTGAGAAAAGACCGGGTAGATGGCACCAAACTGCGGATAGGGCCGCAGCAACTGCGCTCGCGAGACCTGGCGGTTGGCCACCACGCCCGCGCCGCCGTTGCCGAAGAATGGGTTGTCCACCAGTTGGTTGAGTTGGTTGCCCAGGCTCAAAAAGCGAGGGTCCACCTGGTTGAGGGTGAAGCCGCCTTCGCCGCCGCGTGATAGCTGGCGGCCACGGTTGCCGACAAAAGCGGCTTCCAGCAGCACCGCGCCGGGCAACTCCCGCTGGATGGTGAAGTTGTATTGCAGCGTGTAGGGCGTGTTGGTGTTGCTCAGCGGCGCATCGAGGTTGCTGCCGATGGCGGTCAGGGCACCTTGTGACGATCCAGGGACGGGCTGGAAGCCACCAGGGAAGGGATTGCTCAACCGGTTGAGCGGCGTGATGCCATCCAGGCTGGCCACCCACGGGGTTTCGACACGGAAGCCGTAGGGTCCGACAGTGCCCTGCGCGGCCAGCGTGCTGGGTCCAAACAGTTGCGCGAAAGCGCCGCGGATGGTGGTCTTGTCGTTCCACTGGTAGGCGAAGCCCAGGCGCGGGGCCAAGTTGTTGAAGTCGCCATCAAACTGCGTGCGATCGTTGCCATTCACGCCAACAAAGCGCAAGCCGCCCTGGAGGTTGCTGAAACCCGGAACGCGGGCGGCCAGGGGTGAGGTGAGGCTGGGGTCAAACCAGCTCAGCCGGTCGTAGCGCTCCGTGCGGGGCGTGTCGAAATCGTAGCGGACGCCCAGGTTCAGCGTCAGTTTGCGGGTGATGCGCCAATCGTCCTGCACATAGAAGGCCTGATAGAAGCTCTGGGCCGCAACGTTCTTCCAGTTCTGAAAGAAGTTGCCACTGGTGCCGGTACCCAGCAGGAAAGAGGCAAAGCCGTAGCCCGCGGTGGCGCTGGTTCTGAAAGAAGTTGCCACTGGTGCCGGTACCCAGCAGGAAAGAGGCAAAGCCGTAGCCCGCGGTGGCGCTGGCGCTGGTGGGGTTGGGGCCTTGCGTGAAGGCGTTGGTAAAACCGAACGTGCCCGCCGCCCGCGCTTCCCAAACGTTGATCCGCAGCATGCGGCCTTCGTAGCCAAACTTGAGCGAGTGCTTGCCGATCAAACGGCTGAAGCTGCCGGCCAGGCCGTAGTTGTTGAAGCCGCTCTGGCGGTGGTCACTGCCACCGAGCGAGGTCTGTCCGGCGACGTCAAAGCGCGGGAACATATAGCGGTCCACCGCCGCGTCCAGCGACTTGGGGAGCCCCAGGCTGGAGGGAACAAAGCCCAAGCCCTGGTTGTCGAACAGGAACCGGTTACGCGCAAACGAAAGGCGGATGTTGACCAGCGTGGTGGCGTTGACCGTGTTGGTGTAGTCCACCACGGCGTTGCGGCCAAAGTCGTTGTTGTTCACCCGGCCTTCGGCGATGCCCAACTCGCCCGGAAACAGTTGCGGCGGGCCGTTGAACGACTTGCGGTAAGAGAAGCGGCCGAAGAGGCGCTGCTTGTCCGTCAGGTTGTGGTCCACCCGGACGTCGGCGTTGTCGGTGTTGATGGTGGCCGCACCGTTGTTGTAGAAGTTGTTGCGGAAGGTGCCCGGGTCGCCGGGCTGGTTGGCCTTGGGGTAGTAGCCCATGGTGGTGCGGGCGACAGCATCGAAGCGGTTGGCGGGAATCCGGTTGCCGGCAAACAGATCACGGATGGAACCCGAGCCGGAGGGGTTGGGCCGCGTCGAATCCGGATCGAAGATATTGATCACCTGCGTCGCGCTGGCGCGGGTGTTGCTGAAGTCTCCCGAGCGTTCCAGATCCGTCGGTACCGTGGTGAGGCGTTCGGCAAAGCTCCGCTCCCGCAGGCCTTCATACGATGCCAGGAAGAACGTCTTGTTCTTCTTGATCGGACCACTCACCGTGCCGCCAAACTGGTTGCGCTTGAAGCTGGCCAGTGCCGCCCCGCGCTGGTTGGCGAAGAAGTTGTTGGAGTCGAGCACGGAGTTCCGCAGGAACTCATACGCGCTGCCGTGGAAGTCGTTGCCGCCGGACTTGTAGACCAGATTCAGGACGCTGGTGATGCTGCGGCCAAATTCGGCGCTAAAGTTCTGGGCCTGCATCTTGAACTCGGCCACGGCGTCCACCGAAGGGAACACCGAGAGGCCCGCAAACCCATTCACCGTCGGGAACGCCGCGCTGGAGCCATCCACCAGCACATCAAAGGTTCCGCCGCGTGCGCCGTTCACGCTATAGCTGACCGCGTTGTGAGCGTTGCCGATGCCGCCCGTGACGCCGGGGGTCAGGTTCACCAGCGAGTAGACGTTGCGGGTGTTCAGCGGCAGTTCGAGGATCCGCTTGTTGTCCACCACCTTGCCGACGGAAGAAGTCGTCGCTTCCACGAGAGCGGCGTCGGCCGTCACCGAAACGGAATCACTGACTGCGCCCAGCTGCAGGGTCACATTCACCCGCGCCTGTTGCTGCACCTGCAGCCGGATGCCGGTTTGTTCGAACGTCTTGAAGCCGGCGGCAGTCACGGTTACCGTGTAACCGCCCGGCGGCAGCAACGGCGCGGTGTAGTTGCCCTCACCGTTGGAGGCGACCTCCAGTTTGGCGCCGGTGGAGGCATTGGCGATCACCACCTTGGCGGCGGCCACCACAGCCCCACTGCCATCAGTGACCGTGCCAGTGATTGTTCCGGTGGACGTCTGCGCCCAGGTGGCGGCGTTAAGAAAAAGAAAAGAAAGGATTAAGCGATTGGATTGGGACATGGCAGACTCTCCAGGACTTCAGTGAAGCGGGTTCTGAGGCTGAAGGTAGCATGCGTTCCGTGCACGCTTCATGTGGGTGAGGTCAAAATGCCATGACAAATGTGCATCGCTCGCACATGTCGCCCAGGCGGGTTAGCCAGCCGGGATCGTGACGGATTCGACGATCCGCCCCTGGTGATCGAGCGTCATGCGTTGATCGCGCCACACGGCGCGGCGTCCGGTCCAGCCGGCCACCCAGACGGCAAACGCGTAGATGTCCCAAACCGGGGCCAGCCACCAGCGGCGGCGGGCGACTGGGCAATCGAGCACCACGACGCCGCCCAGCCACGCCGACAACCAACGGAGACCCAACAGGAGCCCGGCCATCTGGGCATCAGCGCCGAGCAGCATGGCGGCCAACAACCAGACGCCCGCCTGCGCCACCGGCAAACCCGCAAAGCCACCCGTGCGGGAGCAGCGGATGGTCCGTGCCCATCGCACCTGATGCTGCCACACCTGCCGCCAGTTGCCATGCACTTGGGTCTCGACGACAACCGGCGCCAGTTCGGCCCGCAGGACCAGTTGCGTGATCCCCTTGGCCAGTTGGTAATCGTCGGCGATGTAGTCCGCCACGGCGGCCAAGCCGCCGCTACGGTCGAGATCGCCGCGCCGGAACGCGAGAGTCGCACCCAGGCCGAACTCGCGGATGCCGATCAGGCGGGCCACTAGGACGCTGGGCATGAAGTCCGTTGCGATGCCCAAGGCTTCAAAGCGGCTGGGTGTTGAGTCACCGTGGGCGCGGTAGAGGCAGGTCACCAAGCCCACTCCGGGTTCGAGCAACGTCCGCATGACGGCCCGCACGTAGTCGCGCGGAACCTGGATATCGGCATCGTTGACGATCCAGGTGGCGTACCGGGCGTGCTCGGCCAGTCGCATCAGCTTGCCGACTTTGCGATTGGCGGCGGGTAGTGATGTTTCGGTGGAAGTGAGCAGCTCAATGGTGCCCGGATAGTCCTGGTCTTGATGGCTGCGCATCGCCGTCTCCGGTGGCAGTTCACCCGGCGCGGAAGGCTTCAGGATGGAGACGGCCGGCCATTCGCCACCGGCGCTGCCCGCGGTGTCTCTACGTTGCAGAAAGCGGATGGCGGCCACGATGGCCAGCAACTGGTAGGCGGCTGGGATCAGCAGCAGGACGTTCCAAAGGGCCACCTTATTGGCCCACCAGCCACACGCCGGCTGCCACGCAGGCCGCTCCGGCCCAACGGTTGAACCCTACTTGCTCCTTCAGCAAAACGGATGCCAGGGCTGTTTCGATCACGATCGAAGCCGCCGTGGCCGGTACGGCAAAGCTGTACTCCGCCACTTCCAGCAGCTTCAAGAACGAGAAGAAAGAGAGCGCCATGAAGATCACGGAGGTAGCTAGCATCGTATACCGGCGCCGCATCCCTTCGCCCTTCATGGCGGAACTTTGCAGCAGATCGGCGAACACGGTCGCCACCACGACTCCCGCCACCAGCAGCCAGCGCATCATGGGTTGCCTTCCGGTGGCTGCGCCGCAGCGGGCGTGGTGGAGGCAGCGGTGGGCGTCACCAGCGCCGCCCCAGCGACAATCAACAATCCGCCCAACCAGCGCGTCAGGGAAACGGATTCACCCAGAAAAGCACTGCCTACCACCAGTGGCACCAGGTAACCGATGCTGGTCACCGGCAGAACGTAGGAGAGATCCGCTAAGCTCAGCAGTTTCACGCGCGACAGCGTCCACACGATCAGCAGCGCAATGCCGCCCAAGGTCCAAAAGCTGAAGACGCCGCCATGCTTCATGCCCCAGTTGAGTGCATAGTTGCCTGCGGCGTTGGCGATGATGACGAAGGCAGCTAAGGGTAGGGGGCGGCTCACTCTCCGGCCTTCCAATGATTCATCGTGCGCGTGTCAGAAGCTACCGGCAAGGCAGAGCAGTCCGGACAGTTTCGAGCTCAGCCTGCCACTCCTCTTCCGTCATATCGATGAAGGGGATTCGCAGCTCGGAAGAGTAACGGATAAAATCGATCCTGCCCATGCCGAGAAGTTCCGCGGCCTTTCCGCTGGAAACCTGGCGCTGGCTGTAGAGCTCCAATACGATCAACTCTTTGACCACCTCAGGCAATGGCCGATTGAAGGTATTGAGGATCTCGACCAGATCTGAGTCCAGGGTCACCTGCATAGTGCTCCCCTTTCTCAGTCACCCGTAACGCTGGCCGCGGCCTGGGCATCGGCGACGAACTTCTTGCGCTTGGAACGGAGAGCGAGGTACTCCTTGGCTTCCTTATACAGGCGCTTGGTGTCGCCGTTCATGATGGCTTTGCTGACCACGCGCCAGGCGGCGGCGGGGCGGTAGTAGTATTCGTCGTAGAAGCGCTGCACCCAGTCCACCAGTTCGACGCGGTTCAGGCCGTCGTACTTGATGTTGGGCAGCTGGTGACCATTCTCGTCGGTCATCGAATCGAGCGTGATCAGATTGTTCTTCTGCGCGTAGTCGTAGAACTCCGTGCCCGGATAGGGGTGCGCGATCGAAACCTGGATGGTTTCGCAGTTCAGTTCCTTGGCGAAGTCGATCGTCTTACGGATCGAATCGCGGGTCTCACCCGGCAGGCCGACGATGAAATCGGCATGGACCGTCAGGCCCAGCTTGTGCGCGTCCTTGGTGAACCGGCGCGCCATATCCACGGTGGCGCCCTTCTTGATGTTCTTCAAGATCTGCGGATCGCCCGATTCATAACCCACGATCATCAACCGGCCGCCGGCATCTTTCATCGCCGAAAGCGTGTCGTAGTCGGTGGTGACGCGCGAGGTGCAGCTCCAGGTGACGCCCACCTTTTCGAGCTTCTTGCAGAGCGCGATCGTCCGTTCCTTCTTGTAGTTGAACGTGTCGTCGTCTAAGAAGACTTCCTTCAAGCCGGGGAAGTTGTCCTTGGCCCAGGCCACTTCGTTCACCACATCGTCGATCGACCGCAAGCGCCAGCGGTGGCCGGAATGGGTTTGGGGCCACAGGCAGAACGTGCACATCGCCGGACAGCCGCGCGAGGTGTAGAGGCTGATGAACGGGTTCAGCAGGAACGGAACGTTGTAGCGCGTAAAGTCCAGGTCGCGCTTGTAGATCTGGGTAACCCACGGCAGTTCGTCCAGATTCTCAATCACCGGACCTTCGGGGTTGTGCATCAGGCCGCCGTTCTTGCGGAAGCTGACACCCGGTAACTCCTCCAGCGGAGTACCCTTGGCATAATTGACGATCTGGTAATCGAACTCTTTGCGGACCACAAAGTCGATCACCGGGTTCTCGCGCAGGATCTTCTCCGGTTCCACCGTTACCGGCGGGCCCACAAAGCAGACCTTCAGCTTGGGATTGACGTCGCGCATCATCCCGGCGATCTTCACATCGACAGCCAGACCCGGAGTTGAGGTGAACAGCACCAGCAGCTCAAAATCCTTGGCCATCTCCACCGTTTGCTCAATCGAGATGTGATGCGGCGGAGCGTCCACCACCTTTGAATCGGGCAGCAGGCCCGCCGGGTAGCAGAGCCACACCGGATACCAGTAGGACTCAATCTCGCGAGTGGCCGGCCAACGGGAACTAGCCCCGCCGTCAAAGCCTTCAAACGAGGGCGGATTTAGGAAAAGAGTTCGCACGACACCTCCAGGATACCAACTCCCCACGATTTTGCCCCTCTCCAGACACTGCTCCTTTGGCGAGGCGCGGCAGAAACGGGGTGAAGCGGAGTACTAAATCCAATCCCCTACCTGCTGACGTATACGTTCTGCCGACCCAAGTCGGAGAAATCACCTGTTTGAAGGAGGAAATACATTGCGGATCACTTTTCTGTTGATCACGCTCGCCATGACGGCTTCGGCCGGTCCGTGTCTGGTGGGGTCCTTGTCGGACTACATCAGCCTCGGGGCCGGAGGCTGCTCGCTGGGCGCCACGCCGGATGCGCCGGTTGTGAAGGGCTTCACCATTACGCCGGGTCTGTTTGGTGCCACACCACTCGATCCCGGCTTTGTCACCATCACCCCCATTGATCTGCCTTCCCAGAAGGGCATCAATGTCGCCTACTCGACCACCGCGGTGCTGGCTGCCCTGGAGACCTTCTTCCAGTTTCAGATCACCGGCCCCAATCTGGTGGGCGTCGCGCAGACGCTGGCCAGTGCTGCCGTCTCGGGCGACGGAGCGGTCACCGGACTCACCAATCTGTGCCGCGATGGCAGCTATGCCGGGGCCATCTTCGGATGCTCCGGTACGGACCACTCGCTGACCGTGGTCGAACTGGATGGCTTCTCGCTGCCCATGGATTCGGCCTCCTTCCCGGTGTCCAGCTTCTTCGACGTCTTCTTTGAGTTGACGCTGGATGGTGGGCTGGCCGGCACGGCCATCGGCGCATCCTCGTCGCTGGTATTCACGCAAACGCCGGAGCCTGGGGCTTGGGCGTTGACGCTCTGCGGAGGACTGGCGCTGGCCGGCCTGCGCTACCGATCTTCAAAACAAACCAGCCCATCAAGGAGCAATCAATGAGACCATTTCTGGCCATCTTTCTCTGTGGCCTGATGACCGCGCCGCAGATGGCCTTCGCGTCCAATCACCGCGAAGCCCCCATCACGGCTCTCGATCACAAGGCCGACATCACGGACGTTTTCGCCTTCCGCAGCTACGACGGCGGCGCGACGCCCAAGGTCACCTTTATCCTCTGCGTGGACCCGTTGCTGGAACCAGCCAACGGCCCCACCTTCTTCCCGTTTGATCCCGAGATTCTCTACGAGATCAAGATCGACAACAACCACGACGCCAGCGAAGACATCGTCTTCCAGTTCCGGTTCAACACGGAACAGCGGTTGCCTGGTCTGTTTACGGCGATGGTCGGGTCCGGCTCCAATGCGCCCATCCTGGCTCCGGCGAACTCGCCCGCGCCCGTGCCCCCGGGCACCGCGATCATCCCGCCCAAGATCATGTCGTTTGGTGATGCCGGCTTGGGCCAGCGTCAGAACTACACGGTGACGATGGTGAAGGGTGGCGTATCGACGCCGATCTCTGGCCCCGGCCCCTTCTATGCGCTGCCGGCCAATGCCGGGCCGCGCACGATTGACTACGACGCCATGTTCAATCAGGCCGTCTTCACCGCGCCGAATGGCGTAAAGGTGTTTGCCGGGACGGTGGACGATCCGTTCTGGCTGGACCTGGGCGGTACGTTTGACACTGCGAACTATCGTGGTGCCGTCCAAGGCGGCGTGCTGACGACCACGCAGAACACTGCCAAGGAGAACGTCGTGGCCGACACGGTGGCCGGCTA
>JAPKYX010000158.1 GCA_026394075.1 Acidobacteriota bacterium
CTGCGGATTGGCGTACTGGTTTACCTTCTCGCGCGGATCGGCCACAATGTCGAACAGGTCGCCCGGACCCTGGCCGCTATCACGCAGCACCAGCTTGAAGCGGTTGTCGCGCATCATGTCGGTGTTGCGGAAGCCGCCGTACACCACATCGCGCCAGGGCCGTTCCTTGGTGTACTTGGCCACCTTGCCGTAGATCTTGCCTTCCACCAGCGCACGATAGCTGTGGCCGGGCAGGTTACGTTCTGGCGCGTCGACACCCGTGATGTCGCACAGGGTGGGCAGCAGGTCGTAGGTGGAGACCAGTTCCGGCCGCACGCTGGTCGGCGGCACCCGGCCCGGCCAGCTCCAGATCATCGGCACCTGCATCACTTCCTCGTACATGTTGATCGGGTCAGAGGCTAGCCCCTTGCTCCACAGGCCATGGCGGCCCAGCAGGTAACCGTTATCCCCGGCCAGGATGATCAGCGTGTTGTCGCGCAGCTTGCGGTCATCCAGCACCTTCAGCAGCGCGCCCACCTGATCGTCCAGCGCCGTTGTCGCGGCCGCGGCCTTGCGCAGATTGCCGGGGATGTCCTTCAACATCTCCTTCTCGCGGAGCGCGTTGGGCGCGCCGTTCTCCCAGCCAAAGGTATCGAAGATCTTGCCCGCATACATGTCGTAGTACTTCTGCGGATGGCCGTCGTAGGGCGTATGCGGGTTCAAGTAGCCCACGGTGAGGAAGAACGGCTTGGACGCCGATTGCATGCCCAAGAAGTCGGCGGCGCGCTTGGTCATCAGCTCCGCCAGATAGCCCTTCTCCTGCACCATCTCGCCATTCAGCGACATCTCGGGGTCGGTATACGAACGCGAGCCGCCGAGCATCGTGTAGCTATACTCATAGCCGCGCCCGGGCTTGCGATCCTGCCCCATGTGCCACTTGCCGACGTAGCCGCAGCGGTAGCCGGCCTGCTGTGCCAGCAACTCGGAGAGCATGACTTCTTTGCTGAACGATTCCGGCACGTCTTTCTGACCCTGCGGCGGCTGGGCGATGGGCGAGTCGGTCAAGAAGTCGTGGATGCCATGCTGCCGCGGCATGCGGCCGGTGAAGATGGTGGCCCGGGACGCGGAGCAGATGGGCGTCGCCACAAAGTGGTTCGCAAAGCGCGTGCCCAGGCGTGCCAACTGGTCCATATGCGGCGTGCGGATCTCCTTATTGCCATAGGAGCCCAGCATCCAACTGGCCAGGTCATCCGCCAGAATGAACAGGATGTTCGGCCGCAGCGGAGGAGGGCCGTTCTTCTTTTTTTCTTTCTTCTGCGCCAGTGCGGACGGAGCAAGCGCCACCGTCCCGGCCAGCAGTTCACGTCGGGTCATACCTTCAATTACAGCATGCGAGCGTGCAAGCAGCCCATTGCGAAGATCTGCCAGGCCGCTCGCTTGCGGTCAGAGTTTAGTAACGCCGGGATGCCACTCAAGCCGCGCGCGTCAGCAAGCGGTCCCGTCAGCCAAGAACGCGGCCGCTACAGAACGTCCGCGAACCCGCGCTTCAGTTGACGAAAGATCAGGCCGCCCACCACAAACACCGTCACTGAGAAAGCGGCCGCATACGCCAGGTCGCCCAGTGCCGGTGAGGTGTGCGAGAGCAAGCCGCCGCGATACGCCTGGACAAAGGCCGTCAACGGGTTCAAGCGCGGCAGCCAGCGCAGCCGCTCCGGCACCTGGCCCACTTCGATGAAGATCGGCGTCACCCAGAACCACAGCGTCAACAGCACCATCACCGCCTGCGCCGTGTCCCGCAAATAGACCTGGAAGGCCGCCACGATCCAGGAAAGCCCCGTCGCCAGCAGCGCCAGCAGAAACACGAACAGCGGCAGCCACAGCAACGCCCAGCCCACTCCCCCGCCCCACACCAGCACCGCGATCACGGCCAGCACCAACGAGATGGCGTGGCTGATCAACGAAGAGCAAAAGATCGACAGCGGCACCAGTTCGGAGGGGAACACCGTCTTGGTGATCAGATTCGATGATTCAATCAACGACGTGGACGACCGCTGCACCGTCTCCTGGAACAGCATCCACGGCAAGTAGCCACAAAAGACAAATAGCGTGTAGCTGTCCGTTCCGGCGTTCTTGGGCACCGGCGACCCCATGGCGAAGTGGAAAACGAACGTCCAGCTAAGCAGCAGTACCAGGGGATGGATGACACCCCACAGCCAGCCGCCGGCGGAGCCGACAAAGCGGCGCTCAAAGTCACGCCGCACCAACTGGTACAGCAACGCCCGGCGCTCAATCAGATTGCGGAAGAACTGCGTTCCGGGGAGACTACTCAAGACGCCGCACCCACGCGTTGCGGAACTTCATCACCGTCACCGGAGCATCCTCAAAGCCGGAGTGGTCCTGCAGC
>JAPKYX010000162.1 GCA_026394075.1 Acidobacteriota bacterium
ATGTGATGCCGTCATCGAGTTCTCGACGCCTGAAACCGCGCTCAAGAATATCCGCCGCTTCGCGGAGCTGAAGGTGAACGCGGTCATCGGCACCACGGGCTGGCTGGAGCATCTCGAGGAAGCGCGGGCCGCAGTGGAAGCCGCGGGCACGGGGCTGATCTACGGCGCGAACTTCTCGGTGGGTGTCGCGCTGTTCTCAAAGATCGTCGAAGAGGCCTCGCGTCTGCTTTCTGGTGAGCGCGACTACGAAGCCTGGGCCTGGGAGATGCACCATTCCGCCAAGAAGGACGCGCCGTCGGGCACGCTGTTGAAGTTGCTCGGCGACATGAAGCGTGGCGGCTATCAGGCGCACGTGGATGTCAGTTCCTCGCGTGCGGGCAAGGTGCCCGGGACACACGAAATCGGTTTTGATTCCGCCGCCGACACGATCACGTTGCGGCACACGGCGCGGAGCCGCGAAGGCTTTGCGCGTGGTGCTCTGCGAGCCGCGCAGTGGATTGCGGGCAAGCAGGGGATGTATGAGTTCAGGGAGATCTTGAAATGAAATTCACTGGCTGCGGTACCGCGCTGGTTACTCCGTTCCATCAGGACGGCTCGCTTGACGGCGGCACGCTGCGGCGGCTGGTCCAGCGGCAGATCGAGGCGGGGATCGACTTTCTCGTCCCCTGCGGCACGACTGGCGAATCACCGACGCTGACCCGTGAAGAGCACCTTCGAGTCGTGGGCATCACCGTCGAAGAAGCCGCGGGCAAGACGCCGGTGCTGGCCGGTTGCGGCGGCTACAACACGGCCGAAGTGATCGAGTTGGGCCATCAGTTGAAGGCGCTGGGTGTCGACGGTCTGCTTTCCGTGACGCCCTACTACAACAAGCCCACGCAGGAAGGGCTCTTTCAGCACTACGCCGCCCTCGCTGCTGAAGTGGGCCTGCCGATCGTTGTCTACAGCGTCCAGGGTCGCACCGGCGTCAATGTGGAGCCGGCGACGCTGAAGCGTCTGGCGGCCATCGACAACATCGTGGGCGTCAAGGAAGCCTCCGGCAACATGGCGCAGATTGCTCGCGTGATCCATGAAGTGCCGGCGGACTTTGCGGTGTTGTCGGGTGATGATTCCGTCACCATCCCGCTGATGGCGTTGGGCGGCAAGGGAATCATCAGCGTCGCCTCCAACGAAATTCCGGCTGAGATGACGGCGATCGCCGGTGCTTGTGCTCGGAACGACTTCGAAGCGGCCCGCCGCCTGCAGCGCGTCTACCTGCCGCTGATGGAAGTGAACTTTGTCGAATCGAACCCCATCCCCGTAAAGGCTGCGATGGCGGAGATGGGCCTGCTCGAAGCTGTGTGGCGGCTGCCGCTGTGCCCGCCAGCGGAAGCCAGCTTGGCCCGAATCAAGACCGTACTGAAAGAGACCGGACTGCTTGCAAACACTCATCGAATCACTGTTTGAGCGCCAGGCGCCCTTTACGGACGCTGACTGGAAGCTATTTCAAGATTTCAAAGCGGCTCTCAACGCCGGCACCATCCGCTCAGCGGAGCCCGATGCCTCAGCGGCCACGGGCTGGCGCGTCAATGCCTGGGTGAAGAAGGGCATTCTGTGCGGCTTCCGCTTGGGTGCCATTGTCGACATGTCAGTGGACCCGCAACGCCAACCTTTCTTCGACAAGGCCACCTACCCGGTGCGCCCCATGTCAGCCAGTGACGGCGTGCGCATCGTCCCCGGCGGCTCGTCGATCCGCGACGGCTGCTTTGTCGGCCGCGGCGTCACCTGCATGCCACCCATGTACATCAACGTGGGTGCCTATGTGGGCGCGGGCACGATGGTGGACTCGCATGCGTTGATCGGCAGTTGCGCCCAGATCGGCGAGCGCTGCCATATCTCCGCCGCCGCACAGATCGGTGGCGTTCTGGAACCCGTGGGCGCGTTGCCCGTCATCATTGAGGACGATGTCCTGGTGGGCGGCAACACCGGCGTCTATGAAGGCACAGTGGTGAAAAAGCGTGCGGTGCTGGGCACGGGTGTGATTCTCAACCGCTCCACTCCGGTTTACGACCTGGTGCGGGAGAAGGTCTATACTGCCACCGACGATGAGCCGCTGATCATTCCGGAAGAAGCCGTCGTGGTAGCCGGCGCCCGCAATGTCACCAAGGGCATCGGCAAGGAGTGGGGTATCTCGGTCTACACACCGGTGATCGTCAAGTACCGCGACTCAAAGACCGACGCGAAGACCGTGCTCGAGGATCTGCTGCGGTAGCCCCGGAGGCATTTGTGTATCATCCAGGCTATGTACTGGATGATCACCAACCGCGAGCTGACCGACACGCTGGAGCCGACTCCGTTTCTGGGTCCGCTACGCTATTTCATCTCGGACGGAAGAGGGCCCATCGACCAAGTCTCCAGCTGGAACCTGGTGGACAAGAAAGTGTTCATCGACCTGCTGAAGCGGGAGACCTCGCGCTTTCCGCTGATCCTGGACCCGGAAGACAGCGACCGGCAGAAGCATGTCGGTGTCTTTGTCCACGGCTTCAATAACTCCTGGGGCGATGCCGCGAAGCGCTACCAGGGCATCACCGACACCATCTACAAGGACAAGGGCCTCTGTATTTTGTTTAGCTGGCCCTCGGACGGCACGGCGCTCGGCTACTATCCGGACCGCATCGACGCCCGCCGGTCATCCGATGGCGTAGCGGAGGTCTTCTCTGATCTTTACGACTGGATGATCGTGAAGCAGGCAGATGCCATTGCCAACGCCAAAAAGGCCTGCCGGGCCAAGATCTCGGTGATTGCGCACAGCATGGGTAACTTCGTTTTGCAGAAGGCACTGAAGACGCTATGGAGCCGCAAGAATCAGCCGCTGCTGGCCAGCCTGATCAACCAGCTGATCATGGTGGCCGCCGACGTCGATGCTGACCTATTCAAGTCCGGCGAGAACATCGACAAGAGCGACGGTGACGCCATCGCCAATCTCACCTACCGCATCACGGCGCTCTACACCGGCCGCGATACGACGCTGGGCGTATCAGCGGGCCTGAAACACTTTGGCGAACGCCGCCTGGGCCGCAGCGGCCTCAGTCGTACCTCGCCCATTCCATCGAACGTCTGGGACATCGACGTGACGGACTTGATCAACCCCAAGCTGAAGCGCGTGCACTCGGCTTGCTTTGATGAACCCAAGACGATCGAAGTGATGCGCCACCTGCTGGACGGAACGGACCGGGGCTTGATCGAACGTGAGATCGCCACCATGAAGGCAGCATCGGCGGTGGTGGGGCAGTAGCCTTGTATTTTCGACCCAGGCTGCTACCGTTAAAGAATGGAAGTTGACATCCACGAGGCTCAGACACAGCTTTCGCAGCTGATCGAGCTCGCTGAACAGGGCGAGGATGTTGTCATCGCGAAAGCCGGAAAACCTGTGGTGCGCATCAGCGTGATACCGCCTCCAGTGCCCGTTCTAGGAAGCGCCCGAGGCACGGTCATCGCGCAGGAAGGCTGGGATGCCCCGCTTACGGATGCTGAGATGGAAGAGCTATTCGGCGAATGAAGTTGCTGCTCGCCATGCGGGATGAGATTCTGCGTCGTCAAAAAGCGCCGTCACTCAGCGGTCCGCTGCCCGTAGTCACGCACACGCTCACTCGCCGACTGCAAGTCTGCGGGATCAATGGGTCGCCCCGTCTTGGGCTTTACCCACAGTTTGCCCTTGCGGACCAAACCATCCGCAGACGGGTTGGCACTTACGCGGAGTTCTTGCCCCTCAACAATCAAGTCCACTGCTAGCTGCCATTTTCGCATGCCAGCAAAGCGATGCAGTAACTGGCTACTGCCTCAGATAGACCTTCAAGTTCGCCGTAGGCCCGCCAATGCAGGCGATGTCGGCTTTGCCATCGCCATTCAAGTCCCCCGCTTCGCAGGAGTTCGCCTTCAAGCCTTCGTCGAGCACGCTCTTGGTCCAGGTCCCTTTGGCGCGGGTGTACAAGTTGACGCCGCCTTTGGGGCCGCGATGTCCGGCCACGACGATGCCGTCGGCCACGACCTGGATGGTGTGCCCCTGGTCTAGCGTGGTGTCGATCACCTGACGCTGGCCCTTCTCGTAGATCACCACCTGCCCGCCGTGCCACGGCTCAATCGCCGCCAGATAGCCCTTGCCTTGCGCGATGTCGCTGGACCCGGACTTAGGCCACGCCGCCGGATCGCCCTTCGAGACTTCGGTGCGCTTCCACGTGCCCCCGGCAAGCTCGTAGCGGTGGATGCCGAGGAAGCTGGCGGTCAAGAGGGCGTCATGTTTGCCGGATTTGATGACGTGGATGCCGTGCACCACTCCTTCGTTCTGCTCACCGATCAGTTCGCGCTTCCACTCGCCGGGTCGGTAGTAGACCAGCGGCACGTGGGCGCGAAAGTCCGGCGCATCGGCTCCGAAGCCCGCCAGCGGCGCATTGATCGCCACCTTCTTGCCGGACCCATCGATGTCCGCCCAACGGATGCGGTGCGACGTGGTCAGCTTGTCGATCTCGGTCTGCTGCCATAGCCCTCGCGGGTCGCCCTGGTGCTTCAGCACGCTGACGCCACCAATCGAGTTCTTGGGAAGGTTGTCGAACAGGGACGCCATCACGATCTCCGGAATGCCATCGCCATCGGTGTCATTCGCCGCGCAGTTGATCATGCGCTTCTGTCCGCCAACGATCACATGGCGCGCCCAGGGGCCACCGGCTTTGCCGGGGTTCTCATACCAGAGCAGCTCATCGAGACCGCTGGCCAGCGCAATCAGGTCCGGCCGACCGTCCTTGTTCAGGTCGGCGATCACCACCTGGTAGCCGCCTTTCAGGCCATCGGCAATCGTTTGGGCGGAAAAATCGGCCGCGAGTAGCAGAATCGGTAACAGCATCCTTACAATAAGACCATGCGATTTGTCCTTCTCGCGACCACCCTGGCCTGGGGCGCCGCCACGCTCAGTGCCGAGACGAAGTATCTGGCGAACTTGAAGCAGCTCACCAATGGCGGGCAGAATGCCGAAGCCTACTGGGCTCCTGATGGCAAGCGTCTGATTTTCCAGACCACGCGCGAGCCTTACAAGTGCGACCAGATCTTTGTCATGAACGCCGATGGCTCCGACCAGCACCTGGTCTCTACCGGCAAAGGCCGCACCACCTGCGCCTACTTCCTCAAAGACAACAAGCACATCGTCTACGCCTCAACGCACGAAGCCGGCGACGAGTGCCCGCCGCCGCCTGACCGCAGCAAGGGCTATCTGTGGGGCGTCTTTGCGGGTTACGACATTTATCTGGCCACCGACGCGGGCAAGATCCAGAAGAAGCTCACCGACGCGCCCGGCTATGACGCCGAGGCCACGGTGAACTGGAAGCAGGACCGCATCATCTACACCTCGATGGCTTCGGGCGATCTCGACACTTGGTCGATGAAGCCCGACGGGAGCGGCAAGAAGCGCCTCACCATGCTGCCCGGCTATGACGGCGGCGCGTTCTTCTCCCGTGACGGCAAGAACATCATCTGGCGCGCCAACCACCCCAATCAGCACGATGCGATGCAGAAGTACAAGGACCTGCTGAAGGACAACATGGTGGCCCCCATGCGCATGGAGCTGTTCATCTCCGATGCCGAGGGCAAGAATGAAAAACAGCTGACCGACTTCGGCTGCGCCAGCTTCGCGCCCACCTTCACGCCCGACGGCAAGAAGATCCTGTTCGCCTCCAACAAACACAACTGTGACGGCCGCCGCTTTGAGCTGTTCATGATCAACGCCGACGGCACGGGCCTGGAACAAGTCACCGACTTTGGCGGCTTTACGAGCTTCCCCGAGTTCTCCCCCGACGGCAAGAAGTTGGTGATCTCCACCGACTACAAAGCGACGTCACGCTACGAGTTCAATATTTTCGTGGCGGACTGGACGGGGAAATAGCAGTCACCCACCTTTCAAGACCAATCTGCGGCTCCAAGCCCCGTGCGTAAGCGCGGGGCTTTTTACGTTGCATCCAGGCACAGAACTCCGTCAAGAATCGCTCCCTCGCGGTGGCGGCTTGGTAGCGCACTGATTCTACTGAGCCGCGCGCGTCAGCAAGCGGTCTGCGAAGTTTAGTAAAGGCCCAAAAGCAGCAAGTCGAATCAATCCCGCGGACGACAGGTGCGCTCAAAAATGTCCGTCAGCTCTGGCTTGCCCGTCTGGCTGGATGCCACTCGCAGAACCACGTCCACCAACTCTGCCTCGGTAAACAGAGGCTCCCAGCCATTCAGGAAGAGGAACACAATCGCGGCATTGGCCCGCACGCGCTTGTTGCCATCGATAAAGGCGTGGTTCTGGCACAGGTGAAACAGATACGCTGCGGCCATGGCGGGAATGGTGGGATGCAGCCATTCGCCACCAAAAGTGGCTTGAGGGACCGCCAGCGCCGACTCTAGGCCGCCGCGATCACGCAATCCGTGCGAACCGCCATAACGCTCAATTTGCTCACGTTGAATCTCCAGCACGTCCTCAATGGAGAGGAAGTCTGGCTGCAGTGTACTCGCCATTACTCACTCCGCCAGTTTCTGGAAGGCGTTGGCGTACCGGGCATGGGCTTCGAGTTGTGCCGCCTCAAATCGCTGGCGGCGAGCGGTGGGCGCTGCGGGGCCAATGATGAGGCGTGTCCCATCGGTTGAAATATCGAGCGCCGTCTCCGCGTCTATGTTGAGCAAATCCAAAATGGGCCGGTCAATCACCAGCGCCAAACTATTGCCGTGCTTCGTCAGCTTCTTCAACATGATGGTAAATACAGTGTATCACCAATGTGGCTACGTCGAGCTTGGCCGTCCCCTCGCTACTGCGCCCGCGGCTTCCGGATCTCTTCCAGCATGATCTGCGTCACCTTGTCCATGAACGGCCGGCCTCGGGTCATCAGATTCTCGCGGGTCATGTAGTCGAGATCGATATCCGGTAGTACCCCGATGTTCTCGATGTAGGGGGCGGCCGGCAAGTCCGGGGCCTTTACGTTGTCTCGCCGCACCACCAGCGTATTGGTGGTGCTGGCCGAGGATTCCGAGTAGACGCCTACTTGCCAGGTCGAGATCGACCCGCCCAGCCCACCGGTCCGGACCCCCACAATGGGGCCGCGGCGGTTGTCTTGCATCATGGCCGGGAAGATGTCGCCGAACGAGACCGACAGCTCATCGGCCAGCACGATCAGCGGCTTGTCGTAGGCCACGGGCTGGCCGTCGTCACCCACTAGCGGAGCGTAGGTCAGGCGCGGAGCGATGAAGGTGTTGCTCAAGGCCGGGGCGCAGGAGGGCAGCGGCGCGGTCATGCCGCGGTTGGCGGCGGCCGCCTTGCCGTCGTAGATGTCGGAGAACAGCCCCAGGTCCGCCACCAGATTGCTGGGGGTGCGGAAGCTGGAATGGCCATCCTGGAACTGGGCGACATATTCGGTGCAGATCTGGTAGAAGTCGAGGTCGGTGGGGGCGGACCGCACGCGGTCCAGCCATGGCTTCAGATCAAAGATATTGACGGCCAGTGCCGCGCTCTTCCAATTTGCTGGCGCATAGCGTTTGGCATACAAACCAGCCAGTGTCTGGAAGTCGAGCGTGCGCTGATCCGCCGTCTACTGGGCCCAGACGGGCGCAACCGGGACAAGTGCCGTCAGAACAAAAACAAAAAGACGGAGCATAGCCCCATCTTGGCGCGGAAGCAGCAGTAGGGCAAGGCAGCTGCCCGTGGCCCTTGGATTGGCTACTCCTTCATTTCCCCGGAAAGCTTGCTGGCCAAAGGCGAGGTCTGCCCCGCGTACTTGTTGCCGGGCTTGCTGCGGTAAGGCATGCTGGAGGGGCCCGACAGCTGCTCAAACGTCATGGAGCAGATGCGCATGCCGGGGTAGAGCGCGACGGGCATGATGCCCAGGTTCGACAGTTCCAGCGTTGCTTTGCCGGCCCAGCCGGGGTCGAACAAACCCGCCGTGCCGTGCACGATGATGCCAATGCGGCCGAGGGACGACCGGCCTTCCAGGCGTCCCAGCACGTCGTCGTCCAGCTCCAGCGTCTCATGCGTGATCGCCAAGGCGAACTCGCGCGGCTGCAGGATGAACGGTTCGCCATCCGGCACGACGATGGTGCGCATCAACTTCTGGATCTCCACTTTGTTGCGGAGGTCGATGTAGGGGTGCTTGGAGTGCTCAAAAATCGAGAACTCATTGCCCAGGCGGAAATCGACTGAGCAGCTGCCAAATTGATCAGGCGGCAGCTCAGGAGCGATGCGGATTTTGCCTTCGGCCAGATAGCGCCGGATGTCAACGTCGGAAAGAACCATGAAATTGGAAGTTTAACGCCTCTGGGGCGGCCGGTGTGCACCCGGCCGGCCAACCCCAATCAAGAGGGCCCCAGTTCTCGCCTAGTTCGTGGGCGGCGCCGCAGCGCGAGCAGCCTGGATGCGGTCCACCAGAATCTTGGTGAAGCCATCGACAAACTGCTTGTACCCGCTCAGCAGGTTCTCGCGGGTCATCGAATCCAGGGCCACGTCGGGAATCACGCCGATGTTTTCGATGTAAGGCGCTGGGGGCAGGCCGGGCGCGCGGGCGACGGTCCGCCGCTCCGTTAGGCCCCCGGTAACGGAGGCTGACCCTTCGCTGTAGCGGCCGGCATCGAAGGAGAGGATAAAGCCGCCCAGGCCGGCGCTGCGGACGCCCACCACCGGCGCGATCTGGTTGTCCTGGATCATGGCGGTGAAGTGCTCGGCTTGCGACATGCTCAGCTCGTCCTGCAAAACGATGATGGGCTTGTCATAACCGGCTGGCCGGCCGTCAGTGCCTTGGACGACAGGATAGACGTCGGCCAAACCCCAAAACCCGAACCGGCCAATGGTGGTCAACTCCGGCACTTCGCATGCGGGAAGACCGCCGGTCATCGCGCCGGGGGTCTGCGCGGCGGCGGTGAGAGCGTCCAGGTTGTAAGTAAAGCTATCGAGCACCCACTGTTCGGCACCCAGGTCATCGGCGAAGGTGAAGCTTTCCTGGTAGTCCCGGATCTCGGCCAGGTTGGGCCGGTACTGAGTCTGGTAAATCCGGACCGGGCGATTTGTCAGCCGCGCGACCATGCTGGCGGAGCACCAGCCCCCGGGATTGCGCGAAACGTCTACCACCAGGCCGTCCGTGTTCTGACGCATGAACGCGATCTCACCGCTGAGTTCGGCCAGTAGGGCGTTGCGCTGCACCGTGGATTGGCTAAAGGTAGGGATGCGGATCAGGCCCAGCCGGAAGCCTCCGGACTGATAGACCCCTGTGTAGAGTTGATCCGCGCCGACTCCGCGCCGCCGCGTGAAGCCGTCCGGGCGGCTGTAGTAAGGAGTTCTTGAGCCGAAGCCTACCAGCCCGCTCGTATCCGGGCTGGCCTCAACGGAGTCCATCTCCGGGCGATTGGGGCGGGGCAGGGGAATTCGGGCGGGCATCAGGCTGCGCGGTTCGCGTGCGCGATTCACCGCGGTTGATGGCGCGCGATATACGGACGCTGCGGCTGAGTAGCCGGGCACCGGAACCAGATTCAGCAGTGGTGTCCCGAAACGGCTCCATCGGAGCTGGTAGCTCTCCTCTGCCCCGGTCTCCGCTCTCCGGATCACCACGGTGGACTGCTCCGGCATCTCGGGGGCGCGCGGAAAGTAAGCCTGCGGACGGAAAGTCAACAAGTAGCCAGCCCAGCGGGCATCGCCCCGGTCATTGGCCAGCCCCACCAGACGGTTGAGATCCTTCGCCAGGGCGGCTGCGGGACGGCCATCGATGGAGACCAACTCATCACCGGTGGTGAACGGGAACCGCGCCACGGGATACGCCCGGCGGTCCACAAAGTCGATCAGATACTTGCCATCGTACAAGTCCACGTCAAAGCCCAGGTAGATCTGAAAGTCGGAATTGACATCAAACTCGGAGTGGCCGTCGCGCAGGGAAATCACCCATTCACCGCAGATCTCCAGGTACTCCAGGTCGGACTTAGCCGCCCGCACACGCTGTATGTAGGGCGCGACGTCAAAGATATTCCGCCCCAGCGCGACCGCTTTCCACTGCGCGGGCGCATAGTAGCGCGCGTAGAGGCTGGTCAATTGCTGAAAATCCTGGACCCGTTGCTCAGTGGTCAACTGAGCAGCGGCGGGCAAGGCCGAAACCATCAAACAGAGACCCGCAAGTTTGATTCGCATGTCTCAGTGTAAGCGCTTCCGCGTACGGCTGTTCAACTCATCGCGCCCGGGCAAGCGTGGAATCCGGGCTTAGACACCCGGGACCGATCATCGAAACGGCGATCAGTCCTCAGGCGCCATTCGACAGCCGGTTCGCCAGCATCTGCGGCAATTGGGCCTCGTGGATCTTTGCCTGGGCCAGCGCAATGTCGTAGACCACCCGGTGGTACGTCAACCATTTCTCCTCGGAGTTGTACAAGACGTAGGCCGCCCGTGGATCGCCATCCCGCGGTTGCCCCACCGAACCGGGGTTGATGAGATACGACACGTCGTCTTCAAACTCCAATACCTGATGGTCCTGCCCGGGCGGTGTCTTGGGAACCCGGACGACTCCCGTTGGCGTCAACAGAAAACCGCCCTGTACGTGGGTGTGGCCAAAAAACGAAAGCTTCGTTTGCAGGTGAAACCGGACTCGGGCTACCTCTTGGGCCGCCACCAGATACTCGTCTTCGTCAACCGGCGATCCATGCAGGATCTGATAACCGTTCACCGCTACAGGGCCTTTCGGCAACTCGCGAAGATAGGCGGTGTTCTCGGCCCGCAGCGTCTCGATCGTCCACGCCGCGGAGCTGCGGGCCACCGGATTAAACCACTCCAGATCATCCAGCCCGGCGCAGGCCTTGTCGTGATTGCCTCGCACCACCGCCTGGACATTCCCACGCGCCCAGTCCACCACGGAGTTGGGATCGGCCCCATAGCCCACCAGGTCGCCGCAGCAAATGATCTGGTCAAACTCGCCGGCCGCATCGGCCAGCACGGCATCCAAGGCCGGCTGGTTGGAGTGAATGTCGCTGAGAATCAGATAACGCACGTGGATTTAGGCGGCGCGCAGCCGGAGCAATGCCACTTCCGGCGGAGCCCCGAAGCGCACCGGAACGCCAATCGTTCCAATGCCGGAAGTGACGTAGATCGATGCCGGACCCTCGCGATAGATGCCCAGCGTATAGGGGGTGTAAAGCGTAGCGATATTGAAGTTGGCCCGCATGATCTCGAGATTCACCTGCCCGCCATGCGTATGACCCGACAACGTCACGCCGAATCCTTTCCTGGCGGCAATAGGAAACACATCTGGATTATGCGATAAAAGCAAATTAATTGCGCCGGGTTTTACAAGTTTTTCTGTGCCGCGCAAGTAGCCCGTCCGCTCCGACTGGTAATCGATGCCCGCGACGTTCAGCCAGGACTGCCCGAACTGCAACATCTGCGCCTCGTGACGCAGGAAGCGTAGGCCCAGCCGCGCACCCTCGCGGGTTGCATAATCCTCGGCTCGGGCGTGGATCTCATGATTGCCATGACAGCCCAGAATGCCGGCATCGGCCTTTAGATTCTTCAGCGCCGCCAAGGCATCATCCAGAGGATCACCGAGATCGGAGATCAAATCTCCAGTCACCACCGCCAAGTGGGGCCTTGTGCCGTTGGCCATGTCCACCAGCCGCACCAACTCCCGGGCACTCATGAACGGCCCCAGGTGGATGTCGGACAACTGGACGATCCGGAGACCTTCCAGGTCCCGCGGCAAGCCCGTTACCGGCAAATCGACCTCAGTCAGCCGGAAACCATGCCTCCCACTCGCGGCGTCCACTGGCCATGGGCCGTGCCGGAGGAATCAGGTTGGACAGCAAGCTGCAGCCCAATACCGTGAACGCAAGGCCCAGCCCCGACGCCCGCCACTCTGGTAGTGGCTCAAACAGAGGGCCCACCACGCCCAACCGGAGGGCCAGCAAGGCTCCGCCGGCCAGGATCAGGTAAACGGCAGCCAGCAACCCTTGGACGGCCCGGTGATTCCGGACGCCCGGCGGGAAAAGGCGGTCAAATAAACCGGGCAACAACGCCATGGCCAGCAGTGCGATGAGAGTATCGAAGAGAAAGCGCGCACCGAGCAGCATAACCGACTACTAGTGTATCGTCCGGTCTCGCCCGGCACTCCAATCCGCGGGCGGGACTAAGATAATGAATTCGAAGGGATCGCCTCTTTCTGCCGCTTGAAGAATACGCCCGTAAGCGCCGCTTTCCCCAAACGCCGGAGCCCGCGCCCACGGTCCCGGCCGAGGAGAGCGGCCTGTTCTGCGTCCAGCGCCACCACGCCCGGCGTCTGCACTACGATTTACGGCTGGAGATCGGCGGGACGCTGAAATCCTGGGCCGTACCCAATGGGCCCACCCTGGACCCGGCAGTGAAGCAGTTGGCCGTTCACGTCGAGGATCATCCGGTCGAGTACGCCACCTTTGAGGGCAACATCCCCAAAGGCAACTACGGCGGGGGCAGCATGATGCTGTGGGATGCCGGAACTTTTGAAGTGGTCACGGATGTTCCGGCGGCCGATCAACTGGCGCGCGGAGACTTCAAGTTCCGGCTGCACGGCGAAAAACTTTCCGGCGACTTCGGCCTCGTCCGCATGAAGGACCGCCAGACCGGCGGCGATTCGAAAGACTGGCTGCTGCTGAAGAAGAAAGACGAGCACGTCCAATCGCCCTACGACGTGGAGCAGCATGACTGGAGCGTAAAGACCGGCCGGACACAGGAAGAGATCGCGCTGGACGTCACGCCTCGTCCGCAAGTGCCGATGCCCAACTCGCTGCCCCCGATGCTGGCCCAATTGACCGAAGACGTTCCGTCCGGCAGCGGGTGGCTGTATGAGATCAAGTGGGATGGCGTGCGGGCCATGGCGCTGGTTGAGAACGGCCAGGTCCGCGCCACGGGCCGCAAAGGCAACGACATCACGCGGCAGTATCCGGAGATCGAACGGCTGCGCGTGCGGGCACGATCAGCGATCATCGATGGCGAGATTTGTGTCCTGGACGAGCAAGGGCGCCCCAGTTTTGAGCGTATCCAGCCGCGCATTATGGCCTCCGGTTCCAGCTCCATCCAGCAGATGACGCGGACGCGGCCCGCGGTCTTCTTCGCCTTTGATCTGCTCTATCTCGACGGCCGGGACTTGCGGGGCTTGCCGCTGGAAAGCCGCAAGAAGTTGCTGGCTTCGGTGCTGGTGCCTGGCGATGGCGTCAAGCTCTCGGAGTACTTCACCGACCACGGCGCGGAGCTACTGCAACTGGTCCGGCAACAGGGACTGGAAGGCATCATGGCCAAGCGCGCGGCCAGCTTCTATGAGCCCGCCCGCAGCCGGGACTGGCTGAAAATCAAAGCGATCAGCGAACAGGAATTCGTCCTGGCGGGCTTCACCAAAGGCGAGCGCGACTACTTCGGAGCCCTGCTGCTGGGCGTCTGGGACAACGGGAGGCTCCACTTTGCGGGCAGCGTCGGCACCGGGTTCGACCGCCGCCTGATGCACCGGCTGCACACGATGCTTTCGGAGCGCGTGGTGCCAACGTCCCCGTTCGCCGAACCGGTGAAGCTGCCGCAGCCGGTCACTTGGACGCGGCCGGAGCTGGTGGCGACGGTGAAGTTTCTCGAATGGACCGCCGAGGGCCGCCTGCGCGCGCCCGTGTTTGTGGGTTTGCGTGACGACATCGCGCCTGCCGAGTGCGTCCGCCGGGTCACCAAAGCGATGCCGCGGCCGGAGCTGATTCCGCCCGGCAAGGAAGAAACGCCCGTCACCATCGACGGGCAGACGTTCCGCATCAAGAATCTCTCAAAGCTCTACTATCCGGCGGACCAGGTCACCAAGCGCGACATTCTCAATTACTATGATGCGGTGGCGGAGTTACTCCTGCCCCATTGGCAAGACCGGCCGCTTTCTCTGCGCAGATACCCGGACGGCATTGACGGGGAGGCGTTCTTCCAGAAGAATGCCGAAGGGCTGCCGGACTGGATTCGCACCACCACGATTCGCGACGGTGAGGAAGCTGCCGTGCGCGTGGTGGGCGACAGCCGGGCGCAGTTGGTCTATTTGGCGCAGTTGGGCTGCATTGATCAGAATCCCTGGATGTCGCGCCTGGAGACGCTGGAATGCCCGGACTTCCTGCTGATCGATCTGGACCCGCAGGAGTGCAACTACGACCTGATCGTGGAGGCCGCGCACTATCTGCGGCGCAAGCTGGAGTTGTTCGGCCTGGCGGGCTACCCCAAAACCACCGGCGGCGACGGCATGCACCTCTACGTGCCGCTGGAACCCATCTACACCTACGACCAGACCAAGGCCTTCGCCGAGATCCTGGCTCGCCTCGCGGCAGCCGAGCGGCCGGAGCTGTTCACGACACCCCGGGCAGTCGCCAAACGGCAGAGTAACCGCGTCTACTTTGACTATCTGCAAAACGGCCGGGGCAAGACCATCTCAGCCCCCTATGTTCTGCGCGCGCACCCAGGTGCTCCGGTGGCGACGCCGCTTGATTGGGGTGAGGTGAAGGCCGGGTTGCGGCCCCAACAGTTCCACCTGCGGAATGCGATGGAGCGCTTTGACCGCGTGGGGGACCTGTTCGCCCCGGTTCTGCGTCACCGGCAATATTTGGAAGAAGCATTTGAGGCGATGAGCGTTACGATTGAAGCACTCCGTTCGTCTCAACGCCCATGATCCGACGCCACTTCCTCACGCTACCCCTCCTCTCCGCGGCGGCTGCCGCGCAAGACGCGCCGGTCAAGAAGAAGATCGACAAGGGTCCGCCGCTGGCCGTGGAACTGGTGAAGGAGTTTGTGGGCGCGGGCCACAACGACCTGGCGAAGGTAAAGGCCATGCTGGCTGAGCATCCGGGCTTGATCAAGGCGGCTTATGACTGGGGCGGCGGCGACTTTGAGACGGCCCTGGGCGGTGCCGGGCACATGGGCCAACGCGAGATCGCCGAATACCTGATCGCCCAAGGCGCGCCGGTGGAACTGCATGCGGCAGCGATGCTAGGCAAGCTGGATCTGGTCAAGGCAGCCATAGCGGCCTTCCCGAACGCGGCCCAAATCCCGGGCCCGCACAAGATCACGCTGATCGCCCACGCCCGCAAGGGCGGACCGGCGGCGCAGCCGGTCGTCGATTTCCTGGAAAGTCTGAAGTAGTCCGGTCACCGGAGCCCGGACATAAAAAGGCGGACCACAGGTCGCCCCATGGTCCGCTTCTGGAAACCCTCAGTCAGGGGGCTGAAGGAGGCTACAGAAAAAACCGCACGCCTAGCTGAATCATCCGCGAGAAATTCGCCTGGCTGGTGATGCGGCCAAACTGCGGATTGCCGAACGTTGTATTGGGACCGTTGAACGAAGGCGTGTTGGTGAAGTTCAACGCCTCCGCCCGGAATTGCGCTTTCAGCTTCTCGCCCATGGCGAAGGTCTTGAAGACCGAGACATCCCAGTTCACCTGCCCCGGTCCGCGCATGCCGACCGTGCGGCTGAGATTGCCGAAGCTGAACTGCGGAGCCTGCGAGAAGGCAGCCGGGTTCAGCCAGCCGTCCAGGCGCTTGGCGAAGTCTGCCGCCACCACCGGAGAAGAACCCGTAGCGTTGGGACGCTGCACGCTGGCGCCGATGACGCCGTTGTTGTTGATCTGCGAGATGGCCAGCGGGAAGCCCGCCTGCACGCTGCCGATGGCGTTGATCGACCAGCCGCCCACCAACAGGTCAGCGACCCGGTTGCTGGAGAGCATGGCCCGGCCCTTGCCGAACGGTAGCTCATAAGTCACGGCGCTGGACCAGCGGTGCGGCGTGTTCGACGTCGAAAGCCCGTATTCGGCACCCAGATCGTAGTTGTTCTGAGCCGCGCCCGGCTGGCCGTTGAACGTGTTGCCCGCGCCGGCAAAGCTGCCGTCAGTGTTCTGGGACCAGGTGTAGGTGGACAGCACGGATAGCCCGTTCGACATCCGCTTCTGCACCTTGATGAAGAGCGAATGATAGAGGGCGCTATTGCGGTCGGAGTTGTTCAGCGTCACGGTGGTGAACTGCGGGAAGGGCCGCAGCAGTTGAGAGCGAGGCAGGGTGGCGGCGGCGACGGCGAAGATGCCGCCGCGGCCCGCCATCGGGTTGGGGATCGCCTGGTTCAACGCGGTGCCTTGCGAAAGCAGCGCCGGGTCCAGTTGGTTGATGTTGATGCCGCCCGTGCCTTGCACCAGGTTCGTCGACTTGGAGCCTACGTATCCGGCGGCCAGCACCATCCCCATCGGCAATTGCCGCTGGACATCCAATGAATACTGCTGCACCAGCGTGGAGCGCGCGGCGCTGTCATAGACGCTGAGCGCCTGCCCAATGCCCGCCAGCGCACCTTGGGCATTGCCCACCGGCTTCAGCAGGCCACCGGGAAACGGATTGTCCAGCGAGACGGCCGGGGTGAAATTGTTGTCGTTGGAGGTCACCATCGGCGTGGCCTGCGTGTAGCCGATCGGGTCCTGCAGCGAGAACGGGATTGGTGCCCAGAACATGCCGTAGCCGCCCCGGAACGTGGTCTTGGGGCTCCAGGCATAGGCGAAGCCCACGCGCGGGGAAAACTTATTGCGATTCGGGTTGCCACTGGTGGTGGGTGCGCCGTTCAAGCCGGCATACTGCACGACGCCCTTGTACTGGACGCCCGCGGTCTGCGAAATGGGGTTCACCTGCGCCGTGTCAAAACCGGGCGTGAAGCTATTGTTGCGCTCCGAGATGCCAGTCTCCCATTCGTAGCGCACCCCGAGGTTCAGCGTGAGTTTGGAGTTGACGCGGAAGTCATCCTGGACAAAGCCGGCGTAGTAGCTGACGTTGTTGTAGACCAGTGTGGAGAGCGTCGCCGAACCGGAGGCCGCGTAGCCCAGCAGTAGGCTGGCCAGCGATGCCCCGGTGCCGGCCGTGGCGGCTTGCGGCCGGGCGCGGGTGAAGGTGTCGTTGAAGCTGTAGCTTCCGGCCGTGATCGCCGGACGGCCATCGTGGTTCAGCTTGCGTTGGTCATAGCCAAACTTTAGCGAGTGGCGCCCGAAGAACTTCGAGGCACTGGCCGAAAACGACCGAGAGTGGTAGACGTTCTGCGAGAGGCTGGCCCCGCCGTAGCTGGTCATGTCGGACATGCCGACCGATGGAAAGTACGTCGTCTGCAACTGCGACGCCAGCGCCGTCGGGAACCCCAGCTGCGTGATGGAGAAGCCATCGCTGGTCGACACGCTGCGGTTGGGGAAACGGTTGAAGCCGTAGCGGACCGCGATCACCAGCGTCGGTTGCGGCGTGATCGTGGCATTGGTCTGCGTGGCATCCACTTTGCGGAACAGCACGCCTTGATTGGGCGAGGCGATGTTGGGGAACCAGACATTGCCCGGTTCGCGGCTGCCATAGTGCAGATAGGATGCGTTCACGCGCAGCCACCGGGTCACTTCGTGGTCCACCTTCCAGCTGGTCTGGTCAGCGCGGTTGTAGGCACCCACGGTGGCGTCATAGTTCAGGTCGCCATAGAAGGCCGCCGCGGTGGTGGGGGCCGGATAGTAGGTGGCTAGATTGCGGCCGGTGTTGGCCAAACGTCCGCTGGGGATCATGTTCCCGGCAAAGGGCTGACGCGTGCCATCGGTGGCCGTGGTTAGCGGGTCGTAGATCAGGTTCAAGCTGCCGGTCCGTCCCAGGCTGCGGGAAAAGTCGCCGGTGCGTTCCATCATCGTCGGTACCGCCAGACGGGTGCCGGCCGCCTCGGTCTGCCGGTAAGCCTCCCCGGCCACCCAGAAGAAGGTCCGGTTGCGGCCATCGTAGATCTTGGGAATGCGGATGGGGCCACCGATCGAGCCGCCGTAGTTACGGAACGGCTGGTTGATGCGCGGCTGCCCGGCGCGGTTAGAAAAGAAGCTGTTGGCCAGCCACTCCGTTTCCCGCATGTAGCCAAACGCGGAACCATGCACCTGGTTGGTGCCGGACCGCAGATACGTATTGAACACCCCGCCGCCCGTGCGCCCCATTTCCGCGTCATAGGTATTGGCCTGCACCTTCACTTCCTGCACTGATTCGAGCGAGGGAATAATCACCGCCCGGTTGATCGAATCCGTGATGGCGATGCCGTCCAGCAGGTAGTTGTTGCCGCGCACGGGACCACCGGCAATTGAAATTTGCGACGAACCACTCTGGTCTTGCATGCGGTTGAACTTGGGATTGCCCACCTGCACGACGTTCTGCGACAGCTTTGACAGCATGAACGGATTACGGCCCAGGTTCGGCAAGTCCAACAGTTTCTGAGAATCGATCACCTGGCCGGTGGAGGCATTGGCGGTCTCCATCAAGGGCGATTCTTCGGTGACGTTTACCTGCTCGGTCACTTGGCCCAGTTCAAGCGCTAAATCGATCGTCAGGGCCGCCTGCGTGGCTAGCACCACGCTCCGCCGTTCCATCCGCTTAAAGCCGGGGGCTTCCGCCACCACCGTGTACGTCGAAGGGTTCACGGCGGCAAAAGTGTATTCGCCGTCAGCCGTGGTGAGTGTGGCGCGCGAAATCGCCGTGCCTTCATCGACCAGCGAGATCTTCGCGGAAGGCACAGCGGCACCACCGGGGTCCACCACGCGGCCCCGCAATGAACCTTGGAATGATTGCGCGCAGGCTAGCGCCGCGCTGATGAATGCCAAACAGGCAAACCGCATCAAGAACTCCTTTCAGGCCATCAAACAAGTGACGGGACGAAAGGCGGACAGGGCTGTATGTTTGATCCGTACTGGGGATCCCGCGTCCCGGAGTGACACAGGGTCTCCGGGACGCCGAGAGGTAATCAACGGGATGCTAAAGGAAGGTGCTACGAGCCTAGACCGGCAGAACTTTGACGAGAGCGGCCTTGAACTTGTTCATCTCGTCCTGCGTGCCCACGGTGACGCGCACCATGGTGGGCCACACGGGCCACACGCGGCCGATGAAGACCTTCTCGCCGGCGAAGGCCTTCACGGTCTCCGCGCCAGCTTTGCCGGTCTCCAGCATGAACTTGTTCGATTCGCTGGGCACGTACTTGTAGCCCTTCTTGTCGAGGAAGGCAAACACATCCTCGCGGATCTCCTTGTTGATCCGGCGGCGCTCCGACATCAGGTTCTTCACCTTCATCGACGCGGTGGCGCAAGCCAGGCCCGTGATGGGCAGCATGCCCGCGCCGTGGGGGCGCATCTTGGCCAGCAGGTCCGGGCGGCCCAGCGCGAAGCCGGCGCGGATACCGGCCATGCCGTAGGCTTTGGAGAACGTGCGCAGGATGACCACATCCTTGTCGGCGGCCACCAGGTCGCTGCCCGGCTCCGCCGTCGAGAAGTGGATGTACGCCTCATCGAGCAGCAGAATCGAGCCCTTGGGCTTATTGGCCAGGACGTATTCGATCTCCTTGCGCGAGGTCAGCGTGCCCGACGGGTTGTTGGGGTTGCAGATGTAGATGACGCCCGCATTCGGGTCCGCCTTCAGCATCGCTTCCACGTCGTGCGAGAAATCCTTCTTCAGCGGCACCTTGATCACTTTGGCGCCGATAAACTGCGCCGTGCCGGCACCGGCCATGTAGCCGGGGTCGCTCATCACAAAGCTGCGCGTGGGCGAGACAAAGGCCGCCGTCGCGCGGTGCAGCGGATCGGAGGAACCGGCGTAGGGCGCCACGTACTCTTCCTTCACGCCTTCGACGGCCGCGACCGTCTTGATGAACTCACCCTGCTCATTGAACGGCTGGTAGCGCCCGCCATACTTGGCCACTTTGTAGATGGCTTCCAGGCCTTCCGCGCAAGGGCCTAGCGGATTCTCATTGGAGCTGATCCGGACGGCGTCCGGGGGCATGACGGCGCGCGTGCGGCGCTGCTCGTCCTGGGCCATGGCGAATTCGTTGTAGAACGGCAGGGCGGCGCCTGCGGTCAAGACGCTGGAAATGCGGCCCAGCTGGCGGCGGGTGAAACCTCGGTCGAGGAAGGAGCGAGCTTCTTCCTTGGAAAGCGTAGCGGTCAAATCAGACTGAGCCATGGGAATCTCCTTGGGCATTCGGAATCTTCGGTTGAGCTATGAGCAAAGTTACAGTGAACGATGCGCAGTGAGGCTGCGGGCTCGGTGCGGGGAGCTCCCGGAGTCGGCCACTAGGCCGCAGTTCCGGTTACAGCGAATAGTACCCCCCTAACCCCGGCGGCGTCAAGCTGCCAGCCCGGCGTGGCCGTGCGGGAGCGTCAGCAGGGGCAAAGAGGTAGGATAGTGGACGCATGAAAGGTATCGTCCTGGCCGGTGGCTTGGGGACTCGGCTTCTGCCGCTGACCAAGATCACAAATAAGCACCTTTTGCCGGTTTACGACCGGCCGATGATCTATTACCCCATCCAAACCCTGGTCGACGCGGGGATTGATGACATCCTGATTGTGACCGGTGGCAAGCATGCCGGGGACTTCCTGGAACTGCTCGGCAATGGCCACGATTTTGGCCTGAAACACCTCAACTACACCTACCAATCGGGTGAAGGTGGCATCGCCGAAGCCCTGGGCTTGGCGGAGCACTTTAGTGAACGCGAGCGCATTTGCGTCATCCTGGGCGACAACATCATTGAGGGGTCCATCAAGGACGCCGTGAATGACTTCCGCCAGCAAGCCCGAGGCGCGAAGATCCTGCTCAAGCAGGTGGCCGACGCCGAACGGTTTGGCGTGGCGGAGTTGGTGGGCGACAGGGTGATCGGCATCGAGGAGAAACCCCCGCGGCCCAAATCAAACTACGCGGTCACGGGCATCTACATGTACGATGAGACTGTTTTTGACAAGATCCACGGGCTGACGCCGTCTGAACGCGGCGAACTGGAGATCACCGACGTCAACAACATGTTCATCAAAGAAGGTACGTTGAGCTTTGCCCATCTGTCCGGCTGGTGGACTGACGCCGGAACGTTTGATTCGTTGCTCCGTGCCTCCAATCTCGTGTCGGAAACCCGCCGCTTGCAGGGCTAGGACGGCGGGGCGTCCAGCCTCCATTGCTAAACTGAACTTGTCGCCGTGTCACCAGAACAGATCCGCAAGGCTCGACAACTCGCCTCAACCGCGTTGACGATGGACGGCCAGGAGCGGGCTTCCTACCTGGCTCAACAAACCCAGGGCGACACCGAACTGCTTGAGGAAACGCAACTGCTGATCGAAGATGAGCAGGTTACCCGCGGCCTGACGCAGGACGACGAAACCATGCCGATGGGCCCCACGGCGGGCAGGCCGCAGGTGCGAGGCCCCCAATTTGCCGATGACTTTCTGGCCGGCAAAAAGCAGATCGGCAACTATAAGCTGCTGCGCAGCATAGGCCAGGGCGGCATGGGCATGGTGTATTCCGCCTGTCTGGTTACCGAGGACTTCCAGCGTCAAGTGGCCTTGAAGCTGGTGAAGCCATCGCTGGCCAGCTCGCAGATCCTGCGCCGCTTCCGGATGGAACGGCAGCTGCTGGCTTCCCTCGACCATCCCAACATCGCCCGGCTGCTGGATGCGGGGACATCGGAAGAAGGCGCTCCTTACCTGGTGATGGAGTATGTCGAGGGGTTGCCCATCGACCGCTACTGCGAAGCGCAGAAACTCTCCATCACGGACCGCTTGAAGCTGTTCGCCAATGTGTGCGACGCCGTCCAGTACGCGCACCAGAATCTGATCATTCACCGGGATCTGAAGCCTTCCAACATCCTGGTCTCTTCCGAAGGCGCGCCCAAGCTGCTGGATTTCGGCATCGCCAAGCTGATCCGGCCGGAGGATTCAGAAGAGGAAGAACTGAAGCTGACGGCCACCGATGCGCGGCCGATGTCACCGCACTATGCCAGCCCGGAACAAGCCAGCGGCGGCGCCATCACCACCTCCAGTGACATCTATTCGCTGGGTGTCTTGCTGTATGAACTGCTGACCGGCAGCCTGCCCTACGACTTCAAGGTCCGCACGCCCGCCGGCATTGAGAAAACGATCTGCGAAACGGAACCCGTTCCCCCTAGCCAGGTGGAGATCAAGGGTACCCGGCCGGAACCCGCCGAAAAGTTGCGCAAGCGGCTGCGCGGCGACCTGGACATGATTCTGCTGATGGCCATGCGCAAGGAACCGCAACGGCGGTATTCCAGCGTCCATCAGTTTGCCGAAGATATCCGGCGCCAGATCGAAGGCCTGCCCGTCATCGCGCAAAGCGACACCTTCGGCTACCGGCTATCCAAGTTCGTCAACCGTCACAAGGCTGGTGTCGCCGCGGCAGTTTTTGCGGTGGTCGCACTGATCTCGTCCACCATCGTCTCGGTGCACTTTGCCCAGCAGGCCAATCGCGAAAAGATCATCGCCCAACAGCGATTCCAGGACACCCGTGACCTGGCCCGGTTCTTCATCACCGACTTTGACTCTAAGATCCGCGCCGGCCAAACCGCCGCGCGGCGCGAACTGGTTTCGAAGGGCTTGGACTACCTGAAGCGCCTTTCCGTCGAGGCGGCGGGTGATGTTGAGCTGCAACGGGAAGTGATCTCCGGCTACATCACCATGGGCGACGTGCAGGGTAACCCGTTCGGACCCAACCTGGGCGACAACGACGGCGCCCGCCGCAGCTACGGCGAAGCGCTGCGGTTGGCCGATGTCTACATCAACCGCACGGCCAGCACGCCCGACCTGCAGCGCGACCGCGCACTGGCCAAGGTGAAACTGGCGGATCTGGACGCGGTGGGCGGCAACCGCCGCCAGTCCCTGCGGGCCTACCGGGAAGCACTCACCGCGCTCAAGGGCAAGGAACTGGCCGGCGTCTTAAACAAGCTCGGCTATGCCGGGCGTGAGCTGGGCGACTATAAGGCCGCCTTGGATGACTACGGCCGATCGGCCGACCTGTTGCGCGGACTGTTGGCGACAGCTCCGAATGAAATCGAAGTCCGGACATTGCTGGCGCAATCGCTGCTGGGTATTGGCGAGACGTTTGCCCGGATCAACCAAGTGGACTCCGCCCTCGCGAGCTTTGACAGTGCCATCAAGATCTATGAGGACCTGCTGCGGGCCGACACGGCCAGCAACACCATCCGCCGCGCTCTCTCGTCGGCCTACACCTTGACCGGCGACACGCTCACCGCCAGCAAACGGCACACGGAGGCCGAACAGCGCTTCCGCGAGAGTCTCAAGATTGTCGAGATCCTGACCCGCAACGACCCGGAGAACGTGCAATACCGCTTGGACCGCGTCACCGTGTTGGGACGGCTGGTGGAAGCGCTCACCTCACAGCCCGCCAAGCGTGGCGAAGCTCGCACGGTGACGGCACAGTTCCTATCGTCCGTCCGCCCCATGGTGGAGCGGCCGGAAGCGGGCAGCTACGAGATGCAGTACTACACCTGGATTTTGCTGACCACGCCTTTTGCGGACCTCAAGCAACCCAAGCAGGCGCTCGAGTATGCGCTCCGCTTGCAGGAGCGCAGCGGTGCTAATGACCCTTCAGCGATCGACCTGGTGGCGCGCGCTTACTTTGGCACGGGCGACTTCAAGCGGGCGGTCGAGACCGAAGAAAAGGCACTGAGCCTGCTGCCGAAAGATTTTCTCGATTCCGCCGTGCGGCGCGAATTTGAAGCCAACTTGCGGCAGTTCAAGAAAGCCGCCGGCCAGTAGGCGGCTCCACCGAGGCCGCCCTTGGGAACCGAGCCCCGACCCGCAGGAGGGGCCTCTTCTCTCACAAGTCAACGCTCCTGTTACCGCGGGTGCCGCCAGCCCGCAAGCGCCGCCCGTCAACCCGCCAAGGGCTTAAACTGGAGCTATGCGCTCCCTGTTGCTTCTCCTTGCTGCTTCCGCCCCAGTAGCCTTCGCGGCCGACTGGAAAGTGGAATACAGCGTCCCCAAAGACGCCAAGGCCAACTTCGACACCCAGCTGACGGTCACCGTGAAAGATGCCAAGGGCGCGCCCGTGGCCGGTGCCGAAGTGGAAACAGTGCTGACGATGGTCGAAATGGACCACGGCGAGTTCAAGTCACCCGCCAAGCAAGTGAAGCCGGGCATCTACCAGGCCAAGACTAACTTCATCATGGTGGGCCTGTGGCAGATCGAGGTCCGGGCAAAGAAGGGCACCGAGACTGTGTCCAAGAAGTTCCGCCACGACGTCAAAGAGTAGCGCGGCGAGTGCGCGCGGCGGGCTTGGTGCTCGCCCGCGCCAACCCCGGCCAGACCAGCGCCACCACCCGAGTCGGCCAGTCCGGCTTGATCGCTTGGCCAGCCAGATAGCGCGCATAAAAGGACCCCACCAGCATCGCCACCGCGGCGTCCAGGTCGGCCTCCGGTTGCAATTCTCCGCGTGCGGCGGCACGCTCCAGGACCGTCCGCAGCATCGCCCGCCGGGTGGAGACGATCCGCTCGCGAAACAGCTCGATCAGGCGCGGTGCATGTTCTTCTTCGGCCAGCACCGTTCCCAGCAACGCCATGCCTCGGGGCCTCAGCAGTGAACGGCGGAAGTTGCTGAGGATGGCCGTCAGCGCGGTCACCGTATCGTCGTCAGTGACCGCCGGTTCGCTTACCTGCAGCCGGGCCACGGCCGCCACGGCCAGATCTTCCTTGCCTGGCCAGCGGCGGTAAATGGTGGGTTTACTGACTCGGGCGGCCTGCGCGATGCCGTCAATCGACATGCGGCTATAGCCGGAACGGCTCAGATGCTCGAGCGTGACGTCCAGAATCCTCTGTTCAGCTTCGTCATCTCGCGGACGTCCGGGTTTGCTCATGGATGCTTGGGATTGGCGATCGGACGTGCCGGGCTTATTGGGGGCAACCATTAATCGCCCAGCGGGTCAGCTCCGTCCCACTGCCCGCAGGAATCGAGGACCCGGAACCGGGTAAAGGAGCTCCGGTCCATCACCGGCTCGGCGAGGTGGCGGTCCACCTGCGCGCGATGTGGTCCCGGGCGGTAGGCCGCCGCCAGCATCGAGGCGTCGTCCCGCCAGATACTGATGGTCATGCCGTCGTCGCCAACGGTATGCGGGGTGAAGACGCCGGTCCGCCGGCAACCATCAGCCTGCCGCAGCCGCTCTTCCGTCATATCCACGTGGCGCCGGAAATCAATCGCGCGCTCCACTTTGAAGTCCGGCCCCAGGACGAAGCCCGCCGTGGTGATCACCAGGCAACCCCCGCCGGAATCCGGGCTGCCGACCTCAAACAAACTGCCCGGTTGATTCCGGTCCAGATGATTGCACTCGCCTTTGTGCGCAAACGGAGCCAGCACCGCATGCCAGGATTCCACCGCCTCCGGGAGGAAGGGCAAGTATTCCAACCGCGACGCAACCCCCGCCTGGGCCTCGGCCAGTTCGCGATAGAGGCCCACCGCGCACCAGACCGGACCCGGCAGACGGTAGCCGTTGGCGCCCACGGGGCCAGACGAGCCGATCTTCCAGCTGAGCGCGCTCACCGGTTGGGCCGCCAGCGGCAGCATCTCCGGCGTGGTCACATCACGGAAGCGGATTCGGTGGACTGTCGTAAATTTGGCCTTAACCAGCATCAGAGAACTCACTCTCCTAAATCATTCATTGTACTGATGGCCCGTCGTGCGGCCTCCGCGAACTCATCGGCTGCGGCGGTGGTGCGGAATAGACCATCCGCGACCTAGCCAGAATGCCAGTTGTTAGATACGATACGGTATCGTATCGTAGATCGCGTGAAGCCCAGGACCGCACGGCTGGTAATTGAGGCGCTGGGCCATTAGACTTTGGAGCAGATATCAGAACTAAGGTGAGGCAAGGAGAATCCAGATGAAGATCGGAATTTTAGGAGCCGGCAATGTCGGGCAGGCGTTGGGGCAGGGCTGGATGGCGGCGGGGCATGAGGTGAAGTACGGGTCGCGACAGCCGGGGTCGGTGGAAGAAGCCATCGCCTTTGGAGACGTGGTGGCGCTGGCCACGCCCTGGGAGGCGACGGAGTCGGTGTTGGGCGGCCGGAATCTGGCGGGGAAGATTCTGCTGGATGCCACCAATCCGATTGCGATGGGCCTTGCCGGGTTGACGCATGGCATGACGGATTCCGGGGCGGAGCAGGTGGCCCGTTGGGCCCCGGGGGCGCGCGTGGTGAAGATCTTCAACACCATCGGGGCCAACATGATGACCAATCCGGTGGTCGACGGCCAGGCGGCTTCGATGCTTTACTGCGGAGATGACAAGGAGGCCCTCACAACCGCGGCGGCACTAGCCGATGCGTTGGGCTTTGACCCAATCTATGCGGGCCCGTTGACGCAGGCCCGGTATCTGGAACCGCTCGCGATGTTGTGGATCACCATGGCGCTGAAGTACGGCCACGGACGTGAGATGGGCTTTAAGCTGTTGAAACGAAACTAGCCGACGGTCTGCTTGACGCAGTGCTCGTCAAAGGCGCTCATCAGGGTGCGGGCAATGGTCAACGGATCGTTGCCCTCAATCTGGGAGCGGTGCAGCACCCACACGGGCTTGCCATCCCGGAACAAAGCCACCGAAGGGGACGACGGCGGAACTTCCGCCAGATACATCTCCCGCAGATGGGCAACGGCTTCCACATCGCCACCGGCAAACACCGTGGCGGCCACATCCGGTGGGTTGGCGGTGTTCTTCAACGCCACCGCCACGCCCGGCCGAGCCTTGCCTGCGGCGCAGCCACACACTGAGTTGGTCACCATCAACACCGTGCCCCCACCCGGCTTCAACAATTCGTCGACCTTGGCCGGAGTGCGCGCCTCCATGATGCCGTGGCGGGTCAAATCCTCGCGCATGGGGGTGATCAAAATTTCTGAATAGGGCATATCTCAATATTACGATATATCACCACATTTGAAAATGCCCGCCTGCAAACTGTATCTGAATGTCGGCATCGAAAAGCTGGCTCAGAACTGCGGATTGCAGAATCTCGGCCTTCGTTCCATCCTGCGCCACACGGCCCGCCTTCAGGCAAATCACACGGTTGATCTCCGGGATGATGTCGGGCAAGTGGTGTGTTACCAATACGATAGTGACGCCGCGGGCAGCCAGTTGGCGCATCGTGCGGTGGAGTTCGCGAAAGGCGGCAATGTCCAGCGAGTTGGTCGGTTCATCCAGCACCAGTGCCTTCGGCTGGTGCACCAAAGCCCGTGCCAGCACCGCCCGACGCACTTCTCCGGAAGACATTTGTGTGGCCAGGCGGTGCTGCAAGTGGGTCAATCCCACGAACTCCAGCAGTTCGTCGGCCTTGGCCTCCATCTGTGGTGTCACTTCATGCCAGGGCCAAATGCCGACGCTCGAAAAAAAGCCCGACAGCACGATCTCGCGCGCCGGGTAGGGCTGGGTGCAGGTGGTCACCAGGTCATTGGTGACGATGCCGAGCATGGACCGCAACTCGTCTACATGCCACGTATCACGGCCCATGATGCGGAGCGTCGAATCCTGATAGCGCGGGTAGCATTCCCGAGTTAACGTCTTGATCAGCGTGGACTTGCCGCAGCCGTTGGGGCCCAGGATGGCGGTGTGTTCGCCTTCGTGGATGGTCAACGAAACGCGGTCGAGCGCGGGGCGCTGCTCGGGGTCTTCGCCACGCCACACGGTGACATCACGCAGTTCCAGCAGCGGTTGGTTAATCTGGCTATGTTGGCTCAATTGACTAGGCTATGGTGACCATATGCGACGCGTCAACATTTCGACGTTGAAGAATAACCTCAGCGCGATCCTGGCCACGCTAGAGACGGAAGGGGCGGTGACGGTGACCAACCGTGGCCGACCCGTAGCGGAGTTGCGTCCGCTACCACCCACTCTGGGCGAGGATCACTGGAACCGATTGGAGCGCGAGGGCATCATCCGCCAGCCCGCCAAGAAATGGACACCGGAAGAGGCTCAGGAGTTCTTACGCACGCATCCTCCCGTGGAGACTGCCCAGTCCGCCAGTGTCCTTCAGGCCTTGCTTGATGAGCGGAGTGAAGGATAGGCTACGTCTTGATTCCGGTTCCTTCCTGCCAATAGAAAAGGGGGA
>JAPKYX010000150.1:0-13354 GCA_026394075.1 Acidobacteriota bacterium
CGTCAACCGTGGCGGCGCGGAGAACATGCTGAACAACCTCGCCGGGTCCATCAGCACGGTCTCGCAAGCGGTCAACGCCCCCGGCGGCGCCAACCCGCAATTCCTGCCCGGTGAATACAAGCAACGCACCTGGAAGAACCAGGAATACTTCTTCTTCGTCAAGGACGATTACCGGGTCTCCAAAAACATGACCCTCAACCTGGGCCTCCGCTACGAGTACTTCGGCGTCCCCTATGACCCCAATGGCAAGACCGCCGGACTGGCCGGTGGCAGCGCGGCGATCTTCGGCATCTCCGGCCGCGATTATTCGGCTATGTTCCGCCCCGGCGCCTCCGGCGGTGCCCTCACGCAAGTGGAGCTGATCGGTCCCGGATCAGCCAACGCCTCCCGCCAGCTTTTCCGTCCGGACCGCAACAACTTCTCCCCGCACATTGGCCTCAGCTGGGCACTGCCCTGGTTGGGTGCCAACAAGACCATCCTGCGCATGGGCTACAGCATGGGCTACGAACGCACGGCCCTCCGCTTGGTCGACGTCGTCAGCGGGGACCAGCCCGGCTTGCGTGAACTGGTGGTGCAGCGCCCGGCCGCCTATACGCAACTGGCCAGCCTCGCGCTGCCTCTGGCGCCCAACGGCCGCCCGCTCACCACCGTGCCCTTCTCGGATCGTGGCCAGACCGTCCGCGGCTTTGACGACAACCTGCGCACGCCCTACGTGCAAAACTTCAACGTCAGCATCCAACGCTCCTTGCCGAAGAGCCTGCTGCTCGATCTGCGCTACGTCGGCAACAAAGGCACGCGCCTGATGCGCACGACCAACCTGAATGAAGTGAACGTGTTTGAAAACGGCATCCTCGATGCCTTCGTCACCGCCCAGCGTGGTGGCGAATCCCTCCTGCTGGACCAGATCTTCCGGCCCCTGCGGGGCAATGCCAGTGGTGCCACCTTTGCCCGCACCAACGCCACGCTGCAAGCCGCCCTGGCCAACAACAACGTCGGCACCTTCGCCAACTTCATCAATACGCAGAACGTGGGCGGTCGCAACGGTGGCCTGCTCCCCGCCGCCGGCCTGCCCGAGAACTTCCTGGTCGTCAACCCCCAGTTCTCCGGAGCGCAACTGGTAGGCAACTACGCCAACTCCACTTACCACTCCTTCCAGGTCGATCTGTCCAAGCGCTTCGCCAGTGGCATCTCGATTCAGATGAACTACACCTGGGCCAAAGCGCTGGGTGAAGAAGAGGGCGCCGGCCAAAGCCTGCTCGATAGCTACCGTACCAACCGCAACCGCCAACTCGACAAACGGCAGCTTTCCTTCGGCGCGCCGCACGTGTTCCGCTCCAACTGGATCTGGAACCTGCCGGTGGGCCCCAAGCGGCGCCTGCTCGGCGGCTCCAGCGGCGTGCTGGGCCGCGTGCTCGAAAACTGGCAGGTGGGTGCGCTCTTCAATGCCTTTGCCGGCACGCCCATGAGCTGGCAGAGCCAACTGGCCTCCTTCAGCCAGGTCTCTGACGACACCAGTGTCGATACCGTCGCCGGCATCGCCCGCCAAGGCAAGGTGGAAAAGCGCGGCAACGGCGTCTTCTTCTATCCTGGCTACACCGTCGGCCCTGACCCGCAGGTGCGTAATCTCACCACCACCGGCGGTGTCCAGCAGCGCAGCACCCTGCTGTCCGTCTTTGATTCCAGCGGCCGCCCCATCGCCACCAATCCCGCGCCCGGAACGCTGGGCGCTCTGCAACCGCGCTATTTCTATGGCCCCGGGTATTTCTCCTTCGACCTGAACCTGCTCAAAACCTTCTCGATTCGCGAACGGGTGCAGTTCCAGTTGGGTGTCACCGCGGAGAACCTGACCAACACGCCCATCTTCGATGACCCCGATACCGTGATCAACTCGCCCACCTTCGGCCAGATCACCAGCGGCTCCGGCACGCGTATCGTCATCGTCAGCGGACGGCTCACCTTCTAGCGGACAGCCCGTCCAGTTCGGAGCAATAGCAAAGCCCAGGAAGGCCCACAAATCTCGCAAGTGCTTCAAACGAAAGCCGCAGCCGTACCGAGCCGCGACCAGCAGGAGCGGTCTGCCCTCTTTCCCAGAAGCCTATCGGGCACCAAATAAATGGGATGTAAAAAATACTAGACACCCGAAGACGTGTATGGTAACTTTGACATTATGTCAAAGATATCAGTCTCTCTTCCGGAGCCCGGCGGTCGTGTCAGCCTCTCGTTTGAGGAACGCAGCGTCTGGGTCCAACTGATCAGCCTGTTGCTGGTGCTAGGCGGCTACTTTATCGTTGCTCAGCAAATGGTCTCCCGAGGCGTGACGGAACTGGTCGTCTTTGCGCCGGTGTTCGCGGTCGCGGTGGTGCTGATGGTGGTGGTGACCGTGGCGGGGCACATCGTCGCCGCACTGGTCAGCCGTCCGGAAGGGCAGGACGAACGGGACCGCTTGATCAGCTGGCGTGCCGAAAGCCAGTCCGGTTGGCTGGTCGCCACCGGGGTGCTGGCGGGCATCACGGCCATGGTCTTCTCCGTGCCCACAGTTTGGGTGGCCCATCTGTTGCTGTTCTCGTTGTTCCTCTCCGAGATCCTGAAGCTGACCCTGCAGCTGACCTACTACCGGCGGGGAATCTAGCCGTGGCCGTTGCCATCCGCAATCAGATCCGCGTCCTGCGCTTCCATCACGGCGAAATGACCCAGCAGCAATTGGCGGAGCAAGTCGGCGTCACCCGGCAGACCATCAACGCCATCGAAGCGGGCAAGTATTCGCCCTCGCTCGAAGTCGCGTTTCTCATCGCGCTGGTCTTCGCGAAACCACTGGAAGAAGTGTTCCAGTTCGACGGTCAACTGCCGGGTGCGTAGTGCTCCTGGGAAAATGAAGCCGCAGGGCGGTGTCCGGCTAGCCCAGTTTCGGGCGAGTGGCGATCGCCCGGCGGATGATGCCCAGGATCTGCTGGCGCTCCTCACCCACCAAGGTCAGCTTCGGCGCACGCACGGTTTCGGTGCCAAGACCCAATTCCGCCATCGCCAACTTGATGTACTGCACCAGCTTGATTTTGGTGTCCAAGTGGAGCAGGGGCGTGTACCAACGGTATAGGTCGCGAGCCTCTTCCCAACGGCCTTCGGTCGCCAGTTTCCAAAGCGCCTGATTTTCATCCGGGAACGCATTCACCAGGCCTGAGACCCAGCCCTTCGCTCCCAACAAGACACTCTCCAGCACCAGGTCGTCGACGCCGCTGAATAGGATGAAGCGGTCGCCGTAGAGGTTGATCAGATCCGTCAGCCGGCGGACATTGTCGGAAGACTCCTTGATGGCCACAATGCGGCTTTCACCGGCCAAGTCACCAAACATCTCGGGCGTGATGTCGACGTAGTAAGCCGGAGGGTTGTTGTAGATCATGATCGGGAGCCCGGTGGAGCGGGCGATCGTCTGGAAATGCGTCAGCGCTTCGCGCGCATCGGCTTTGTAGATCATCGCCGGCAACACCATCAGCCCGTCCACGCCTGCTTTCTGCGCGTCGTCGGCGAAGCGGCAGGCCAGCCGCGTCGTGTTCTCCGCCACGCCGGTCAGCACCGGGACGCGTCCGCCCACCATCTCCACCATGGCCTTCAGCACGGTGAGTTTCTCATCGTATTCCAGCGCCGTGTTCTCACCCACACTGCCCAGCAGGATCAGGCCGGAGACACCTGCCTTGATCATGATCTCCAGATGCCGGGCCGTGCTGGCCAGATCGAGCGATTCATCCGCCGCGAACTGCGTTGTCGCGGCCGGGTACACACCATTCCAGTTCACCGTCATAGATATCCTTTCAGTCTTGTCTCGCTAGGCAGCCGGGGACTGCCGCGCTGACCGCACCATCACCACCGCCGCGTAGACCACCACCACCATAACCAGCCATCGCAGCACCGTCAGCTCCAGCGATTTCACCACGAATGCGGCCAAGGGCACACCAGCCAAGCCGCCGATTGTCAGGCCCACCGCGGCGGGAGCCAGGAACGCACTGCGGCGCACGAATCGCGCACTGGCCACCGGCATCAGGAACGCTCCGGAACCCATCATGATCGGAAATGCCGCCACCGGGTTCATGCCCAGCAGACTCACCATCGTCATACAAGGCGCGTAAAAGCCGATCCCCAGCGTGCTGATGGCCCCGAAAGCAAAGTTGCCCAACATCCCCGCCGCCAGCCGCCAGTTCCGCAACTGAAGCGAATCGCCACCGCTGGGAAACAGATCCAGCTGGCGCATCAGCAGTCCCACCGCCGCCACCAGCAGCGCCCCGCCCATGCCCAACTGCACGGTGCGCCGCGCCAGACCGGCCACCAGCCCGGCACCAAACCAGGCACCCACCGTGGCACTGCCGATCAGCAACAACAGCGTCGCCACATCCACCTCAATCACCGCGATGTAAAGAAATGCCTGCAGGATCACCGGCAGCGTATGGCCCGCATTCAGCGTCCCTGGAATCAAATGGTCCGGCACCAGGCGGCGAAACTTGAAAATCGCCGTCGTGGGCGCGAACGAACCGATGCCCAGGGTGTCAAAGAAGTTGGTCACAAATCCGACACCCAGGTGGGTGGCCGTCGGTATCCAGGCACTTCCCTGGCGGGCCCCCTCACGCAGCGCGGCCACCAGCACCGTGGCATAGGCCAGGGTGAACGCCGCCAGCGCCGCCAGGATCGCCGCTCTCATTTACCGGCTGATCTCCAACACCGGAGCACCCAGCACATCCATGCGCGGCGTGATACCCAACCCCGGGGCCGTTGATGCCGCCAGCCGCCCATGCTGCCGTTGCGGCGCGCCTTCCGCGATACTGACGGTGACATAGCTGTTGAAGTCGGTGGCCGAAAACAGCAACTCCGGCGGAGTGCTGTGGGCCAAATGCGCGATCGCCGCCGTGATGATGTCGCCACCCCAGGTGTCCTCAATGGTCATGGCGATTCCCAGCGAAACGCACAGGTCGCGGATCTGCCGGGCTTTCGTCAGGCCGCCCACTTTCGAGATCTTCAGATTGATGACATCCATCGCCTGGTCGTGATATCCACGCAGTACCAGCAATACATCGTCGATCGACTCGTCCAGCACCATCGGCCGGTCGGTGTGTTGGCGGATAGCCAGACATTCTTCGTAGTGCCGGCACGGCTGTTCGATATAGACGTCGACGTCCCGCACCGCGGTGGCCACGCGCATGGCCTGATGCTGGGTCCAGCCCGTGTTGGCGTCGGCCACCAACACCTCGCCGCTGCTGAGGACGGCGGCGGCTTGGCGTATGCGCTCAATGTCGACATCCGGGTTCCCGCCCACCTTCAGTTGGAACTTGGTGTACCCCTGGCTGCGGTAAAGGTGCACCATCTCCGCCATGGCCTGCGGCGAATCCTGGGAGATGGCCCGGTAGAGCGCGAAGTCCTCACCAAACCGGCCGCCCAGCAAGACCGCCACCGATTGTCCGCTCGCCTTACCCAGAATGTCCCAGCACGCCATGTCGAGCGCCGACTTCACGTACGGATGCCCCCGCATCGCCCGGTCCATCTGCTGGTTGATCACACTGAGCTGCGTCGGATCCAGCCCCAACAAGTGTGGCGCTATCTCAGCAATTCCGGTACGCGCACCGGCGGCGTAGGCGGGTAAGTAGGCCGGCCCCAGCGGGCAGACTTCACCATAGCCGGTAATCCCAGCGTCAGTCTCGATCTCAACCACCGTCGAATCGAACACGTCCACCGAATTGCCACCGGACCACTTATAGCTTCCCTCGTGCAGCGGAAGCTCCACGCGAAAGGCCCGTATTTTCGTAATGCGCAACGTTGTCTCCTTAATCGAAAGCCCAATATCGCACAGCGAACATCCTCTGGTGCAGTGCCCCGGATCCTTCGCGCCGGCGAACCTCACCCCAGCAGCGTCGCTCGTGTTGTCGCGATCCCCAGCCTTTACCTCGGCGATCAGGCCATGTAAACTGCATTCACCATCTTGTGTGATCCATGCGCTTACTCTGCCTGTGTCTGCTGGCCTCGTTCGGGTTAACGGCTGCCCCAGCCGATAGCGATTTCTTCGAAAAGAAGATCCGCCCCGTGCTGGCGGAACGCTGCTGGTCCTGCCACTCCACCAAAGCCAAGATCTCCTTCGCTGATCTGCAACTGGATTCCCGCGCGGGAGCCGCTAAAGTAGTCGTCGCGGGCCAACCGGACCAGAGCCCGCTTTACCGCGCCCTCTCCTACGAAGCGCAGACCAAAATGCCGCCCTCCGGCAAGCTTCCCCCGGACGTCATCGCCGACTTCAAAACCTGGATCGCCTCCGGTGCCGCCTGGCCGGACGAAGCGCCGGTGACCGTGGTCCCAAACCCAGCGGCGCCCAGCCCCGCCCAGGCTCAGGCCTTGGCTCACTGGGCCTGGAAACCCGTCGTGCGCCCGCCCGCCGCCTCCATCGATAGCCTGGTGCTGGCCAAGCTGGCGGAGAAAGGCCTGCGTCCGCTCGGCGAAGCCTCCGCCGCTACCTGGCTCCGCCGCGTCACCTTCGACCTCACCGGTCTGCCGCCCACGCTCGAAGAGCAGGACGCCTTTGCTCGCGACGCCTCCCGCGAAAAGGTGGTTGATCGCCTGCTGGCCTCCCCGGCCTTCGGCCAGCGCTGGGGCCGTCACTGGCTGGACCAGACCTACTATGCCGACACCATCGAAATTGGCCGCCGCGTGCCCGCCCGGCACGCCTGGCGCTACCGCGACTATGTGATCGATTCCATCAACCGCGACATGCCCTATCCGCGCTTCATCCTGGAGCAACTGGCCGGTGACCAGTTGGAATGGACCACGCCGGAAGAACGCCGCAACAACCTGATCGCCACCGGCTTTCTGGCCTTGGGCCCCTGGCCGCTGGTGAACGCCGACAAGGAACAACTCAAGATGGACGTGGTCGACCTCCAGGTGGACATGGTGGGCCGCACCTTCATGGGCCTCACCATGGGCTGCTCCCGCTGCCACGACCACAAGTTCGATCCCATCACCTTGAAGGACTACTACGGCATGGCTGGCATCTTCTCCAGCACGCGGACCCTGTCGGGCCGCTTAAGCCTGGGTGTATTCTCCAACGTCAGTGCCGTCGCCTTGCCTGAGACGCCGGAAGAGCTAACCCGCCGCGCCACTGAGACGCAAACCTACTGGCAGAAGTTGTCCGCCGCCCGCGCTGAACTGGCCGCTCTCCGCGAAAAGCGCAAGCCGCTCGACAAGGAATCCGCCGACGCCAAGAGCCTGGACAAGCAGATCTCAGCCGCCGTGCAAGCCGTGAAGTTGCTCGAGTATCTGCCCGTCGTCCCGCCCACCGCGCACGCGGTGCTGGATGCCGAGACCCCGGCCGATTGCCGCATCAACATCCGCGGCAACGCCCATCAACTGGGTACGGAAACGCCCCGCAGCGGCGTCGCCATTGCGGGCAAGGGCCATCAACTCGACGTCCCGGATTTCACCAGCGGCCGCCAGCAGTTAGCGGAATGGATCGGCAGCAAGGACCATCCCCTCACCGCCCGCGTGGCCGTCAACCGGATCTGGCACCACCTGTTCGGCACGGGCATCGTCCCCACCATTGATAACTTCGGCACCCGGGGCCTCGCGCCCAGTCATCCGGAATTACTCGATCACCTGGCGGCAGAGTTTGTAGACCAGGGTTGGTCCCTCAAGAAACTGGTGCGGACCATCGTGCTCACCCAGGCCTACGGCCGCTCCAGCGCCAACGATGCCGCCCTCCTCGAAGCCGACCCGGAGAACCGGTTGCTCTGGCGGATGAACCGCCGTCGCCTGGAAGCCGAGACGCTGCGCGACGCCATGCTCACCGTCAGCGGCACCCTGGACCCACGCGCTGGCGGCGAGGTGCTGCCGTTCTACGTCAAAGGCAACATGAATCTCGGCCAGCCGGAGTTCTTCGGCGACGACACCAAGCTGGAGCCCTCCGAACGCATGCGCCGCACCGTCTATCAGCCCGTCATGCGCAAAAGCCAGGCACCTGAACTCGACCTGCTGAACCTGTTCAATTTCCCCGACGCCAACCAGATCACCGGCGCGCGCCAGTCCACCACCATCCCCACGCAGGCGCTGTATCTCATGAATGCGCCCTTCGTCCAGGAGATGGCCGCCGCCTTGGCGGAGCGGTTGCTCGCGGGCGAATCGAGCGACACAGACCGCGTGCGGACGCTCATCCAGCGCGTCTACGCGCGGCCTCCGCAAGCCGGTGAAGTGGAGCGTCTGTTGGACTACACGCGCGGCTATCCCCCAGGCGAACGTACCGAGGCCTGGAAGCGCCTCTGCCATTCGCTGCTGATGTCGAACGAATTCTTGTACCGGAGCTAGCATCATGGAACGGCCATATCGACGAGAATTTTTGCGGCGCGCCGGCTGTGGCTTCGGCCTCACGGCACTCTCCTCTCTGATGGGTGCCGCCACGGCACCGCACCATGCGCCGAAGGCCAAGCGCGTCATCTTCCTGTTTATGCAGGGTGGCCCGTCGCACATGGATCTGTTTGAGTACAAGCCGGAGCTGGAAAAGCGCAACGGGCAACCCCTGGCCACCGCCCTCAAGCTGCCCGATAACTATGAAGCGCCCGGCATCCGCGATTCTCGCTTGTTTGGGCCCATGGGCAAGTTCACGCGGTACGGCCAGCGCGGGATGCTGATGTCGGAGATGTTGCCGCATCTGGGCGGGGTGGTCGATGATGTCTGCTTCCTCCATGGAATGCACGCCGACAGCGAAGCCCATGCCCCCGCCATCCGGCAGCTGCATACCGGCCACAGCATTCAAGTGCGACCCTCGATGGGTTCCTGGGCCCTATACGGCCTCGGCAGCGAGAACCAGAACCTGCCCGGCTTCGTCACCATCTGCCCCGTACTGGGCGGCGATGGCGGCACACCGCAGTTGTTTGGGAGCGCGTTCCTGCCCACCATCTATCAAGGCACGCCCATCGGCCGTGAAAACGATGCCAAAAACGCGCGCATCGACTATCTGAAAGATGCCGCCGCGACCGCGGGCCAGCAGCGCCAACAACTGGACTTCCTGCGCGATCTCAACCTCCGCCACGCCGCCCAAACCGGCCCAGATCAGGAACTCGAAGGCCGCATCGCCTCCTTTGAATTAGCCTTCCGCATGCAGATGGAAGCGCCGCGCGTGCTGGATATTGAGGCCGAATCCGACGCCACCAAAGCACTCTACGGCATCAACGAAAAAGAGACCGACAACTTCGGCCGCCAATGCCTGATGGCCCGCCGGATGGCCGAGGCCGGCGTCCGCTTCGTCCAGATCTCCGACGGGGGCTGGGACCATCACGGCAAGCTCCGCCAGTCACTCCCGGTCCGCTGCAAGGCCGTCGACAAGCCCATTGCCGGCCTCATCACCGACTTGAAAAAGCGCGGCTTGCTCGATGACACCTTAGTGCTGTGGGGCGGCGAATTTGGCCGCACGCCCTTTGATCAGGACCTCTCCCAAGGCAAGTCCCCCATCACCGATCGCGGCCGGGAACACAACCCCAAAGGCTTCACCATGTTCATGGCCGGCGGCGGCATCAAACCCGGCATCTCCTACGGCGAGACCGATGACTTTGGCTGGCACGCCGTCCAAGGCAAGGTCCACATCCATGACCTGCACGCCACCATGCTCCACCAACTAGGCATCGATCACGAACGCCTAACCTACCGCTACACCGGCCGCGACTACCGGCTGACGGATGTGTTCGGGCGCGTCGTGAAAGAGATTCTGGTCTGAAACCACGCGCCTCGCGCGCCGGGGTAGGATTCTAATCAGGTCGTCCAATAGGAGCAATCGAATGAATACTCGCCACCTCGTGCCGTCCGTGAGCCGCTGGCTCCTGTCAATGGGGGCCCTCCTGTTGGTGGCCGGCGTCCCGCAATCGCTTCACGCGGCCGACCTCTCGAAGTTCAGGCGCATCGAACCGCAGTTCATTGCGGCGCTCGCCGACCCCGGGGCCACCTCCGGCAACGGCGCTCAATCATGGGGCCTCTGGAGCCTGGACCCGGGCCCGCGCGGCAGCCAGCTGGACCGCTTCGATCAATTGAAGGCGGCCGGCGGCGTGACGCCGGCCGGGTGGCAGTTCGACGCTGCGGACTGGTGGCTGGAAGAACACGGCTTGCTGATGGAGAAGCCAACCTTTCCGCTGCCCCCTGGAAAATATGTCGTCACGGGCGACCGCAAGGTGACCACCGTGCTGACGATTCACCCCAAGGACAAAAACGGCAATCAGCGGTGGGAATTGGCCGACGGCGCGACCATCTACGATGTCACCCATCTGGGATGCCGCGCCGCCCGCTACCAGCCAGAGACGGCCAACAACGCGTGCTCGCCCGCGAATGTTCGGAACACGGGTTTCCCGGTATATCCCGGGGCGGCCATGCCCGTGGTGACCGGCTGCCGCAAGCAGGACTACCCGGTTCTCATCATCGTAGGACTGCCCGCCACTCAATAAGTGACCGCACGTGGGCACTCGACGCGTGTTGCAGAAGCCCGGCACTTGATGGCCAGAAGCCTACCTTCCGCTCCCCAAATCCAGCCGCCCGCTAAACACCGGATCCCCCGGGTCCGGCTGTGTCACGTGGAAGCCGAAGCTGCGGATGATTTTTAGCATGCGGGAGTTCTCCGAATGTACATCGGCGGTAATCGCCACTGCGCCCTCTTGCCGTGCGACCTCCACCAGCCGGCGCATCATCTCCGTACCCAGGCCCTTGCCTTGCGCCCGGTCATTGATCAGCAGGCCTAGCTCCACCTCTTGCTCATAGCCCGGCACACGCTTTAAGCGGCCCACGCCCAGGATGGCCCCGTCCTGCTCCGCCACCAGCGCGATCTCGCGGTCGTAGTCGTTGAAGCAGATGCGGGTGAGCCGCTCATGCGCCACTCGCTGCGAGAGCTTCATGAACTGGAAGTAGCGTAGATAGATGGAGCGGTCCGACAAGCTCTCATGGAACACCACCATCGCCGGTTCATCCTCCGGTCGAATCGGCCGGAACCGCACCTCGCTCGCATCGCGCGCCAACCAGTCCCCCACATACTGCTGCGGATAGGGCCGGATGGCGGAGCGGACCTGCGGCGCTTGCTCATGCAACACGATCCGCGCATCGAGAGCCAGCAGCCGCGTGGGCGAGGCTAGCAACGGGTTGATGTCGATCTCTGAGATCCACCGCTGTTCCAGCACCAGTTGCGAGAACCGGACCATCAGCTGCGCTAGCGCTTCCAGGTCCACCGGCGCGCGGCCCCGGATGCCTTTCAGCGCCTTCAGGATCTTGGTCTCCTCCATCATGCGCCGGGCCAACGTCGTGTTCAGCGGCGGCAGGGCCAGCGCCCGATCCTCGAACACCTCCACCATCACCCCGCCTGCGCCGAACAGCAGCACCGGACCAAATTGCGGGTCAACCGACGATCCCAGGATCAGCTCATAGCCATCCAGCTTCTCCATCGGCTGCACGTTGACACCTTGAAAGTCCGCCGCCGGAACGCCCGCTTCAATCCGAGCGAACGCCTCCCGCACCGCCCCCGCGTCCCGCAGATTCAGCTGCACGCCGCCCACGTCGGTCTTGTGCGTGATGGTCAACGAATGCAGCTTCAGCACCACCGGATAGCCCATCGCCTCGGCCGCGACCATCGCGTCCTCCGCCGTCGTCGCGATCGCCGTCGGTGTCACCGGAATGCCGTAAGCGGCCAGAATCTGCTTCGATTCGTGCTCGGTCAAAATGCGCCGCCCCGCCGCCCGCGCCGTGTCGATGATCGACCGCGCAATCTGCGTATCGGCGTCCAGCTCCGTGTAGGCGGGCGTCTCATAAAGGCCGCGCAGATTGTCCGTGTAGCGCCACATGTACTCAAACATGCGCGCCGCCGTATCGGGGTAGCGGAACGTCGGAATGCCCGCTTCGTTCAAGATCTTCTCGCCCGCCTCAACAATCGGCCCACCCATCCAACTCGCCAGCACGGGCTTGGCGCGGCCTTGGTGGGACAGCTTCGCCAGCGGCTTCAACTGCTCCGCGATCTCGGTAGGCGACGTCATCGCCTGCGGCGTCAGGATCACCAGCAGCCCGTCGCTATTGGGGTCCTGCGCGGCAATGGCCAGTGACTTCGCGTAGCGCTCCGGGTCCGCGTCGCCAATGATGTCGATGGGGTTGTGATGGCTCCACGTCGGCGGGCAGACCTGGTTCAGCGCCGTGATCGTGTCGGGCGTCAGCTCCGTCAGCAGCCCACCGGCCGAAATCAGTGCATCCGTCGCCAGCACCGCCGGACCACCGGCATTCGTCAGGATCGTCAAGTGCGGACCCGATGGCCGCGGCTGCTTGGCCAGCACTTCCGCCATGTAGAACAGCTCCGCAATGCTTTCTACACGCAACACACCCGAGCGCCGGAATGCGGCATCCAGGACATCATCGGAGCCCGTCAGCGAACCCGTATGCGAAGCCGCCGCCTGGCCACCCTGCGCCGTGCGCCCCGCCTTGATCACGATGATCGGCTTGGTCAACGCCACCTCGCGCGCCGCCGAAAGAAACTGCCGCGCATCGCCGATCGATTCCATGTAGATCAAGATGGCGCGCGTCCGGTCATCCTGGCCCAGGTAATCGATCAAGTCGCCCCAACCGATATCGAGCATCGATCCGGTGGAGACAAACGCGCTAAAGCCCACCAGTTCCTGAAAACTCCAATCCAGCACTGCCGTGCACATCGCGCCCGATTGCGAGATGAAAGCAATGTTGCCGGGCCGGGCCATGGCCTGCGCAAAGGTGGCGTTGACGCCAGTCGAAGGCGACATCAAGCCCAGGCAATTGGGCCCCACGACGCGCACACCAGCCGCCCGCGCTTCGGCCAGCAGTTGCCGCTCCAACTCCGCGCCCTCCGGTCCCACTTCCTTGAAGCCAGCCGAGATCACCACCGCGCCCCGGATACCCTTCGCCCCACATTCGCGGATCAGGCCCGGAATCGTAGCCGGCGGAGTAATGATGACGGCCAGATCCACCGCCGGCGGCAAGTCCGCCACGCTAGCAAACGCCGGGACCCCCAGGATCGCGGGCCGCGTCGGGTTCACCGGGTAGATCTTCCCTTCAAACCCTCCCGAAAGCAGGTTCTCCATACAAGCCCGCCCCACGCTGTGCGCGCGCTCCGTAGCCCCGATCACCGCAATATTCCGCGGCGAAAAGAAGACATCGAGCGGATGCCGCTCCGACAACATGTAGTGCTGGGCCATCTACGTCCATGATGGCGCAAATGCTTTGCCTGACACAGGTCCCCCATCACGCGCCCATCTGCATGGAACTCGGATATCGAATGCCAGCCCTTTGTACTCCAGAACAGTTGATGGGAGACTGAGGAGATGGAAGATCACATCGTAGAAGAAATTCGGCAGAT
>JAPKYX010000150.1:13408-45874 GCA_026394075.1 Acidobacteriota bacterium
AACGCCTGGAAGCCGAGAGCAAGCGAAAGTTTGTTTCCTTCGGCCCGCACCGGATTCAGCAGCTTGTGCCGGTGGATGCTGCGGTTCCTGTCACCCCAGGCAGGTAACGCTCTAAGGGCTTTTTCTAGATGTTACGGCGCACGACGAGCCAAGGTTGCAGAGTTGAGGTCGGTCGGAACGATCCCTGCCCATGTGGCAGCGGCAAGAAATTCAAGAAGTGCCACCTCGCGCTACCGAAGACCTTACCGTTATCCAGCCGACTGGCCCCGGCGAGTCGGAGTATCTCACCAGAGTTGCTAAAGCGTGCCCAGAAAATATTTGAAACGCAGAAGGCGAATGAAACGAAAAGGATAGCGACTTTCGGCACGGTCAGCCCCATCATGTACGCTGACGCGTTCGGAAGTAGGTTAGTTATGGTCGGCAGCGCAATCTACACGCTGACCATGCCAAGCACGTTCACAAATTTCATCTTCTATTACGGCCTGCTCAGACTGGGTGATGAGTGGCGCGAGGCCCAGAACGCCCTGTCGCACGAAGAGCGGCACCCCCTTTTCATTCTGCACTCTCGGGCAAACGAATACGCGAGTCGTCAGCCCATCCAGCCGGAGGGGTACGTGACGGCTTCGCCGAACGGGCCCATGTCATTCTGTGAGCGTTTCTACTACGATCTTTACACGGTAGACAACAATAATGAGCTTCGCAACGACCTACTAAACCGACTTCGTCATAGGGAACAATTTCAGGGAGCTGCGCACGAGCTCTTCGTAGAGGCAACTTGTCTACGGGCCGGCTTCAACATAATCCGCGAACCGTTTCACATCCGCGAACCGTTTCACCGGGCAAGGCCCAAGAATGTTGAATTCATCGCCAGTCACAAGGAGACACATCAACGCATTGCCGTTGAAGCGAAGAGCCGCCATCGACCTGGTGTCATGGGCAGATCAGGCTCGCCTTCGTCCAACCCGGATACCAAATTCATCCGCCTCATCAACGATGCTGTCGCCAAAGATCAGTCCAATCCTTTGGCCGTATTTGTGGACACAAACCTTCCGCCAGACAGTGTGGAAGCCTTTTACAGGCCCACCTCTCTCGAACCGATGCTTCCATCCGCGAGGATTAGCGACATTGCGAGGGACGTACGTGGGAAGCAAGAGTTCGATCCGTACAACGTGCTTGTTTTCACTAACCACCCGCAGCATTATGGGGATGATGAGCAAGGGGCCTCAAGGGACCACTGGGTGCCCATCATCGCGAGTAATCCCCGCGTCGTGATTCACCACGAAAAGGCACTCAAGGATTTGCTCACCGCGCTAAATGTCTACGGCAACATTCCGACGGATTTCCCCAAACTACTGCCAGGAACCAACATACCCGCGTGAATGGAGCGGGGGCAGTCATGACCGGCATCACAGTTCGCGATGCGCTTGTGTCGCGTGTGCGCGCGGTTGAGATCGGGCACTCACGCCGGGGCTGACAGCCTGTTTCTTCACAAACACACACCACTTCCGCCGTCGCCGGAAGTCTTGCCTTGGTCATCGCAAACTATCTGGGATTCCCTTGCTGCCATTGTTGCCGATCAGCAAGGCCTTGACCCCAAAGAAGTCCGCTACGCCGCTAGGTTTGCCCAGGATCTTGGTGTGGATTAAGCTGGCTCGTCGAAGTTGAGCGGGGCAAAGAAACGCCTCGCGAGCCCAGCACTACATGTTGTCGGAGCGGCATCCGCTGCTCGAACTCGCCAGCTCACAGTGTGCATAGACGCCATCGGGGGAAGGCGCATCGGGCGGGTCAATAACTCTCCTCCGGTGAAATTCCCCGGTGCGGCATGCGGCCTTTAGCCAATGCTTCGGATCCAGGTGGTATGCGGAACGGTTCTACCAAAATCCGCTCGTAACAAACCTCCAGCACGGTCAAGCGCACCGTTCCACCCGGCGCGTGGAGATCGACGTCGTCGCCTGCTGCTGCCTTCATCAACGCGCGTCCCAGCGGTGAGACCCAGCTAATGTGCCTGCGATCGAGATCAACCTCGTCGGCGCCAACGATACTCACCACTCGCTCCGTTCCCTCATGATCTTCATAACGCACGGTGGCTCCAAAGTAGGCCTTTGTCGCTGCGACGCCCTTTCTCGGAGCTTCCGGGTCCACCACTTCCGCCGCCTCGATGCGCTTCAGCAGAAAACGAAGCCGCGAATCGATCTGGCGTAGCCGCCTCTTGCCGTACTGATAGTCGGCGTTTTCGCTGCGGTCACCGTTGCTGGCCGCCCACGCCACCACCTCCGTCACCGCCGGACGTTCGCGGGTCTTCAGGAACTGGTACTCGTCTTTGAGGCGTTGCAGGCCCCCTGGAGTAATGTAGTTCGGGCCTTGTAGCGGTGGGTCCGGAGTTGGTTTTCTAGTAAACCCTTTTCGCATTTCTAGTTGATCCGATCGCGGAGGCAGGTCACCGTGCCACCACCCAACGTTACAGTAAGTCAGCAAAGCTGCGCCGCAGCGAGTGGAACCACTTTCGTCCGGCGATCAAGACCACCGCTGACAGCAGCCACAGCTTCCACAGCGCGGCGAACTCCGGCGCATGACCCTCCAGTAGCACCGCCCGGTAGCCGCGCACGAGCACGTACACCGGATTCTTGCCGAGTACCGGCAACGCGAACGCGGGCAGGGAAGCGTCGGGGTAGCAGATCGGTGTCAGAAAGAACACCAGCGTCAGCAGAAAGCCCATCACCTGCGCCAGGTCCCGCACAAACGCGCCGAGTGCCGCGAGGATGTAGCTGACCCCCAGCGTGAGCATCAGTTGCGGCACAATCAGCACCGGTAGCCACAGCGCGGAACTGGGGATGCTGCCCCGGGTGATCAGCAGCAGGGCGAGAAAGATCACCAGGCCCGCCGCCTGCGTCACCAATGCGGCCAGCGTCCGCACCAGCGGCAGAATCTCCACCGGGAAGATCACTTTCTTGATCAGCGTGGCGTGCTCCGGAATCAGCGCCGGGGAGCGGCCCCAGGTTTCTGACATGGAAAGCCACGGCAGCATCCCGGCCAGAAAGTAGAGCACAAAGCCTTCGCGCGAAGGGTCGCCCGGAAACCGCGATTGCAGGACCAGGCCGAACACAAAGTAGTAAGTCAGCATCAGCAGCAGCGGATGCAGAAAGGTCCACAGGCCACCGCCAAAGCTGCCGCGATACCGGGCTTCAATGTCGCGGCGCGTCAGGGCAAACGTCAGACCACGATGCGGCCACACTTGCTTCAGCCACCGCGACACCGCCGGTTCGGTCACCGTCACCGGAGGCGGTGCGGAAGCGGGAGCGGGCGCCGGGATCATGAGTAGAGCCAGCCGGGATAACGGTCCCGCACCGGGCCGGCCTTTTTGCCGACGCAGTACACACCCTCGCCGCGCAGATCTTGCGGGAAGCCGTACTGCTCCAGTAGATGCGTCACCCAGGCCAGTTCCGGCCGGGGCTGCTCTTTGAAGGGGCCAGAATCGATCGTGGTGATGTCGAACCCGGCGTAGTGGAACAGCAAGTAGACCTCTTTGGCCGTGTACTCGCGATGATGGCGCGCTTCGCCCTTCTCCGTCGCTGCCGGGTGCAGATAAGCCGGAAACAGTGCCGGGTGATAACCGTTCAGCATGGCGGCAATGGAGCGCAGCGAAGCGATGTTGGGCGTGGTCAATATCAGATGTCCGCCCGGCTTCAGCACGCGGTTGATCTCCGCCATGGTGTGCATTGGGTCACTCGGCAAATGCTCAATCAGCTCACAGCACAGCACGGTGGAAAAGTGGCCGTCCGGGTAAGGGAAGACATGCTTCTCCGCATCAAAGTGATCGATCTCACACGTGAAGCTGCGGCCATCGTCGGATTCCACCGTCTTCACGTCCACGTGGCCCGGCGTCCCGTAATAACAACCCCGCACATGCCCGTAGCCCAGCTGATACTTCAGCGCCGCCGTGATCATCATGTAGGCGCCCATCTCCAGCACATGGTCGTCCGGACCACCGGGCGGCGTCAGCTCCAGCGTGCGCTGAAAGCGGGTGAGATGCGTGTCCACGTAGGCGGCCACCTCCGGCTGCGGATTGGTCCAAGTGGTGATGGCGCTCACCGGCACCGTGATCGGCTCAGTTGGCTCGGGCGCCATGGTGGCGCAGGCTTCAGCCTGCAGCGGGACTTCAGTCCCGCCTCGGTCTCCCGTAACCGTAGGTGCCGCTCCCGCCACAAACTCATCCCGCGCATCGCCCTGCAGGAACCCGAGATATCTCCCCGCCACCACATCCCACGGACATTCCCGTTCCACCCACGCCCGAGCCCGCTCGCCCATGCCCCGCGCCAGCGTCGGCTGCGAGCACAGCAGGTTCAGATACTCAAAGATCAGATCTTCTTCGCCCGCGCCCACCGGCACTTTCAGGCAGATGTCGTCCGGGTATTCGCTGAACGCACCCACATCGCTCACCATCACCGCCCGGCCTAGTCCCAATGACCGGTGCAACGTGCCCGAGGTTTCGCCCACCGTCGGGTACCGCAGGTTCAGCACGATGTCGCACGCCGCCAGATAGCCGGTAAAGTCGTCAATCGGTGCGTAGCCGATGTGGCGCACGTGCGCTTCCAGGCCCAGCCGCACCACCAGATCATCCAGGCGCAGCTCCGGGTGCGGCTCCCCCACCAGGATGAACTTGGCCTCGGGGATCAACTGCACCAGCCGCCGGAACGCGCGCAGCGATTCGGCGATCCGCTTATACGGCTTCAAGTGGCCAAAGGTGCCGATCAGCGGCGTCTTCACGTCCACGCCCAGCTTGTGGCGATAACCCAGCCGGTCAATCTCCGGCAGCCAGACGCCGTGTGGGATCACCGCCGTGCGCCCCGTGAAGCCTTGGGCCGCCAGCTCACGCGCGACAAATCGGCTGTGCGCAATCGCGCCCGTGGAGGCCGCCAGCACGCGCCGCAGCATGGGCACTCCTTCGTAGTCCGGCCCCACTTCCAGCTTCCGCACACGCTCCCCAAAACGCCGGGCGCGCTCTCCGCCATCAAAGGCCAGCTCATTCAGGTAGCCATCCCAGTTACCCGCGCGGATCGTGCGGTCGGCGATCAAGTGGTGCAGATTCGCCTCATGCATCACCACGGTGCCGGGATGCTTCAGCGCGTAGTCGTAGACGAAGCTATGATCCGGATTGTTGCCCAACTGGTAAACGATGGCGTCATACTGCGACGGATCGAACGCACTGGGTGCCTCCCGGAAGACGTCCACTTGGGCTTGCTTGGCCAGCGGACCCAGCAGCGCCGCCGAGTAATCAGCGATACCGCTCTTGGACGGCGGCAGCGGAGAGAAAAACGCGAGACGCATGGGTGGGCTTTTAGTCAACCAGATCCATGCTGAACGATCCCAGCGGCAGCGGCACCCGCACCTTCAGCAGCCGGCGCGTTGCGTCATGCGCAAAGAAAAGTTCAAACTTCGATTGCGAAGCCGGGCCCTTCAGCCGAGCCTCCAGCCGGTCCGCCGGTATGCGCTGATCGTTCACGCGGATCTCTTCGGTGCCCGCAAAATGCAGGCTGATCTGGTAAGGCGCGCCAAACAGGATGGTCTGCGCCGCCGGCAAACGCCCCGCCGCCAGTTCGCTCCGCAGATGGTACAGATAAGCCAGCGCATCATGAGCGCAGCCAGAGATGGGAATGTCGCTCTTGCCGCCGCCTACCGTCTCACGGGTCGCCACGCCCGCATCCGGCTTGAACGTCACCTTCTCGGAGGCCTTGCGCAGTCCGTGCTGGATCTTTTTCTCGAACTCAATCGAGCACAGCCGGTCAGACACCAGTGACCGCAGCCGGTCCGCTACTGTAAAGCCCGGCACCGAAGCATCCAGGAAAAACCGGTACTCCATGCGCGACGGCGCATCTTTGCCGGTGCTGACGGCGCGCGACTCCAACTGCGCCTCACCCAGGCTCAACCCACTGGGCCAGTTGATCACGTAGCGGAGACTTTCATCCGCGCGGGCCGCCGCGGCTAGCGCCAGCAGAAGGCACAGACTTCTCACGGGCGGCGCACCATCGACGCGGAACTCACCGGAGCCGTCGACGTAGCCGCTGCCCGGCGCCCCGCCACCAGCTGATAAACCTCATGCGTGGCGCGGGCAGCGCGTTCCCAGCTGAACCGGGCCGCATTCTGCAACCCCAGCCGTTCCATCCGGGCCCGCAGCTCCGCATCCACCAGCAGATCGCGCATGGCGCGCACCATCTCCGGGATCGAAGCCGGATCGAACAGCAGCGCCGACGAATCGGCCACTTCCGGCAGCGACGTCGCATTCGACGAGGCTACCGCCCGTCCGCAGGCCATCGCTTCCAGTACCGGCAAACCGAAGCCTTCGTAAAACGACGGGAAGACAAAAAGATCACAGCCGCAATAGAGCTCCCGCAGCTGCTCATTCGTGACGAATCCTGTAAAGTGGATCCGCTCCGCCACGCCCGACCGGCGGGCCGCCTCCCGGACTTCCTGTCCGTGCCAGTTATCCTTGCCGACCAATACTAAATGGTGCGGTAGGTTCGGTTGTGCCTTCAGTAGTTCAGCGAAGGCCCGCACCAAGCCCACTTGGTTCTTCCGGGGCTGCAAGTCACCCACCGTCAACACATACGGAAAGTTGATGCCGCAGGAGGCGCGCACGCCGCTCACGGCCGCCGTCCGAGCCATGGGCCGGAAGCAGGGGTCGACGCCCAGCGGAATCACATGCACCAGCTCCGGATCAATGCCGTAGACCCGCAGGATCGATTTTCGGGAGTACTCACTCTGCGTCACAATGCGGGCGGCGCGGCGTACCGTCCGGGCGACCGTCAGTTTCAGTTGCAGCGCCCGAGACTTCGAGAAAAACTCCGGATGGTCCAGATAGCTGACGTCATGCACCACGGCGACAATCGGAACCGGGCATACCAGCGGGGCCGTGTATTGGACGTGGATCAGGTCCGGTTGCAGGCGCGCCAGTTCCAGCGGCAGCTGATAGCCTAACCGGACAAAAGGGTTATTGGAGACTCGGCGCGTCTCGAAACGCCCCGGAATATGGCTTTCCGCGCCTTTGGCCGAAACAAACGCTACGTACTCCGATTCCTCGTCCGTACGCGCCAACTCACGGATAATATTCCGGATGTAGGTTTCGTTCCCCGTTAACTTGCGCCCAATGGCGTGCGCGTCAACCGCTATCCGCATGGCTTGCTCTCAGTATAGTGCACGCGCTTCGTCCAACTTCTCCCAGGCCTTGGGCCAGGTAAACTCCTGCTCATACCGCCGCCGCCCCATGATCGCCAGCGCCGCACGCAAATGTTTGCTTTCCAGCAACTTCGCCACCGCGTCCGCAAACTCCTCCGGCGTATCCCCGATCAGCAGTTCCACGCCGCTGGTCACACCCAATCCCTCGCAACCAATGGTCGTGGAAACGACAGGTGTTCCCGCCGCCCACGCCTCCAGAATCTTCAGCCGCGTCCCGGACCCGGCCAGCAGCGGGACAATCGCCACCTCCACCCGGGCCAGCTCCGGCAGCGCATCTTCCACCGCCCCCGTCGCCACGCCGAATGGCATTTGATCGCTACATCGGCCGATCAGCTTCCAAGGGATATGGTCCAACTGCGGCCAAACATTTCGGGCAAACCAGCGCGCGCCCTGGACATTGGGCGCAAAGTCGAAATTCCCTGACATCGCAATCCGCGGTTGACCCGCCGGAACCGGCGGCCTCACCGGTTTCTCGCGGAAGGGCAGCGCATTTGGGTAAACTACCGATGGCACCGGAATCCGCGCCGCATCCTCCTTTGATGTCACCAGCACCGTGTCAAACATCGGCAGCAGCTTGTGCTCCAGCCGCCGCGCCGCTCCCACAAACGGTAAGCGCATCCGCTTCAGCCAAACACTCTCCACGTTGTGAAGATCGCAGACCACCCTCACCGCATGCTTCCGCAGCAGGTCGACATAAGGCGCCGCCCAGAAATGCTCAATGACGGCCACGTCGTAGGTCCGGCCTTCCAGCCACTTGGCCATCAGCTTCTCGTAACCTGAAAAACGATCCACCAATGGCGGCACCTGGCGAATAAACCGGATCGCATTCCGAGCCAGCCGCGCCGCGAGCGATCGCGAATGCTTCGGCAGGTTGATCGACAGGACGTCCTCAAACCCGGGCGGTTCCGACGGCGCGTCAAACAGGATCAAGTCGACCGCAAAGTCCCGTTTGCGCAGGTATTCCAGGATGGACGCAGTCCGCAGCGGACCGCCCCCATACATGGGGAAGGGGGATTCGGGGCAGAGGACAAGAGCCTTTTTAACGAAGCGCGGCAATGTAGATATCGTACGTGGCTCGGGCCGTGCGTGCCCAGGAGAATGTCGCCGCCCGCCGGATGGCCCGTTCCTGCCACTCCCGCCGACGCTCTGGTTGATCGCGCATCGCCCGCATCGCCTCCACCCAATCGCCGGGCTCAACCGCCAGCGCCGCCTCCCCGGCGGTCTCCATCAGCGCCGGATCGCGTGACGTGATCACCGCCGCGCCACACTGCATCGCCTCCAGCACCGGCAGCCCGAACCCCTCATACAGCGATGGGTAGAGCACCGCCGCCGCCCCGGCATACAGCGCCGGCAACTCTTCGTCCGGCACCTGGCCGCGCGTCTCCCGCAGTTCCACCCCCAGCACCCGCGCCGCCTCCCGGATCACCCCGACATTCTTGCGCGGGATGTCATCACCCACATAGAGAAAGTAGGGCTTCTCCGTCACCGGCGGCACCTTCGGCGGACGCATCCATGCCGGCGCGGCCAGCGGCGTCGCCACCACCCGCTCCGGAGACCACCCAAATTCCGCGATCACTTCGCGCCGCACGGCTTCGCTCGGCGTGATCACAAACCGGGCCAGCCGCAACCTCAGCAGCCACGGAGTCCTCTGCCGCACCCGTGGATTGTTGGCTGGATATCGCCACGGTGCCAGATCATGCACCGTCACCACGGCCGGTCGCAACGGCAACACCGGCACCTCAAAGTTGGTGCCGTGGAACAGATCGAACGGGTGCTTCCACACGCCACTCAACCACCAGCGTCCGCCGCCCGGCGTCAAAGGCTCAAACTGATCGGCCGGAAACTCCTGGCGCAGCGCCTTCGTCAGTTCCTCCACATAGCGCCGCAAGCCCCCCGCCTCGAGGCCCAGCGGCGCACCATCCAGCGCCACCCTCATCGCTGCCGGGCCGATCGCCGGCCGCTACCGAGCCGCGACCGCCAGGGAGGGGTCCCACCCCTGCTTCGCCCCCTATGGAACCCGTTCATACGGCAACCCGGAAACATGTAAATACTGCATCCGGCCCCCCTCCAGCAACGAGAACCACCCCGTCTGCCCATGCGCCTTCACTGACCCATCCGACAGCCGCTTCACCTCCGCCGGGCCTCCTGGAGTCGCCAGCCACAGCTTGCCCTCCCGCACCGTCAGCTCCGCTTTTTGCGCGCCCCGGGCATACACCCCGGCCATCCGCTCCATCTCCCCCGCCGCGAAGCTCACCTCTGTCGGTGCCGCCGCCGCCGGACCCACCGGCAGCAGCGCCTCCTGGATCTTCTCGCGCGTCCGCGGCAGATTCGCCCCGCTCCGGTTGGTCATCAGGGCAATCGCCAAGTTCTGCTCCGGTGCCATGATCAGCATGCTGCCGTAGCCTTCCCGCGACCCCGAATGGGACCACCGGGTGACCCCGCGCCACTGCTCGACAATCACGCCATAGCCGTAATGGGCCGTCGGATTGGTGGGCAGCGCCACGCGCGGTGCCGTCAATCCCGCCACCACTCGCCCATCCAGCCGCTTGTCCGGAAACTGCTGCTTCATGAAGCCGTCCGCGAACCGGGCCAGCTCCAGCACATTCGTAAACATCGACCCCGCCGGCCAAAACCCCGTATGGTCCGCCGATGGCCGCACCACCGCGCTCTTCTCGTTGTGGCCTTGCGAAATCGGGTACGTCATCGCCTCCAGCGGCCGGAACGTCGTCCGCCCCATGCCCGCCGGCCGGAACACCATCTCGCGCACCGCATCCGCAAATGGCTTGCCCGAGAGCTTCTCCACCAGATAACCGGCCAGCGCGTAGCCATGGTTGGAATAGCTATACACCCGGCCCGGCTTCGTGAAGAAGCGCTTCTCGTCCCAGCTCATGATGTTGGCCGCCAACCCGGAATCGTCGTGGGAGCCATTAAAGCCGGTATCGGGAATCAGGCCGCTGGTGTGGCTCAACAACTGGTTCACCGTCAAGCCGCGCAACGCCGCCAGTAGCGTCGGCACGCGGTTGCCGATCGGCTCATCCAGCCCAATTTTGCCGTCTAGCGACAACTGCAGCAGCGCCGCCGCCGTCATCATCTTCGTGGTGGACCCGGCGCGGAACAGCATCTCGGCCCGTACCGGCTCATTGGTCTCCGTGCTCGACACCCCCACGCCCGCCGAATAGATAATCTGGCCGTCCTTGATGATGGCCAGGGCCGCGCCGGGGATGCCGCGCTCCGTCATTTCCGTCTGCAGCAGTGTCGGCAGCGATAGCAGTAATGGAACCAGGTTCATCGTGACGCTTCTTTCCTCATGCGGATTGGTGCTGTTAAAAACTATAATGGAACCTTGGACCTGGAAAGAACCATTGGCCGCAAAGTAGCTGAGGCTGTCACGCGCTTCAAGATGATCCGCGATGGCGACCGCGTCGCCGTCGGCGTTTCCGGCGGCAAGGACTCGCTCACCCTGCTGGACGCGCTGCTGGCCCTGCAAAAGCGCGCCCCCATCGATTTTTCGGTCTGCGCCTTCACCATCGAACAAGGCAAGTTTCTCGCTCCGTTTGCCCCCACCGGCGAGTGGTTGCAATCCCGCGGCATTGAGTGGACCTATTTCAAAGATGGCCCCTCGTTCCGCCTGCTGGACGAGCAGCCCGATCATGGTTGCGATGTCTGCAGCCGCTTCCGCCGCCGGGCCGTCTATCAGGTGGGCAAGGAGCTGGGTGCCAACGTCATCGCCCTGGGCCACACCGCCGACGATTTCTGCGAGGCCTTCCTCCGCAACTGCATGTTCACCGGCCAACTCTCCGCCCTGCCGCCGGTCACCTATTCCAAGAACAAGGACTTCCGCCTCATCCGGCCGCTGGTCTTCGTCGATGAAAAGTTGACCACTCAGTACGCCGGCACCCTGGCCGCGCCGGTCATCCCCTGCGGCTGCTCGCAAAAGACCGGTACTGTCCGCCGCTCCCTCCGCGACATCTTCCTCGAACTAGAACAGGACCATCCGTATCTGAAAGAAACGCTGCTTGGGGCTATGGGCAACATCAAGCACCAACGCCTCCTCGATCCGCGTTATCTGGACCCCGATGCCCCCGACGAAACCCCAGTGGAGACATTACTTCCGGTTTTAACCAGTTCGTAACCATCCCAGGGTTGACCCGCCTTTCGGCACGATGCGAAGATAGGTTGCCGATAGAAGCGCTAACGCCCCTAAAAGAGACCAAAGACTAGCCTCGTATGCGATTTCTCCCCCGGGAAGAGAAGTTTTTCCACTTTTTCAACCAACAGGTCTCTTTGATCCTGATGGCGGCTCAGACGTTGCGCCGCGGGCTCGATGCCGGCCTCGCTTCGCTGCCTGACACGGAAGCCAAAGTGACGGACCTGGAGCAGCAGGCCGATGCGGTGATCCACGAGATCTACACCAAGCTGGGCGAAACGTTTATCACGCCGATTGATCCGGAAGATATCCAATCGCTCGCCTCGCACCTGGACGACGTCATCGACTACATCGAAGACGCCACGCACCGTATGAACTCCTACCGCATCGACCAGGTCACGTCGCCGCTCAAGGACCTGGTGAAGCTGGTGGAAGAATGCGTGCTGAACCTGCAGCGGGCCTTTGTGGCTCTGGAAAAGCAGGAATCGGTGCTGGTGCACTGCATCGAAGTGAATCGCCTGGAAGAAGCGGCCGACCGCGTGGTTCGCGCTGCCGTCGCCGCGCTATTTGAGAATGAGAAGGACCCCATCCGGCTGATGAAGTACAAAGAAGTGTACGAAACGCTGGAAGCGGCCACAGACGCCTGCGAGGACGTGGCGGACCGGCTCCAAAACGTCGTCGTGAAAAATAGCTGATCCGCGCCTATGTCGACGGCCCTCATCCTGGTCATCGCCATCATCGTCGTAGCGCTGATCTTTGATTACATCAACGGCTTCCACGACGCGGCCAACTCGGTAGCGACCATTGTTGCCACTCGGGTACTTTCTCCCTTTCAGGCCGTCCTGTGGGCCGCTTTCTGGAACTTCATCGCCGCGGTGCCCTTGTTGCTGGCTCTCGACGCGGCCAAGGTGGCCAAGACCGTCGGTTCCGGCATGGTGGCCCCGGAGTTTTCCAGTAATTCCTATGTCATTCTCACTGGCTTACTCGGAGCCATCGCCTGGGATCTGATTACCTGGTGGCTGGGCTTGCCCACTTCCAGTTCCCACGCCTTAATCGGTGGCTATGCTGGTGCGGCCATGGCTCGCGCGGCCCTCACCACCGGCCCGTCGACCATTCTGGCGGCCATTGTTCCACAGGGCTGGATCCGGACGATGTTCTTCATCGTTGTGGCCCCCATGCTGGGCATGATCCTGGCCTACATCCTCATGATCACGGTCTACTGGATGTTCCGGCATTCGACGCCCAAGAACATGGATTCCTGGTTCCGCCGCCTCCAGTTGGTCTCCGCCGCGCTGTTCAGCTACTCGCACGGCGCCAACGACGCGCAAAAGACCATGGGCATTATGACCAGTGCCCTGATCGCGGGCGGCTACTTGACCGAGTTCACCGTCCAGCCCTGGGTGGTCTTTTCCGCCCACGCCGCCATCTCGCTCGGCACCATGACCGGCGGCTGGCGCATCGTGCACACCATGGGTGCCAAGCTCACCCGCCTGAAGCCGCGCGGCGGGTTCTGTGCGGAAACGGCCGGCGCTCTGGCCATCCTGTTCCCCACCTACCTGGGCATCCCGGTCTCCACGACGCACGTCATCACCGGTGCCATCGCCGGCGTCGGCAGCATCCAACGCCTGAAGGCCGTCCGCTGGAAGCTGGCCGCCAACATCGTCTGGGCTTGGCTGCTCACGTTGCCTGCCGCCGCCCTGGTCGCCGCGCTCTGCTACGTCGTCGTCCACTACGTCACCGGCCAAAGCTAGGCCATCCGAGCCGCGACCAGCAGGAGCGGGCTGCCCTCAGATTCGCATTGCCCTCGCACTTTTCCACGCTGTCATGTCTAGGCGCGCCCCGGATTCCCGGAAAAAGGAATCGCGCCCGGCTGGCCCCACCCGGCTGGCGCTAAGCTAGAGGTCCCGGTGCATTTTCCGGCCGGACCATCACATGAAGTTGGGCATTGATTTCGGCACCACCCGCATCGTCGTGGCTGCCGCGGACCGCGGCAACTACCCGGTGCTCTCGTTTGACGACGCCGAAGGCCAGCCGCGCGAATGGATTCCCGCGCTCGCCGCCGTTCGCGGCCCCGAGATGCGCTTTGGCTGGGCGGCGGCGGCCGTGGCGGCTGACCCGTCCTGGACACTCCTGCGCAGCTTGAAGCGCCTCCTGGAGTCCGCCGGCCCGGCCACCCGCGTGGCGGTAGGCAGCACTGAGTATCTGCTGCTCGATCTGCTCACCGGCTTGGCCATGGCTATCCGCGGCGGACTGCGCCCGGATGTCCATCAGGTGTTCTTGGGCGTGCCCGCCAACTCGAACTCCAACCAGCGCTTCCTGACCGGCGAAGCCTTCCGCCGCGCCGGGTTTGCGGTGCTGGGCCTGCTGAATGAGCCCTCCGCGGCCGGACTGGAATACATGCACGCCTCGCGCCGTGCCGACGGGGCTCCCGCTGCTTCGCCCGAGTGTGAATCGCTGCTGATCTACGACCTGGGCGGCGGCACGTTCGACGCCTCCCGCGTCGTGCTCCGCAGTGGGGAGCAGGAGGTGGTGGCCACCGAAAGCATCTCGACGTTGGGCGGCGATGATTTTGATGAAGTGATCGCCGAAATGGCGCTCCCCGATGGCCAGTTGGACCGCTTAGGCCCCGGCGCGCACTTCCGGCTGCTGGAACAGTGCCGGGAGTTGAAGGAGGCGCTCACTCCCAACAGCCGCCGCCTGCTGGTCGAGACCGACCACGGCCCCGTCACCATTACGGTGGCGGACTACTATGACCGCTGCCGCCCGTTGATCGACGAGACACTGCACGCCGTCGACGACCTGCTGCTGGATGCGAATGGCGCGCCTCCCGACGTGCTCTACGTCACCGGCGGGGCTAGCGAACTGCCGCTGGTCTCGCGCATGTTGCGGGAGCGGTTCGGACGCCGGGTGAAACGCTCGGCCTATACGCGCGCGGCCACGGCCATCGGCCTCGCGATCCAAGCCGATGGCGCGGGCGGCTTCACGCTCCGCGAACGCTTCTCCCGCTACTTCGGCGTCTGGCGTGAGGCGGACTGCGGCACCCGGATCATCTTCGATCCCATCTTCGCCAAAGGCACCATCCTGCCGCGCCCGGGCGAACCCGCGTTAGTGCGCCAGCGCACTTACTCGCCCGCGCATAACATTGGACACTTCCGCTATCTGGAGGCCACGGCCTTGGGCCCCCACGGCGAGCCCGCGGGCAATCTCACGCTGTGGGACGAAATTCTGTTCCCCTTTGACCCGGCCTTAAGCGGGGTTGACCAGCTTTCGCCCGCCGCCGTGTGTCATAGTAGCGTGGCGCAGCAGCAGGAGATTGTGGAAGCCTGGTCCTGCGATGAAAATGGAGTGGTGGAAGTCTCCATCGAGAACCGCACCGCCGGCTATTCCCGCCGGTACCGATTGGGACGATGGAACCATGAAGCCGCACCGGCCAAGCCCGTGCGGTCAACCAGGAGAAAAGTGAAAGTATGAGCGAGTTTCAAGGACGGACAGCAAGCGGCCTTCAAGGCCGGACAGCATTAGTGACTGGCGCCTCGCGCGGCATCGGGCAAGCCACGGCGGTGGCACTCGCCAAGGCGGGCGTGGCGCACGTCATCGTGCACTACGGCGGCCACCTGGCCGGTGCGGAAGAGACCGCGGCCCAAGTGCGCGCCGCTGGCGCCACGGCCCAGATCATCCAAGGCGAGCTGGGCTCGACCGCAGGCGTCACCGCCTTCTGTGACGCGTTGAAGCAGCTGAACGCGCCCATCGACATCTTGATCAACAACGCCGGATCGCTGGTGAAGCGCGCGCGGATTCTCGAAACCACACCGGAGTTGTTCGATGAAGTCTACACGCTGAACGTCAAGAGCGCCTGGTTCATCGCCCAAGCCGTCGTGCCCGGCATGATCGAGCGCAAGTCCGGCTGGATCATCAACCTCTCCTCCATCGCCGCCCGCAATGGCGGAGGTCTCGGCGCGGCCCTCTACGCCTCCGCCAAAGCCGCCGTCGCCTGCTACACCAAAGGCATGGCCAAGGAACTGGCCCCCCAAGGCATCCAAGTAAACGCCGTCTCCCCCGGCACCGTCGACAACCACTTCCACGAAGTGTTTTCGACGCAAGCCATGCTGGACACCATGAAGGCCTCCACGCCTGCGGGCACGTTGGGCACCAACGAAGAGATCGCCGACACCATCGTCTTCCTCTGCTCCCACGCCGGCCGCTTCATCCACGGCCAGACCATTGAGATCAATGGCGGCATGTTTATGGTGTAAGTGCTTTCAGCCGCACAAGTGATATCTCCCGCCGCTCCCTTGCGGTCACGGCTCTGTATGCAGTCAGCGCGGACCGCCGCTTCCGAGCCGCCATGCGCCAGCATGCGGTCTGCTGAAGCTTGCGGTGGAAGATCACTAGCCGGTCACGGCAGCATAATCCTGACCGTCTTGCGCGTCGACGTCAAACCGGCAATCACCGAGACGTCGCGCGCGGGCACCTGATAGTGGGCTGCCAACACGGAGCACAATTCCTCGTTTGCCCTGTCCGGCACCGCCGCCACTTTCACTTTCAACGTACCGTCGTCCATCGTGCCCGCCACCTCTGACCGGCTGCTACGCGGCACTACTTTGACGTTCAGCGTCAAAGTCTTCACTGCTTGCGCGGTGCGGGTGGCGCGGGGATCACAGTGGGCGGCAGCTTGAACGGCCGCCCCGGCAGGTAGTCCGGTGTCAAAAAGAAGGCTGGGGAGACCTGCTCGACCTTGCAGGCAGCACCCGGGTCCTTGACGCCGTCTTTCTCATTGGGCAAACAGTCGTAGCCAAACTCCGCGATCTGCTTCGGGCTGGTGCCGGCGGGCAGGGCAATCGTCGAGCGAACCCAACCGGAGCGCTCAATCGCTAGGCGACGGTCATCCCGGTGCGACATGCGCCAGGCCGTCTCTGTGGTCAAGCGAACCTTGAAGCCGAGGCGCGCCTTGGTGCTGGTGATGTTGGCTTCGAGATACAGATAGTTGCGCGGGTCGCCGATCTGATCGAGGCGTCCTTCGCGCGTCAGTTCCTTGGCGGCGACGGCGTAGGTCCAGGGCGCGCGGTCCATCACGATCTCGCGGGAGTGCGTGCTCAATTCCACTTCCATGGGCACCAGTTGGAACCGCATTGCGCTCTTGCTCTTTCCCGTCGTGGTGGGGGCCACCATGTTGTTCTTCGTCACCGGTACCAGCAGCGGATGATGCCCTTCCAGCGGCCCATCGTAGGGGATGTCCTTATGGTCCTTGGCTTGGATGATCGCCTTGCCATCGGTGCCGACCCGGTAGATGTATTCGATGTCGGTGGTGCGGCCCCAGACGGCCATCAGGCCGCGCGTGGAGGTGCCGCCATCTTCGTTTGAGAAGACGATGGTGTACTGCAGGATGCCGCCGGGCAGTCGCTCCGCGTAGACCAGCAGCGGGATGTCGGAGAACTGGCCCAGCGTATCTTCCCGGGCATAGAGCACGGGTGCGTTGGCCAGGATGTTGCCCGTGTCTTCGCTGAACTTCGCGCCGCGCACGTCAAGCGTCGAATCCAGGGCAGAGAACACCTCATCGCGCTCAACGGTGAGCCGATGCTTGCCCGCCGGCAGCTGTCCCAGAAAGACGCTGACCGGGCCCTTGCGTTCGCCCAGCACCCAAACATGCTGCGGTTCGCTGCCGTCCACCGTGAGCTTCGCCACCGCCGCCTGCCGCCGGGCGAGGCCCCAGTCAGACGTGCCGGAGCGCAGGTCAAGCTCGGCCACCGTTTCGCCGCGGCCGGTTGATTCAAAGGTGAAGTCGCGACCCCAGGCGGGCAGGATCAGCACGAGGCAGAGGACAAGTTTGGCGATGACGTCCATGAGATGTTTGGCCGTAGAGGGCTTCGTGATCGTAGCAGCTACGAGGGCCTTCTCCGGGCGGCCATGCAGCGCCGCCGTCCAGCCGCTCAAGATGGCGATCTTGGTGGCGGGGCAGGCAGCCGCCACTTCACGCACCAGGGCCAAGCCATCCTCGATGCCGGGCAGGCTGAGATCCATCACCGCCACATCCGGCGCAGGGGTCAGCGCCAAACGGGCATCCTCGACGGAAGCCGCGGGCGTCACCTGATGCCCGGCCCGCTCCAGGATCATACGGCGCAGATAGAGCTGGTCAACGTTATCTTCCACCAGCAGGATGTGTGCCATCGAAAGCTTGCCGCCTCAGCCGAACACGATGGCGGCAATCACCAGGCCCGGCGCGGCCTGGTTCCAACTGGCGGGCAGTGTGTCAAACGGTAGCCGGAACGGCTTGGTGTCGCCCGGCTTCAGGCCGCCGGTCTTTTCGCGCACAATGGCCACGCGCTCGCGCGCCACCACTTGGCCCGAAGGGTCATAGAAGACGCACATCACTTCCACGGTCTTCAGATGGCGGTCGCCCTTGTTGGTGATCTGGCCCAGGATCTCCACCACCTGCTGACCGGAGAACGATTCGGCGGCCTTCATTTCGACGCCCGCCAAGCCAAGGTTCTTCACATAAGCCTTCGCCTCCGGCGTCAGCGCCGTCGGCTCCTTGGGGCCGGTGGCGCAGGCCGACAGCAGCGCGAGCAAGGGCAGGGCAGTGAGGATGGCTTTAGTTGCCACTGACGGTCATCTCCCGGATCATCAAAGTGGGGCTGGCGATGGAGCCGCGGAACTCCAGATCCACGCCCGGTTCCTCGATATCAAGCAGCATCTGTTTCAGATTACCCGCAATGGTGATCTCGCTCACCGGGTAGGCCAGTTCGCCATTCTCAATCCACATTCCGGCCGCGCCCCGCGAGTAGTCACCATTGACGACGTTGACACCCTGGCCCATCAGTTCGGTGACATAGAGGCCGCTTTTGATGCCGCCGATCATCTGCTCCGGAGTCTTGGACCCCGCTTCCAAAAAGAAGTTCCCGTGATCGACATAGGCATTTCCGGCCAAGCCTCGGGCGGCGTTACCGGTAGTAGTCGTGCCCAGCTTTTTGGCCGTATAGGTGTTGTGCAAGTAGGTCTTCAGGATGCCCCGCTCCACCACCACTTTGCGGCGGGCGCGGACGCCTTCATCATCAAACGGTGAGCTGCCGAACAGTCCCGGAATGGTGGGGTCATCGATGACGGTGATGTACTCGCTCGCCACCCGCGCGCCCAGTTGGCCGTTCAGAAATGAAGCCTGCCGGTAGATCGAATCGCCGCTGACGGCCTCAAACAAGTTGGCCAGCAGGGTTCGCGCGATGCGGGGTTCAAACACGATGGGCACCTTTTGCGTCGACACCTTGCGCGCGCCCAGACGGCGCACCGCCCGCTGTGCCGCCAAGCGCCCCACCAAGTCCGCCGCTTCCAGCCGGTCCGGACGGCGGGCGATGGAGAACCAATAGTCGCGCTCCATCTTCTCGCCCTCTTTGGCCACCGGGACGGCCGAGATCGAACAGGATGACGACCGGGCCAGCCCGGAAAAGCCGCGCGAGTTCGCAAAGGCGCGGGAGCTCAAGTAGGTATCAAAAGACCCGCCTTCGGAGTTGGTGATGCGCGGATCAAACTGCAGTGCCGCCGCCTCCGCCGCCTTGGCCTGGGCGATCTTCCATTCGGCTTCCAGTTGCTCCACGGACTCGGAGTAGGTTTCCAGATCCACGTCAATCGACCCCAGCTCCGCCTCATCCGGCAGACCCGCAAACGGGTCATCAGTGGTGACACTGGCGTTCTCGATCGCCGCGCGGACCATGCGCTCCACGCCTTCTTTTGTGAGATCGGAGGTCGTGGCGGAGCCAGTCCGCTGGCCGACCAGCACGCGGATGCCTGCACCGCGCGAGCCGGCCTCCTTCAGCTGCTCCACTTCTCCCAGCCGGACGCTGGCCGAGAACTCATTGCCCTCGGCGACCGTACATTCGGCCTCCGTCGCGCCCAGTTTCAAGGCGCGTGCGACGACATCGGTGGCTAGTTGCTGGATCACGCGACACCGCCGACGGTCATCTGGTCAATGCGCACGGTGGGGATTCCGACGCCCACCGGGACCGACTGCCCTTCCTTGCCGCAGACCCCGATGCCTTCATCCAGCTTCAGGTCGTTGCCCACCATCGAGACATACTTCATCGCCTCCGGCCCATTGCCGATCAACGAAGCGCCGCGCACCGGGCGGCCCAGGCGGCCGTTCTCGATCTCATAGCACTCGCTCGCCGAGAAGACGAAGTTGCCGGACGTGATGTCGACCGACCCTCCGGAGAAGTTGACGCAGTAGAGGCCCTTGGGCACGGAGCGGATGATCTCTTCCGGCGTGCTGTCACCGGCCAGCATGAAGGTGTTGGTCATGCGCGGCATCGGGACATGCTGATAGCTCTCGCGGCGTCCACTGCCCGTGGAGGTGCCCCCCATCAGGCGGCTGGACAGATTGTCCTGCAGGTAGCCGCGCAGGATGCCTTTTTCGATCAGCACGTTCTGCTGCGTCGGGTTGCCTTCGTCGTCCATATTGATCGACCCGCGGCGGTGCGCCATCGTGCCGTCGTCGATGACGGTGCAAAGTTCGCTGGCCACCTTTTGGCCGACGCGGTTCGAGAAGGCCGAAACGCCTTTGCGATTGAAGTCGGCTTCGAGACCATGGCCCACCGCTTCATGCAGCAATACGCCCGGCCAGCCGGGCCCGAGCACGACGGTCATCTCACCGGCCGGGGCGTCGATGGCGTCCAGTTGCATGATCGCCTGGCGCGCCGCTTCTCGCGCATACCGTTCCGGGCTCTTGTCGGACTCAAAGACTTCCAGACCCATGCGTCCGCCCCCGCCCGCATAGCCTTCCTGCGGCGAGCCTTCGCCTTGCCGGGCCAGCACGCTGACGTTCACCCGTGCCATCGGCTGCCGGTCATAGCTCAACTTGCCTTCGCTGGTGGCGATCAGGATCTCCCGCACGTTGTCGGCATAGCTTGCCCGCACTTGAAAGACGCGCGAGTCATAGGCGCGGGCGGCGCGGTCAGCCCGCTTGATCAGCTCGACGCGCTCGTTCAACGTGGTGTCGTTGGGGGCCGTCAGGACGGGGTAGAGGTCGCGCTTGGGGCCTTCGTTCAAGCCGGTCTTCTCCACCTTGGACGGGCCATTGGCAATGCAGGCCGCTGTCTTGCAGGCGTGGCGGATCTTCTCCGGACTCAGGTCGTCGGTGTACGCATAGCCGGTCTTTTCGCCCGATAGCACGCGAACGCCGACACCCAGCGAGACGCCTTGGCTGGCGCTTTTGACGATGCCTTCGTCGATGCCCAGTGAACTGGTGGCGACGTACTCAAAGTACAGGTCGGCGTAGTCACCGCCGTGGCTTAGGGCGACGCCCAGGTAACTTTCGAGATCAGCCGTCGAAAGGCCAAATTTACGGGGGAAGAATGAATCGGTGAAGCTCAAATTTCAGGCTATCACGGGGTGAGGAAAGTGGTTTTCGGTATCCTGGCTTCATGTTTTCCATCTGGATCCTGGCGGCACTGGCTGCCCTCCCGCTTCTCGCCCAGCGCCCCCCGGCGGCCGATGCCGCGCGCAAGTACCGCGAGGCGAATGAGCAGAAGATTATCCGCGAATACGTGGACCTGCTCAGTATCCCCAACGTCGCCGCTGACAAGGCCAACATCCGGCGCAATGCCGAGCACATCGCCAAGATGTATGCCGCGCGCGGCGTCGAGACGGAGCTGATCGAGGTGGAAGGCGCCAACCCGGCCGTCTATGGCGAGCTGCTGGTGCCCGGGGCGACGCGGACGCTGCTTTTCTATGCTCACTACGACGGCCAACCAGTGGACCCATCGAAGTGGAAGGACTCCGGCCCGTTCCAGCCGGTATTGCGAACCGCGCCGGTGGAGATGAACGGCAAGCTGTTGCCGCTGGACCAGGCGAAGTACGACCGCGAGTGGCGCTTGTTTGCGCGCTCCGCCACCGACGACAAGATCCCGATCATCTCACTGGCCACCGCGCTCTCCGCCCTGTCGGCGGCCGGTATCAAGCCACAGGCGAACTTGAAGTTCTTCTTTGAAGGTGAAGAAGAGGCCGGGTCGCCCAATCTGCGGCGGCTGATGATGAAGGCCAAGGACAAGCTGAAGGGCGAGGTCTGGCTGATCTGTGACGGCCCGATCCACCAAAGCCGGGCGCAGAAGCTGAGCTTCGGTGCGCGCGGCGTTGCGGGGCTGGACTTGACCGTCTACGGAGCCAAACGCGGCCTCCATTCCGGCCACTACGGCAACTGGGCCCCAAACCCGGCCATGAATCTGGCGCGCCTGCTGGCGTCGATGACCGATGGCGAAGGCAAGGTGCTGGTGAAGGGCTTCTATGACGACGTGACGCCGCTGGGCAAGCTGGAACGCGACGCGATCATGAGCAACCCCAAGCAGGACGCGGAACTGAAGCAGGAGCTGTTGCTGGGCACCACGCAGCAGTTCAACGGCGATCTGCGGGAGAGCTACTACAAGCCGTCACTGAATATCCGGGGCCTGGAAAGCGCGCAAGTGGGCACCAAGGCGGCCAATGTGGTGCCGCCCGAAGCGAAGGCCTCGATCGACCTGCGCCTAGTGAAAGGCAACGACGGCCGCCGCCAAGCCGATAAAGTGATCGCCCACATGCGGGAGCAAGGCTACTTCATCATTGAAGGCCGTGACCCTACCGATCAAGAGCGGCTCAGCCATGCCAAGGTGGCCCGCGTGGACGTCAACCTGAGCTACAACGCTTTCCGCACGCCGCTTGATCTGCCCGTCGCGCAGAAGATCATCGCGCTCGCTAAGCGGGTGAAGGAGCCGGTGGTGCTGGAGCCCTCATCGGGCGGCAGCCTGCCGCTGGTGGTGTTTGAAGAAGTCACCGGCGTGCCGCTGGTGGCCGTCCCGATCGCCAACCACGACGACAACCAGCACACGCACAACGAGAACGCCCGCATTGGCAACTTGTGGGACGGGATCGAACTGCTGGCCGCGCTGCTGGTGATGTAGCGAAACGTTACTTCCTGCGAGTGACGCTGACGATTGCGACCGGTGGCGTCAGCCGCTGGATCGTTGGATTGGTGCCGTCATGGCCCGCTCCGCTGGGAGCGGCCTGGATCTTCCGGACGATCTCCATACCCTGGGTGACTTTGCCGAAGGCCGCAAAGCCCTGGCCGTCCGGGTTGCGCTGGCCGCCGAAATCCAGCGAGGGCTGGTCGCCAATGCAGATGAAGAAGTCGCTGACGGCGGAATCGGGTTGGAAACGCGCCATGGAGATGGTGCCGTCCCGGTGCTTCAGACCGCTAGCGGTGGTGCGCTCCAGCTTGATGGCTCCGAAGCCCTGGTCCTTGCGGTCCGGGTTGACCCCGCCCTGGATCACTTCGATCTTGATGGCTGATTGGGGCTGATTGTCGGGATTGGTCTTCACGGTGCGGTGGAAGCGGCCACCCTGAAAGTGGCCGGCATCGACGTACTTCAGGAAGTTGGCCGTCGTGCCGGGAGCGTGCTTATCGTCGAGTTCGACGTGGATGGCGCCCATGGTTGTTTCAATCACAACGGGTACCTGGGCCAAGGCGGAGGAGGCGAGGAGCAATAAAGGGATCATAAGTGGCAGCCTAGCGGACCGCTTGCCTGCGCAAGCGCGCGGCGGTCCAGAAGCTGAGTGTAACAATGACCAACACGGCGCTCAACGGGCGGCGGTTGCAAGGGCGGGGCGCTATACTCCGTGGCCGCGGCGGCGATGCCTGCCTGCCGGGATAAGGCCGGCGGCCAAGCCGGTCACCAGACCCGCCAAGGAGCTGAAGACCACCACCGGGAGATGCCACGCCAGGATATGGGCCGCATTCAAGTTGGGGCACTGCAGTTCAAGCACGGCCAAGCCGGTCAGTCCCGCCAACGCACCGGCGGTTGATCCGGAGAACCCGTGCGATAGCATGGCCCCCCGGCGGAGCGCCCAGGCCAACAACAACCCGGTGCAGGCCGCTACCGCGAGCCCGGTTTGGAGGCAGACCAGACCGACCCGCACAAACTCCGCCTCCGCTCGCTGATCAAACAGCCAGAGAACCACCACCGCCAGGGCCGCTCCCAGTCCCACCGCCCAGACAGCCGGCGTCATCGCCGAAGGACTTCCCGGGGCCATCTGCCGCGTCAGGGATGCTGCCAGCGCCACCCCCATCAGGGCCAGAACCACGAACACACCGGCCCGCTGCAGCCCTTGCAGCGCGTCCCACCCCCGCAGGCCGAGCACCGCGCCACCAGCCGCCAAGGCCGCTAAGGCGATGGCCGCGAGGATACCGAACTGGGTGACGTCGCCGGGTAGCGGTTTCACGGGCTCGAGATCCGATGTCAGCATCTGGGCCAACTTCTCCACCTGTCCACCGGAGGGTGACGGAAGCTGCTGACGGCTCTCCAGCAGTTGGACCAGTTGGCGGCATCGTTCGCACTCCTGAAGATGGTCGCCGGCGGCCAATGGGAATTCGGCGGAATCCTTCTCGGTTAACAGACGGTCGATATCGCCGCAGTTCAAGGCGTGGCCCCCTTACGGCCAGCCGGCAGCGCGGGCCGCAGCAGCGCACGGAGCGATTGATAGGCCCGATGCACCTTCTGCTTCACCGATCCCACCGAGCACGAAGTGGCGCGGGCCACATCTTCCAAGCTGAGGCCTTGCTGCTTTAGCAGCACCAGCACTTCTCGCTGGCTCTCTGGGAGGCTGGCCAGCAGCTCCTGAAAAGTGGCTTCGCCGCCCGGTGCCCGGCTCTGCGCCGCCAACTCTGGCAGCTGATCGACCGCTACCTCCAGCGACGATCTTCGACGTTTTCGGTAGTTGTCCACCCGCACCCGGCGCGCAATCGCGTAGACCCAGGGCAGCACCGGCTCGCCTGGCCGATGGGTGTGCCGCAAACGGTGGATGCGCAGCCACATATCTTGCAGCATATCGTCCGCTTCCATCTGGTTGCCCATGGGCGCGGCGAAGAAGCGATAGAGCGGACTGCTAAGCCTTCTGACCAGCTCCGCCGCCGCCATCGGATCGGCCTGCTGGTAGGCGGACATCAGTTCTTCCAGGCTGAGTTCACCGCCGTCCGCCTGCGGCTCAGGCACTGCGGCCTCCTCGCGCTGCCGGGGCGCAGTGGCCCGGGATCGCAGTAGACTCCGGTCGAGCGGAATGACCCCTGTTGAAGGTATGCGCCGATGCAGCTCCGCCGCCGGGCGAAACTGCCGCCCGTTGGGCCGTCCCAATAACAGACTGATCGGTCAACACTATATGCGTAGATGCTGCCCAGCGATGCTGGTTGCGTCCTTCTTTAGCTCAATGTGGAAATCTTACTAGGTTCCAATAGTCACAGCCCCTGCCGCCGGCCTGGACTTATTGCGTCAATCGGGCTGTCCGCCACGCTTGGTCCGCCGCGGGTACTAAGTTGGCCTGATCCCTCTCCCAGGAAACGGCGAATGCCTCGGTCGCGAATAGGTAAACTCGTCCGGCCAGCAATCGGAAGGCCATGGGTTGACCCTCCAGCGCCTCGCCTCGCGCCATGCTGTAGGCGCAGTACCCCCCGTACTCCGGAAGGTATCGGCCAGGCTCCTTCAAAAAGGCCTCGCGGGATTCCTGGTTGGCGAACCGGATCGTTTGTCCCGCATGAACTGTTGTGATGTCGCTGGAGCCCGCCTTGGCCCGCTTCAAAACCAACCACGCGACCGGATCAAAGCCCGAAAGAATCGCCTTGCCTTCCAATGCCGGAAAGGGTGCCAGTGAGCCGGGCGCAAGATTCGATTCCTTGTTTATGGGTACCCCGGGGGCCGTCAGGTCCAGGGCGCCGTCCTGGTTAAGGACACGCGCCGGCGTTGCGGGCGGCTGGACCTGCTTGCGGGGCCTTTCGGCGGGACTGTTCGGGGCCGTTGCCTTCAGCCGCAGCATGCCATCGTGGTCTTTGGGCAGAGTTGGCGCAGTCTGCGCCAACCCTACCAAAGCCGCCACGAAGCCGAGAACCATGGAGCAGAGCATTCTCATAGTGGCGATACCCTCTAACTACAGGAAACGGAACACGACCGGGCAGTTGATGATGATCCCTGTCGATCCGTACTCCGCGCCGCCGGGCCCGGTGATGTGGCCTGCTTCGGCGAACGCCAGAATCTGGAACTCTTCGATCAGGCGTGAGCGGTAGCCCATGGAGAGCGCCCGCGGTGTCCACTCCGCCAGATTCAGGTCCCACAACGGGCTGTAGTCAGTGGCCACAAACGGTACACCGCCGAAAACATTTAATGGGCTGCGGCCATCCAGCAGCGCACTGTTGAAGCCTTGACGTTGAGGATGCGCGCAACCCGTGGCTCCGTTGATGAAGCCGAAGATGCGTTCCACCGCGCTGAACAGGCCTTCATCGCCGCCCACGCCTACGTCGTTCATTGCCGGGGCAAAGGTGGCGCTCTCCATCGCCGCCGCCAGCTCCACGGAGGCATCAAAACTGAGATAGAGAACCGGCTTGGCGAAACTGAAGCCCTGCGTCAGCCTCAAGGTAACCGTCATGGCCGTCGTGTCGATGGCGACCACCTTGTCGTGGACCAGCCGGTAGTCGGGGTTTCCGCGCGGGAAGTTGATGGCCGTGGCGGAGGTTCCAAACGAGATGACCGGTGCGTTGTAGATATGGCCGCCGGCATTGGCAATGCGGACCAGCGGAGTGTAGTCAGCGTCCCCCACTGAGCCCGGCGTCGCCTCCGCTGGAGGGAACGGCCTTGCCCCGTCGATGCCCGCAATACGCAAGGCCGGCGAGAAGTCGACGGTGCCTCGCTCGAAGACCAACAGGCCACCCTTGCGTAACGTGGCGTTGCGGACGGCCTTCCCGGTGTTGGCGTAGTTCAGCTTGGCGGAGAAATTGATGCCCAGTGCTTCCGCGTTGGCCTGATCGGTGGTGTCGGTGATCACGTACCAGACATTCCGTCCGTTGGTCATCTCACCGCGATAGAGCGGCAGCGTCAACGTGGAGGCCTTAATGTCCAGCGTCCCCGCCGTGATCAGCTGCAGCGGGCCCACCAGTCGCTTGTCCACCGACGAGGGTGGCGGGCCTTGATAGGTGGGTGGAATGTCGGTGCCGATGGCCCCCGAGACGGCCCCCACCGCGCAGCCGGAGTTGCTGGCCGTATTCTGGGCCTGGATCGAACTGGCCATCAGTAGACCGATGGCCGCCAGTAATGTTTGAGTTGGCTTCATCTGTAGTTAACCTCTCCCTCGAAATAGTGCGCGGGTCTTTCCCGCTTGGAGATCAATTCGCGGCTGCGCCTAAGTTAGTTACGCACAAGACAGAATCTCCGTTGCAAAAGTATCCGCCGGGCTAACGCAAGAGTTTGTGAATAATACTTCGGTTGGCGGGAATAAAGCTACAGCCTGGTGGTATGCGCTTTTGAGGCATCTAAGATCGGTCCACGGCATTCTTGGCCGGTCGGGTGGTGCCTGAGTCAGACACCAGCCCGCCCCAAGCGGTGACGCGGGCGGACAGTCCGGCCAGGACCGCTATGGCCTGTTCCGCACCGCCGGCCCCCGCGTCTGAATGCCTGCCCTTTCGCGCCAAGTAGCTGCCTTCCCTGACCGGCCGAACCATCCGCCCTGGACGGGCCGCCACCGACCGGGAAGGTCTCCGCCAGCATGGAGTTCCGGTGATAAACTTGGGCGCAGGAGTATAAGGACACAGTTCTATGGGACAGACCCTTGCCCTGCCGGCTCTCGGAGTCGCGGCCCGCGTGCGCGAAGCCGCCACGCCCTGGTATGTCTGGAACTTTGCCGCCGCCGTCCTCTCCGTCACCATAGGCGGCGTGTGGGACATCTCCTGGCATCTCTCCATCGGGCGTGATTCGTTCTGGACCCCGGCGCACATGCTGATCTACCTGTGCGGCATCCTGGGCGGTCTGGGCAGTGCGGCGTTGATCCTGGGCACTACCTTCGGGTCGATGACCCATTTGCGCGCCTCGTCGGTGGCGATGTGGGGCTTCCGTGGACCACTCGGGGCGTTTGTGGCGGCTTGGGGGGCGGTGGCGATGCTGGTGTCGGCTCCGTTTGATGACTGGTGGCACAGTGCCTATGGCCTGGATGTGAAAGTGCTGTCGCCGCCGCATGTGGTGCTGATCCTGGGCGTGTTGGCGATCAAGTTCGGTGGCCTGCTGATCATTCTGGGCGAGATGAACCGGGCGACGGCGGAGACGCGGGCGCGGCTGCGTTGGTTCTTCATTTTTGTGGGGGCGCTGCTGGCGCGCGACGTCGTGGGCGTGTTCTCGCTGGAGTACATGGCGCGGACCATGCAGCATTCGGCGCGCTTCTTCCTGATGCTGGCCATCACGCTGCCGCTGGGACACTTTGCGGTGGCGCGGGCGGCGAACCTGAAGTGGGGCCTGGCGCTGGTGTCGGGCCTGAGCACCTTGATCTCGCTGGCGTTCTTGTGGATCCTGCCGCTGTTCCCGGCCGAGCCGAAGTTGGGCCCGGTGTTCCGCGAGATTACGCACTTTATCCCGCCCGGCGGATTCCCGCTGCTGGTGACGCCTCCGCTGCTGTTGGCGGACTGGCTGTGGCAGCGTTTGGGCAAGCGGAACGACTGGATGCTGGCCTCCATTCTGGGGCTGACGTTTCTGGGCGTCTTCGCGGCGGTACAGTGGCCCTTTGCGGACTTTCTGCAATCGCCGGCGGCGCGAAACTGGTTTTTCGGATCGCATTATTTGGGTTTCTTCGTCCCGTCCCAATCGGACGCGGCGCGGTATGTTTATTCAGCGATTGAGCGATCGCCCGGCGAGTTCTGGACGCGGATGGCGTGGGCGGCGGTGGCCGCCGTGCTGTCGGCGCGGGCAGGACTGGGCTTGGGCAATTGGATGCAGCGGATTCAGCGATAAGTGAGCGGAGTATTTTTCAAACCATGACCTTGAGTACAAGCGGCTTCCATCGATCGATCGCCTGTTTGACGGCCTTTGCCATGCTGGCCCCAGCGCCGGGCGCGGCGGCTTCAAATACGGTAGCGTCGCTTGAAAAGTACACGCCGGTGGAACGCCGGCACTGGGCTTTTCAAGCCCGCAAGGCCGTCCCGCCGCCTGAGGTGCAAGGGGCGGCGACGGCGATTGACCGGTTTATCGTAGCCAAGTTGTCAGCCGAAGGCTTGGCCTTGGCACCGGCGGCGGATCGGGCCACGCTCATCCGGCGCGTCACGTTTGATCTGCATGGATTGCCGCCGGCACCGGAGGAGATCGACGCATTTGTCCGAGACCGTTCCGCCCAGGCGTGGGAGAAGGTGATCGACCGCCTGCTGGCTTCACCGCGCTATGGCGAACAGTGGGGCCGCCACTGGCTGGATGTGGTCCGGTTCGCCGAATCCGACGGTTTTGAGTACGACACGCACCGCAGCGACGCCTGGCGGTACCGCGACTACGTGGTTCATTCGTTCAACTCCGACAAGCCCTACACCGACTTCATCCGCGAGCAGTTGGCGGGCGACGAAATCAACCCCAAGAATGAAACCTTCCGCATCGCCAGCGGCTTCAACCGCCTGGGCCCGCTGCGCAAGAACGCCGGCAATCAGGAAGTGGCATCCAGCCGCAATGAAGTGCTGACCGAGATGACCAACATCGTCGGCGCTTCGCTGCTGGGCGTCACGCTGGGGTGCGCGCGCTGCCACGACCACAAGTTCGACCCGATCCGCCACACCGACTACTACCGGATGCAAGGCTACTTTGCCGCCACGCACGAGCAGGATATCTCGCTCGCTTCACCCGAGGCGCAAGCGGAGTGGAAAGCCACCACCGAAACCATCACGAAAGAAATGAAGGCCATGCAAAAGCAGATGGCCAAGATGGAAGGCGCGGAGAAGGAAAAGATGGAGCAAAAGGTGAAGGAGATTGAGGCAAAGTTGCCTGCTCCTTTGCCCGCGCTCTATAGCGTCGCCGACAACCCGGAGAAGACCTCGCCGATCCATGTGCTGGCCCGTGGGGACTATGCCAACAAAGGCGCAGCCGTCGGAATGCGTCCGCTGGGGGTGCTGCTGCCGGAAGGGTTGCCGGAGTTGCCACTGGCCACCGACAAGCCTCGGGCGAAGCTGGCAGATTGGATCTTGACTGCCGAGAATCCCCTGACGGCGCGCGTGATCGTCAACCGCGTCTGGCACAGCCACTTCGGCCGCGGCATCGTGGCCACACCCAATGATTTCGGGCGCATGGGCCAGCGGCCTACGCATCCGGAGTTGCTGGACTATCTGGCGAATCAGTTTGTCGAAGGCGGCTGGACGTTCAAGAAACTGCACCGGGAGATCCTGCTGTCGAAGGTCTACCAGCAGGGGAGTGCGAACCCGCTGATGGAGAAGGCCGCCACGGCCAAGGACCCCGACAACAAGCTGCTCTGGAGATTCACCCGCCGCCGCCTGGAAGCCGAAGAACTGCGCGATGCCACGCTGGCCGTGGCGGGGCGCTTGAACACCAAGGCTGGTGGGCCCAGCGTCATCGTGCCCGTGGATCAGGAACTGATCGGGCTGCTCTATAAGCCGTCCCAGTGGGCCATCGCCAAGGATGCCACCGAGCATGACCGCCGCAGCGTCTACCTGTTCCAGAAGCGCAACCTCCGGCTGCCCTACATGGAAGTGTTTGATGCGCCGGACACGCTGATCTCCTGCCCGAAACGCGAATCTTCGACACATGCTCCGCAGGCGCTGGAGCTGTTGAACGGTAGCTTCTCGAACCAAATGGCGGTGGCTCTGGCTGGCCGTCTGGAGAAGGAAGCCAAGACCCCGGCCGCGCGGATTGACTTGGCCTATCGCCTGGCGGCGGGGCGCTTGCCGACGGTGAAGGAACGCGCGATCGCGCAACGGTATCTGGCTTCCGGCTCGACGCGCGAGTTTGCGCTGGCCGTCTTGAATTTGAATTCGTTTCTGTACGTGAACTAACTATGGACCAGTTTCTCCGCGACCCACATGTCCGCTACACGCGCAACCGCCGCGAGTGGTTGACCGATGCATTTTGCGGCTTCGGCTCGCTGGCGTTTGCGTCGCTGGAGGCGCAAGCCGCGGCCATCAAGAACCCGCTGGCACCCAAGGCTCCGCACATGCCGGACAAGGCCAAGGCCAAGTCAGTGATCTTCCTATTCATGGCGGGCGGACCGTCGCACCTGGAGACGTTTGATCCGAAGCCATTGCTGAACAAGCTGGACGGCCAGAAGCGGCCAGCCGAGTTCGGCGAAGCGAAGTATCAGTTTGTCCAGAACGACGCCAAGATCCTGGGCACCAAGCGCCAGTTTGAGCGCTGCGGCCAGTCGGGTCTGGAAGTATCGGACCTGCTGCCGCACCACAAGTCGATCATTGATGACCTCTGCGTCGTCCGCTCCGTGCATGGCGACATGGTGGTGCATTCGGCCGCGCAGTATCAGTGCATGACCGGCCGCATCATCCCCGGCTTTCCGTCGATGGGCAGTTGGGTGGTCTACGGCCTGGGCAGTGAGAGCCAGTCGTTGCCGGCCTATGCCGTCATCCCCGATCCGGACGGCGCGCTGGAGGCAGGGCAGCCGATGTATCTGAACGGCTTTCTGCCCGCCATCTACCAGCCCGCGATGCTGCGTCCGGGCAAACGTCCGGTGTTGAACCTGGACCTGCCGGAGGGCGTCAAGCTGTCTGACCGGCGCAAGACGATCGACCTGATCCGGGCGCTGAACGAAGCCGGTATGCCCGGCGAGGACGAAGAGTTCTCCGCCCGCATTTCGGCCTACGATACGGCCTTCAAGATGCAAACCGAAGCGCCGGAAGTGTTCGACCTGACCAAGGAATCACCCGAGACGCTGGCGATGTACGGCGTCGGATCGGAGCCGACTGACGACTATGGCCGCCGCTGCCTGCTGGCCCGCCGCATGGTGGAACGCGGCGTCCGGTTTGTGACCGTGGTGCATGGTGGCGGCCCCGGAAATCTGCAGTGGGACGCGCACGAAGACATCGAAGAAAACCATCTCCGGATGGCGAAGCAAAGTGATCAACCCGCGGCGGCGCTGATCAAGGACCTAAAGCGGCGCGGCTTGCTCGATTCCACGCTGGTGGTGTGGGGCGGGGAATTCGGCCGGTCCCCGGAAGCGCAAGGCGGCAAGGGCCGCGATCACCACAACCTGGGCTTCACCATGTGGATGGCGGGCGGCGGCGTCAAGGGTGGCATGGCTTATGGCGCGACGGACGCGATCGGTCTCAAAGCCATCGAGAAACCCGCCCACTTCCGCGACATCCACGCGACCATCTTGAACCAGTTGGGCCTGAACCAGGACGCATTGAGCTACATGCACCAGGGGCGCAAGGAACGCCTGACCGAGGTGCATGGCGAGATCCTGAAAGACATCATCGCCTGAGGCTGGCTTTTTGCCACTCTCTGTGCGGGCCATCCGTTTCAGGAATGGCCCGCCCCAGCTACATGGACACCCGTGTCGGTCTCAACTGACCGGATATGAAGCGTGGCGGACGCTGTTTTGTGCCCCAGCCGTCGTAGCCCAACGAGCTACGCTTGGCCCGGAGCCGCCCATACCTTCGTGGTCCGCCCCGTCGTGAAGGGCCGTCAGGGGAATAGCGGATCGCGTCGCGATCAAAATAGGTATCCATCGGCCCAGTAGAGCGAGCGACGCGGTCATGCAACATTTGGGCAACCATCCTGTTTGGCTCCACTTCGTGCACTCCAATGATCAGGTCGTACTCTTCCGACATTGCTGGGGTGCGCCGTCTGATGCCAAACGCCACCCGCTTTCCATCTCGTGAGATCGCAATCACGGGCGTCACGGGATCCGCTTGAACCGGAAACGTTGTGGTGATTTGCCCGTCAATTCCACGGATCACGCTGATCTCACACTTCGGATCATTAAACTTTGGCTCAGCTAAGAGCGCCGCCGCCCATTCCCCATTGGTCGAGATTGACAGAGCGCGGATTTCCCGGTCCTCTCGCAACGTGGTAACCCACCGTACGGCCAAAGTGTCGCATTCGCGCAATACCAGCATGTCACCGGTAGCGTGAAGCAAGAGTGAGCGACTAAGGGAAATGCGAGCCCGTGCGTGCGTGAGGGCTGCGGGCGTCAAACTGGATGGTTGCTCTGGTACTCGAGTCAATTCGCGACCGTCTAACGTCTTTCGCGTGAACCACTGCCTTTCCAAACTCACCACAATGGAATCCGCTACGGCACCATCCCCGTCGAACAAATAGGGACTACTCATG
>JAPKYX010000266.1 GCA_026394075.1 Acidobacteriota bacterium
ATCGCGAACAATGTGCAGCCAGACGGTTCCCATACCGCTGGCTTCCAGATTGGTGATCGCGGGCACTTCGTTAGCCGGCGAGAGCACAGCGCGGAACGGAATGGTTTCAACGGTCTGGGCAAAAGCCGCGGCCGTTGTGAGCAGTGCAAGAACGAGTTGTTTTTTCATCGACGTGGAACCTATCATGAAACCCATTGAGCAATTTCGGGGCCACAGCCCCTCCGGGCTTGAGTACATCACAAGTCGTTGTCACGAGCAAGCACAATCGACAGCCGCCACCCGGGCGACTATCCTATACTGGGCGTATGTTCTTCCGCCGTGTGAAGCCGCATATTGACACTTTTGACGAATGCTTGAAGGCCATGGCCGGCCTGGGCATCAAGGCCGCCAAGAAGTCCGAAAGCAAAGCCGCCGTCATGCGGGATCGTTGCGCGGCCGTCGTGAAGGTGGACGGTACGTCCTACGTGGTGGATCCGCTGGGCTTGGTGGTGGGTAATGAAATCGCCGTCCTGGTGGATGGCGGCAACCAGAAGTATTGGCAGACCCCCAGTGGCAAGCGCGAAGCGGCACTGGCGGAGCACTTGGTGGCGCTGCACGCTTTTGCAGAAGACGTGCGGGAATCGTTGGGCCTGACTAGCCTGTACAACGAAGGTCTGGGATCAGTAAACGCTTCCCATATGTACGACCGCGTGAAGGACCGCGACCACGGCGCAGCTCACCGGCCCTGGGAAGCGTAGCTCTCCGCTAGCCTGTCCACACCCCAACCGCCGCTACTTCTTCTGTGCGGCCAAGTAAGCGCGCCGAATCAAGATCGGAGTGAGCGGCGTTGCCGTTGGCAAACGCGGAATTCCGTGTTGCGCGAGCAGTGTCTTGGCTTCCGCTTCCTGTCCAGCTCCCGTGAGGGCCCAAGCCAACAGTTCCCGGACTTCGATGTCCTCTGAGATCGGTGCCTGATTCAGCCCGGTGCGGAACAGTTCAACAGCGGCGGCGTAGTGCTGGTTCACCAGGAGCGCCGTACCCAACGCCAAGGGGCCGACGCCCCGCACCCGGGGGTCTGAAAACTGAGCTGCGGCGCGTTTGGACCACTCCGCGGGTGAAGCGGGGCTGGCATTCACGAACAGCGCCAGCAGCCCGTTCAACGAATTCACCTGCCGCGTGGGGAATGCCCGCTGTAGCGCTTGCTGTGCCCCGGCGGAGTCACCGCGCAAACGGCTCCAGAGTGCGACATGCGTTTCGGCCAACTGCGTCTTCACGTCCTTCATCGCCGCTTCGGCCTCGCCCGGGCGATCCGAACAGTAGAGCCACAAAGCTTGTAGAAACGCTTTGCCCTGGACGGGCGTGTCGGTCAAGGTATCGAGGAAAGCCTTCCAATGCTTGTCCGCTGTCGCCCGGTCGCCCGCCATCAGGCGCGACAACGCCGCCTTGTACATCGCTTGGCCGGTCAGGAACGTCGGATCTTTCTTGAACGACTCCAGAAAGTACCCCTCGGCGGCGGCAAAGTCTCCCGCATAGAAGTGCACCTCGCCCAGTGAATCAAGTGGATTGGGTTGATCGGGTGTCAACTGGCGATACTTCTCCAGGGCCTCGCGCGCGCCCTTCAGGTCGCCCGCATACGCCCGCATGTAGCCCAGATCGTTCCAGCCGGTCGCATCCGCCGGTAGCAATTCCGTCAAACGGGCCTGGGTGGTCGCCGCCGCCTTGGCTTGCCGGGACCGCAACTGGGCTTGCACCAAGCCGCGCAACCGGACAGGGTCCTTGGGCCGAAGTTGACTCAGCCGCTCCAGCGCTGCGGCCTGGCCCTTGGCATCGCCAGACAGCGCTGCCTGATCCAGCATCAACTGCGCTTGGGTCGGCTCATCAAGGTTCTTGCCGCGTGCGATACCCGCCGCGATCAGCCGCATGGCGGCCTCCCGCTGAGTGCCCAGCAATGCCGCGGCGCCGTCCTGGTAGGCCAAGCCGAAATCCGGTTCGACGGCGACGGCATCTTCGTAACGGCGTTCGCCATAGGCTTTCAAAGCCTCGGACTTCAACGCCGGGGCTGGCTTCGCTTCGGCATCAAGCCAACGTCCCACCGGAGTCACCAGGCCCGCCAAACCATCCGACAACTGGCCACTGGTCTCCAACGTCTCACCACCCGGCTTCCAGCAACGAAGCGTCAGCCGCGCTGCCGTACCCTCCAAGCGGCAATAGACCGGCAGAGCGGCCACTTGCGCGGCCTGGGTCTCCGACAGTGACCGGGCCCGCCCCACTTCCACTTTGGGCGAAGCCGAAAGCTGGCTGGTCAACAGTGCTCGTACCGCTTCCGGGATCCAGCCGAGCTGGTCGCCCGACGTCAGGTCTTCCACCGGAGCCAGGACAAAGCGCGAAAACGCCGGTGCCTCCGGCTTGCGGCTACAGTCAGTCAAGAAAAGGCCGGTTGCGGCCAGTAGGTACCACGTTCTGCGCTGTTTCAAAGCACCTTCGGTTTGTACTGCAAGAGTTCCTGAAATTCGGGCAGTTCCCGCAACGCGGCAAACGACGGGTCTTCATTCATCTTGTCGCGCTCTTTGAAGCCTTCTTCAATCGCTTTGCGCAGATAGTTTAACGCCCGCTCCGGGTTGCCAGATTTGGCGTAGGTCTTGGCCAGGTAGAAGTGGAACTTGGCCCGTTCTTCCACTGTCCGCTCCTGCAGCAGAACGCCCGCCGCACCCCGGTGCTCAAACACTTCCGGGTCCAGCGCCAAGGCCTGCTGGTAGGTCTTGAAGGCTTCATCGTAGTTCTTGCGGGCGAAATAGGCCGTCCCCAGATTGCTCAAGATTGAGGCGGAGTTGGGCGTCAACCGCAGTGCCCGCCGGTACGAACTGACGGCCCGGCGGTAGTTCTTTTTGGCGTAGTGGATGGTGCCCAGATTATTCACCGCTTCCGGGTACTGGGGGTTCAGCTTGGCCGCGCGTTCGTAGTAGCGCCGGGCCGCATCCAGGTCCAGCATCTGGTGGTAGGCGATCCCCACCTTGTTCCAGGTGATGGCCGACGACGCGTCCATCTGCTTGTACATCTCAGCAGCTTCGCGGTACATCTTGCGCGCCATAAAGATGTCGCCGCGCATCTCGGGCCCCAATTGGGACGTTGGATTGGCCGCCGGCGTGGCGGTTTTCAGGCCACCGCGCGTGTCGGCAAAGCCCTGCGGTGGAATCGCCGAACCCGGTGGGGGGGCGCTCTGTTGCGCGGAAATGCTTGCAATCAAGACGAGTGTCAGCATGGCTGCCTCCCGAAACTACCTGAATATAGCCCGAAAACGGTCAAGCAGTCCCTTCTTTTCTTTTGGTGCCGGTTGCGCCGGGCTGTTTGGGGTCACGACCGGAATCGATTGCGGCTCCGCGCGGGCCACCCGTGCTGCCCTTCTGGGGGCCGCCGGTTCGCCTGGCTGGGCCGTCTCGGTGCCCGGAGCGCTGGGTTCCTCCCAGGATGCGACTTGAGTTCCACCGGAGCCGCCACAGGAATCGGCGGGCTGGGTGCCAGTGATGAAGACCTCGCTGCGCTCGCCACACTGGGTCAGCGTCACGCCTTCTGGTGGCGCAAACGGCAGAGCGCTCTTGTAGTCGCTATGCAGATGGGCGCGCTTCATAAACTCGGTCCAGATGGGCAGCGCGGCCTTGGCCCCTTCCAGCTTCAGGTCGGTGTTGTCGTCAAAACCTACCCACACCACCGTGATCAGCTTGGAGGTAAAGCCCGCAAACCAGGCATCGCGCGACGTACCCGTCTTGCCCGCCGCCGGCAACACGAAGCCACGGCCCCGGGCACCGGCTCCGGTGCCGGACCGCATCACTTCCTCCAGCAGGTTCACCATCATGTAGGCCACGCGCGGATCGAGTACTTTGCGCTTTTCAGGCTTGGCCTCAAAGATCCGCTCGCCATCCTGGGTGTAGATCGCCTTCACCAGCGTCGGCTTGATGTAGTTGCCACCATTGGCAAACACCGTGTAGGAACCCGCCATGTCGAGCGGGGTGGCGTCATAGGAGCCCAGCGCAATCGACGGCGTGGCGATCTGGTTCGGCAACCCGGCCTTCTTGGCCAGCGCGGCCACCTCGCCGTACCCCGCCATTTCCGCCAGTTCCACCGTCGGGATGTTCAAACTCTTGGCCAAAGCCTGCCGGACGGTGACTTGACCATAGAATTTGTCGCCAAAGTTGCCCGGCTCATACTCTTTGTCGTCGTAGTGGAACACTTTTGCTTCGTCCATCAGGGTCATGGACGGCGTGATCACCGTCTTGGCATTAGGATCCAGCGCCGTGTTGAGCGCCGCCGCGTAGACAAAAGGCTTAAAGATCGACCCCGGCTGACGCTTGGCCAAGGCGCGGTTCAACTGGCTGGCGCCATAGTTCCGGCCACCCAGCAGGGCCCGGACTTCACCGGTCTCAGCATCCAGCGCCACCAACGCCACCTGGACGTCGCGAACAGCCTCCTTGGTGCGCTTGCGGCGTTTCTCGACCAGTTCATCGGGTTCCTTGATGCCCGCCCGCACGGCCTCCGCCGCGTCCTTCTGGAGCCGCGGATCGAGCGTCGTATAGATACGGTAGGCCCGGTTCTGGAAGTCATGGTCCGCCATGTTGTCCTGCAGCCAGTCGTTGGCCAGATCGACAAAGTACGGCGCGTCATTGGAGTCCACGGTGCCGGTGGCCACCAGCACGGGTGCTTCGGCCGCCACGGCGTAGCCACGGTCGTCGATATACCCGTTGTCGCGCATCAGCGTCAGCACGATATTGCGGCGGGACCGGGACCGCTCCGGCCACCGGACGGGGTTGGTAAAGCTGGGCCGCTGGATCAATCCGGCCAACGTGGCCGCCTCAGCCAGGGTCAGTTGCTTGATGTCTTTGCCGAAATAGGCCTGCGCCGCCTCGCCAAAACCGAGAATCTGGAAGCTGCCCCGGCGTCCCATGTCTACGTTGTTGGCGTAGTACTCAAAGATCTGTTCCTTGGTCAAGGTCCGTTCCAGGTGCAGCGTGATCAGCGTTTCGGCGGCCTTGCGTTTCCAGGACTTCTCCGGCGTCAGCCAGATGCCGCGCGCCAGCTGCATGGTGAGC
>JAPKYX010000281.1 GCA_026394075.1 Acidobacteriota bacterium
CCAAGGCAGTTCCCCGGTCGGCGGCTTCCATCTGGACCGCGTCGCCTCGCCCGCCAGCCTGAAGCTAGAGGCCGCGAAATGGGGCTCAATGGCGCGTCGCGTCCACAACGGTGAGATGCCCCCCAAGGGCGCGCCCAAGCCTACCGTGGACGAACTGGAGCAGTTCTCACAATGGGCCACGCAAGCATTGCGCGCCGCCGCCTGCGCCGGTGGCATCAAGCCCGGCCCGGCTCCCATTCGCCGCTTGAATCGCGATGAATACTCCGCCACCATTCGCGACCTGCTGGACATTCACCTGGACATCGGGTCCGCCTTGCCGGCTGATGGCGGCGGTGGCGAGGGGTTCGACAATGCGGCCGAGACACTGTTCCTGTCGCCCATCCATTCTGAGAAGTACATGGAGGCCGCCAAGTTCGCCACGGACTTTGCGGCCAAGGAATTCAAGTCGCGCCAGAAGCTTCTGATCGCCAAACCCGGCCCCGGCGTCAGCGAGGAGCAGGCCGCCCGCAAGATCCTGGAAGCGTTGCTGCCTCGGGCGTTCCGGCAACCCGTGCCAGTAGCCGATGTGGCACTCTACGTCGGCCTCTTCAACGCGGCCCGGAAGCAAGGGCGCGACTATGAGGAAGCGGTGTTTTTTGCGATCCGTGGCGTGCTGGTCTCGCCCAAGTTCCTCTTCCGCGTGGAGCCGCCCAACCGGACGACGGCCGTCCAACCGGTCGGCGACTATCAGTTGGCCTCCCGCCTGTCGTACTTCTTGTGGGGCAGCATGCCCGATGAGTTATTGCTGGACGCTGCGGCATCGGGCAAGCTGCGCGAAACCGCCGTCTTGAAGTCTCTGGTGGGCCGGATGCTTCGCAATGACCGCTCACTCGGCTTCGCTCAACGCTTCATCGAACAGTGGCTCGGCACCCGGGATCTCGTCGGCACCAAGAAGCCGGACCCCAAGCTCTACCCCATGTTCGACAACGATGAGGAGTTGCGCAGCGACATCCGGCTGCAGCCGGTGCTGTTCTTTCGCGAGTTGCTGACGCGGGATCTGCCCGTGTTGGACCTGATCGATTCCACGCACACCATCGGCACCAGCAATCTGGCCAAGCTCTACGAAGTGAAGCTGCCCGTGCCGCGCGATGCCTCCAAACAGCCGCGCTGGATGGAACTGCCGCCCAACAGCAACCGCGGCGGTATCCTGGGCATGCCCGCTATCATGGCCGTGTCGTCTTACCCCTACCGCACCAGCCCGGTGCTGCGCGGAGCCTGGATTCTCGATGCCATGTTGGGCACTCCCCCGCCCCCGCCCCCGCCCAACGTTCCGGCGCTCGAAGAAGCCAAGGCCGGCGCGGCCAACCGGACCATGCGCCAACGCTTGGCCGATCATCGCGCCAACGCCGTCTGCGCCAGTTGCCACAGCCGCATGGACGGGCTGGGCTTTGCGCTGGAGAACTACGACGTCATCGGCCGCTGGCGGACCGAGGACGCCGGGCAGCCCATCGACAACTCCGGTGATCTGGGCCCCGTGCATTTCAAGGGCTCCGGCGAATTGCGCAAGGTGCTGCTGGAACGCAAGGATCTGTTTGTGCGCAACCTCACCAATAAGATGCTGGGCTTTGCCCTCGGTCGCGGCCTGACACTGGAAGATTCCTGCACAGTCGACGCCATCGTCGAAGAAGTGAGAAATAATGGTTACCGGGCACAGGCGCTGGTGGAAGCGATTGTGCTGAGTGTTCCGTTCCGGTATCAAGCACCGCTGCCCGTGGCAAAGCCATCGGCGGTGCCGGTTCCAACGAAGGTGGCCGCGCTTCAGCGGCCGGGAGAGCGTAAGGAGTAATGGCCAGCATGAAGAACCGTCTCGAACTATCACGAAGGTCAGTGCTGCAGGGCGCGGGCGTCGCGCTGGGCTTGCCGTGGCTGGAAGCCATGAAGGCCGCCCCCGCCTCCGCCGCTGCCGGAGCCTCAGCCAACCCGGTCCGCATGGCCATGCTCTACATGCCGAACGGCGTGAACGTGCCGGCCTGGACGCCCAAAGGCAAGGGCCGTGATTTCGAGCTCTCCCCCACCCTGGAGCCACTGGCCGCCCTCAAGGACCGGGTGACGCTGTTCTCCAACCTGTGGAACGAAGGCGCAAAAAGCGGTGACGGCCACTACGTCAAAGAAGCGGCCATCCTCACCTGCACCACCATCAAGAAGACGCAAGGCGCGGACTTGGCCAACGGCATCTCGGTCGACCAACTCGCCGCCCAACGCACCGCCGGACAAACGCCGCTGCCATCGCTGGAGCTGGGTGTGACGCCGGTGGCCATTGGCGTGGATGCGGTGGTGGGCTACACGCGCGTCTATGGGTCGCACATTGCGTGGGCCAATCCGTCAACGCCGCTGGCGCGTGAGATCAACCCGCGGTCGGTGTATGAACGGTTGTTCCGCGCCGCCTCCGGCACACCGGTAGATGCCGCCAAGATGGACGCGCTGCTGCTGGACCGCGTGTTGGGCGACGCCAAGCAGCTGCGAGGCCAAGTGGGCACTGCGGACCGGATCCGTATCGACGAGTATCTGTCGGTCATGCGATCGCTGGAGGAGCGCGTGCAGCGCGCCGGCAGCGAGCAGAAGAGCACCTGGAAGCCCAAGGCAACGCTCGACCCCAAGGCCGCCCCCGCGGAGCGTCCCAAAGATCACGCCGAGCACGTCCGCCTGATGATGGACATGATCGCCGTCGCCTTCCAGACCGACACGACGCGAGTGGCCACGTTCATGTTCGGCAACTCAGTCAGCAACATCAGCTTCCGGTTCCTGGAAGGTGTCAGCGCCGGGCACCACGATGTCTCGCACCACCAGAAGGAAGAAGATAAGCTGCGGCAGTATCACCTGATCAACCGGTGGCATGTCGCGCAGTACGCTTACCTGTTGGGCCGCCTGGCCGAAATGAAGGAAGGCGAATCGACCGTGCTGGACAATTCGATGGTGATGTTTGCCTCAGCGTTGAGCGACGGCAACAGCCACAACCCGCACAACCTGCCCATCATCCTGGGTGGCCGTGGCGGCGGGCGCATCCAGAGCGGCCAGCATATCGTCTCCAGTGAAGACAGCCCGCTGGCTAACCTCTATGTCTCGATGCTGAACGCCTTTGGCACGCCAGTGGAGCGGTTCGCCGATAGTACCGGCCCCTTGGCTGGTCTGCTGGCATAGGTCGGCGAGAAACACATGCGCTGCCTGATACTACTGCTGACCGGCGCGGCCTCGCTGTGGGCCGACGATCTCACCGGCATCTGGACCGGCCGCATTCCGGCGCGCAATGGAGACCTGCAGGACATCGCCTTTCAGATCGTGCAGACCGGCAGCAAAATCAGCGGCAAACTCTACGGCGACTACTTGAGCAGCCCCATCATCCAGGGTCTGGTGGCCGACGGCCTGTTGACCTTTGTCGTCGCCAGCTCGGAACAAGCCGGCAATCAGATCAACACCGCCCGCATCCGTTTCACCGGCAAAGTAAAGGACGGCGTGATGGATCTGATGCGCGAACGCGAAGCCTCCATCGACGCCATCAACGGAGCCAACGCCGACCAGCGGCCCACCCCCAAGGTCTCGTTCCAACTGAAGCGTCTGCTCTGATTGCTCCCGCAAAGACGCCAAGCCGCAAAGAGATACAAGGGTGCTTTTTGCCTAGGCGAGATGCTGTTTGAAAATGCCGCAGGCTAACCCGATTGGGTAGCTGATGTCGACCTCTGCCGTGCAGTCCAATCGGCAAGCCAAAACAAGCTCTTTGCGCCTTGGCGTCTTTGCGGGAAAAGTCCTTGCGGGAAATGCGTGCGGCGCGACTGCTAGTACGCAGGCTGCAGCACACTGAACTCAAACTGCACCGGGTCCAGCCCGCGAGCTCGGAGGGCAGCCGCGCATTCTTCCGGAGTAGCGCCCACCGCCTGGATTAGGCGCAGTGGCAGCGTCTGCGGGGTGTAGACTTCCAGCGCAATCCAGCGGCCTGCTAAAGCGCGGCGCTGGGCGATGGAGAGCACCTCGGGCGATAGCCCGATCACCGCCTGGCTCATTGGAACTTCTTCAACTCCACGATCAGAGCGTCCAGGCCTTTGCGGCGGTAGATCTCGGCCAGCCGCTGTTCTTCCGGTGAAGCGCCACGCACGCGGCGGGCGGGAACCCACACCGTTCCGTCTTCATATTCCACCGTTGAGATGTAGCTGGACACGCCACCCAATTCCATGGGGAAGCGCATGCTCAGCAACTCTTCCACCGCCCGCTTCTCGCCCACCGGCAGGGCGACCGTCGAAGGTGTCGCGCCACCGCGAAACTCCCGGCCCGCCGCATCCCGCACCACCCAGGCAATGTCCAAATGACGGATCGGCTTGGCCGACCGGTTGGCGATCTCCAGACGCGGATGCCGCAACTCACGATCACCCACTTCGGCCGAACCACTCAAGATCTCCACCGGCGAATCCGGCACGCGTAGCGCCGCCACCTGCATCATCTGCGCCCCGACGACAGCTGGACGGCCACGCGACAATTGGACATCGAGGCGCGGATCCGTATCCTGACGCGTCAGCGAAGCCACCATCTCCTGGCGCAGAGCATCCGGATTGCGCCGCAGCGCATCCAGGAAATACTTCCGGTCCCGCCGCGCTTCCAGTTCCCAGGCCAACATCGCCCGCCGAGAATTCAGCTTGTTCGGTCCATAGAAGGCCAGCGAATCAAACAGCACCCCGTCCAGCATCACCCGCACCGGAGCATTCATCCCCGCCCGGGGCCGCAGCAGCCGCAAATCGATGCGCAGGGGGAACGTCTCACCGGGACCGACATCCAGGCTGGGCACCGTCACCGACGCCTTGCCTCCCGCCGTCAACTCTTCCGCCGCCACCAGCAACGCCACCGCGCGCAGACGCTGCGTGGAGGTGTTCTTCAGAATCAGCGCGGCCTTCACGTCCAGCACCAGCGCGCCGCCCATCGACGAAACGCGCGAACCCGAAGCGTCCACCGACACCGGAGACAGCGGACCGTCCGGCGGGAATTGCACCTGCAAGTCCGCCCACGCGGTCATCACCCCCAGCGTCGCCAGCAATCCGAATTGGAGCAGCTTCCGCATCAGTCCATCTCACTCGACAAGCTGACCTGCGTAATGGTCACTTGCCCGGTTTCCACATCCACTGCCTGCATCTTGGCGCCGCGGGTATCGATGGAAAACTGCACGTGGTTGGCCCGCGGCGTCATCAGCGAAATGCCGTGCCCGTCATGCTGCAGCAGGACGCCCGAAGGCGTCGCTTCGATCACCGTGCCCTGAGAAGTAAGCGAGGCAAAGGCGGGCGACGCGAACTTGGGTGCACTCAGATACCAGCCCGTCAGCACCACCGCCATCGCGGAGCTCAGCGCCACCGCCAACCGCCAGCCCATCGGCTCAGGGCGAGCGATCACCGGTGCCACGCACTCTCCCGCTTCCAGGCCCACCCGGATGTTGCCGCGCATCTCGCGCGACAGACGCTCCCAGTTCACCCCCGCCGGCATCTGGTCAGCGGCGTCCTTCAAGACGTCGCGATCGACGCGGTACTGGGTCCGCAGTGATTTGCAGCGGCCACAGACCGACAAATGATGGCGCACCCGCCAGTATTCAAAAAAGCCAAGGTCTCCGGTGGCCAGCAAAGCGATCTGCGTATCAGTTAAGTGCTTCATCGCGATGACCTTTCCAGAAATTTGCGGAACTTGGTGCGGGCATTGGCAATGTGGGAGCGGACCGTCGCTTTGGAGCAGTTCAGCCGCTGAGCCACTTCCTCGGCGGGCAAATCCTCAACATCCCGCATCAACAGCGCCACCCGCTCGCGTCCGGTCAGGGTATCGAGTCCCCGCTCAAGAAAAGCCCGCTTCTCCGCGCGCAACACACGCGCTTCCGGGTCTTCATAGGCCGTATCCACCAGCGGCTCCACGATGTCATCAATGTTCGAAAACGAGACGCGGCCATGCCGGCGCAGGAAGTCGATGGCGGTGTTGGACGCAATCCGGCTCAGCCAGTGAGCGGACTTCTCCATGTCCTTCAACTGATCCTTGCGCTGCAGGGCTTTGATGAAGGTCTCTTGCGTCAAATCCTGGGCATCGCTGACGTTGCCCACCAGGCGATAGATCAGCAAAAAGACGCGCCGGAGGTTTTCCTGGACGAAGCGGTCTTGCTGTTCGCGGAGTTCGGATGCTGGAGCTGTTTCGCCCATCGCCTCGATTGCTGTCAGCCGCACTTGCATCTCATTACGGTTGACGCAGACACCCGGCCAAACGTGCAGCTATTCTGATTATATGAGACCCGTGGCCGTCACCGGAATAGGAAAAACCGCTTTTGGAGCCTTTCCGGACAAAGACTTGCGCCTGCTCTCCGTGGAAGCGATCAACCTGGCCCTGGCCGATGCCCAAATTGGGCCGGATGAGGTGCAGGCGTTCTATTTGGGCAACTTTGCCGGTCCTTCATTTGTCGGACAAAACCACCTGGCCCCCTACGTCGCCTCCGCCGCCGGCATCATCGGCGTTCCGTGCACGCGGTTTGAGGCGGCCTGTGCCTCCAGCGGCTCGGCCTTCTTCCATGCGGTCACGGCCGTCGCGGCGGGCGTCTACGATGTCGTGATCGCCGCCGGTGTCGAGGTGATGACCAAACAGCCCACCCCGCGCGTCACCGAGATTCTGGCCGCCGCCGGAGACGTAGGTGGTGAAGTGGCCGCCGGCGCCACCTTCCCCGCCCTGTTCGCCATGATCGCCCGCCGCCACATGTACCAATACGGCACCACCCGGGAGCATCTGGCCGCCGTGGCGGTAAAGAATCACCTGAACGGTTCCAAGAACCCCCAAGCCCACCTGCGCAAGGTGATCACGATGGAACAGGCGCTAAACGGCAAACCGATCGCGGAACCGCTCACCGTCTACGACTGCTCCTTGATCTCCGATGGCGCGGCCGCGGTGGTCATCATGGCGGCCGATCGCGCCGCCTCTGGACGCTCCGTCCGGGTGCGTGGCGTCGCGCAATCGTCGGATCATTTTGCGCTCGACCAAAAGGAAGACATCACCACCTTTGGCGCGAACCGTCGCGCAGCCGCGCAAGCCTATAAGATGGCCGGCGTCACCGCTGATGACATCGAGCTGGCCGAAGTGCACGACTGCTTCACCATCGCCGAGATCGTCGCCATGGAGGACCTGGGCTTCTGCGCCAAAGGCCACGGCGGCCACTATGTCGCCTCCGGCGCCACCGGCTTAACCGGCTTGCGCCCCGTGAACACCAGCGGCGGTCTGAAATCAAAAGGCCACCCCGTCGGTGCCACCGGCGTCGGCCAGATCTGTGACCTAGCCATCCAGCTCCGTGGAGAAGCGGGCGAGCGGCAAGTCAAGAGCGCTCAATTAGCACTGGCGCAAAACCTGGGCGGCAGCGGAGCCACCGCCGTCGTCACCATCCTGGAGGCCATCTAAATGACCGGCATCGTCTACACCGAATCCGTCGTCCACGCCGCCCCGGCGCAACTGGTGGCGGAAGCCCCGTATCAGATCGCCATCATCACTCTCGATGCAGGCGGCCGCCTCACCGCCCGCATTACAGGCGACCGCGTCACCATCGGCGACGCCGTGCAGTTGGTCCGAGAAGAAGCGGGCGTAAGGTTTTTAGGCAAATGCTAATAACGCTTTTAAATGCATTGCCTATTCAGGGAGCGGTTGCCATCCTAATTCTCATGGTGCTGCCGGCGTCCGCCCAACAGACGATCTTCAATGTCCCATCGGCAGAAGGCGCCGGTCACGGGCAGTGGTTTTACCAACACCAATCAACCGCGCGCGCCTGGGATCCCGGCCGCCGCTGGGTTCAGACGAATGCGTTCGGTTTTGGCGTGGGTCACTCGCTTGAGTTGGATACCACTTGGTTCAATCTTGATCCGACTGACGTCGCCGCTTCGGCAGCCAGCGTTGGCTTCAAATGGAGCCCGCGTTTAAACGCTGAGGATTCGTTGGTGCCTCTACGTCTGGCGGTGGGCGACTTGGTCGAGTTTCACGGCCCGACACCGCATGTCGGTAACTGGGCGTACCTGATGCTCAATGCTGAGCTTCTGCGAGACCGGACGTTTTTGGCGGGCGGCCTGTCAACTGGCACCCAGGTTCTTTTTGGTGAGCGCAGGACAACCGCTGCGATGGCGAGCATTGAGCATTGGCTAACCAAGCGTTGGCTTGTACAAGCCGACTGGATTTCCGGGACCCATGATCTGGCCTACGTCATCCCAGGTGTGGTGTACCGCGCATCGCCGCACTGGATGGTGAGCCTCGGATACCAAATCCCTAACCGTCACTCCCACGGAGCGACGGCGATTGTGTTTGAACTCACCAGAGTTCCTTAGCCTCCACTCCCTAAGTTGCGCACGACCGGCCCGAGGAAATCGTCGCCCGGCGGGCATGCGGTCGATCACCCGGTGGCGCGACTGGTGGGGCGCTGGTGGGGATCGTTGGGCGTCACCAGTTCGTTGGCTCGAACCCAGCGCGGCTTTACCGAAGCAGCAGCGGCCACAAAAAAGGAACGGGGCCCACCGGAAGTTACTCCGGGGGCCCCTTCCGCTCGTGGGGCGGAACTTGTTGGGGAGATGCTCTATGCGGGCTGATCTATCTCCATTTGACGGCTATTCGGCAGGCCCCTCCTGCTGGTCGGGGCTCGGATCGGGGCTCGGTTATGCTGCGGCCGGCCTCGAAGCTTCCTTGAAGCGGACGCTGACCAGTTTCGAGACGCCCGGCTCCTGCATGGTGACGCCATACATCGCCTGCGCCGATTCCATCGTGCGCTTGGCGTGGGTGATGACGATGAACTGCGTCTGGCTCGACATCTCCTTCAGCAGCGCGGACAGGCGCATGATGTTCGGTTCATCCAGCGGCGCGTCCACTTCGTCCAGGATGCAGAACGGTGACGGCTGATACTTGAAGATCGCCATCAGCAGCGCCATGGCGGTCATGGCGCGCTCGCCGCCCGAAAGCAGCAGCACGTTCTGGAGCTTCTTGCCCGGCGGCTGGGCCACCAAGTCGATGCCCGATTCGTTCGCGTTCTCCTGATCGGTCAGCCGCATTTCGCCCAAGCCGCCGTTGAACAGCGTCTTGAACATCTCGCGGAAGTAGGCGTTGATCTTTTCAAACGCCTCATTGAAGCGGCGCTTGGATTCGACGTCGATCTCCTGGATGGCCTTTTCGGTATCCCGGATCGAATCGAGCAGGTCCTGCCGCTGCGTGTTGAGGAAGTCGTACCGGCGCTGCGCTTCGTCATACTCCTCCAGGGCTTGTGTGTTCACCGGACCCAGACCCTCAATGCGGCGATTCAGGTCCTTCACCTTGTCTTCGGCTTCGGCCAGGGCCACCTCATCAAAGGTGCGATCCACGGCGGCGGCCACTTCGGCGGCGTTGGTGTCGAGCTGGTTCTGGCAGTTCTCTTCCAAGTGCTTCAGGTCGCTTTGGCGGCGGACCAGTTCGATCTCGATCTGCGAGCGGCGCTCAGCCAGTTGCTGCGCCGTGATGCGGAGCGCCTTCATCTGCTGATCCGTCGCAGCGAGGGCGGTCTTCTGCTCGGCTTCGCGCGTGGCCATCTCGCGCACGGCGGTGGCCAGCGTGCCGATGGCTTCGTTCAATTCGCTGGAGCGCGAATCGAGGCCCATGTTGTCGTTCAACAGGCGCTGACGGTCGACGCCCAGGCGCTCCATTTCAGTGGAGAGAAACTGGCGGCGGTGAGCCAGTTCCCGCACCTGCGATTCCAGGCGCTGCGCAGCGGATTGGGCGGAACGGGCGCGCTCTTCTAGACTGGCCAAGCCGGCGCGAAGCGCGGAATGCTCTTCACCCAGATGAGCGGCCTTGCGTTGCAGCTCTTCCACGTTTGAGCGCGTGGCCAGCAAGGCCTTTTCGACCTCAGCCCCCGCGCCTTCCTTCTCGGCCACGGCTTGGCGGCGCTGTTCGAGTTGAGCAAGGGACCGTTCGCGATCCCGCTGCAGGCGCTGCAAATCGTTGCGGGCGACATTCAGCCGCGAATTGGCGCGTTGCAGTTCCTCGGACATCTTCCGGCTCTCGTGGTCGATCGCCAGCGCGTCCTTCTCCTGCGTCTGTTGCTGTTGGCGCAGCTTTTCCAGCTGCTCAGCCAGGGCAGTGATCTCAGCTTCCAGCTGGGCCTGCCGGGCGATGGCTTCATCCAGAGCCACTTGCTTGGTGCGTTCCAGCGTGGTCAATTCGCGCAGTTCGCGCTTCAACGCCAACGGACCGCTGGAGGACTTTTTGCCACCCGACACCGCGTAGCCGTGATAGCAGACGCCATCGGGCAGCAGGAAGTAGACGTCCGGGTATTCCAGAGCCAGCCGCTGCGCGGCGTTGCGGTCTGTCGCCAGAAAGCAGCGCGATAGGCGCGGCAAAAGTTCGGCCGGAGCTTCGGTGAGGCCATTGGTCAGGCGCAGCACGTCGCTCAAGCGAGCGGCGATGCCAGTGTCAGGGCCAACGGGCGGCTCAGCCACCGGACCACGCAGAAGCTCCGATTGGGGGGGAGGATGGACCAGAAAAGTCGCGCGGCCATCGAGATCGCTCCGCATCAGCTCAACGCCTTGTTGCGCAGCGGCCCAGTCATGGACCAGCACGTACTCCAACTCTTCGTGCAAAAACTCTTCGGTGGCCTTTTCGTAGTTGCGGTCCACTTCGACAAAGTCGGCCAACACGCCCATCGGCTTCAAGCCGCCGCCCTGGCCACGTTCGATGGCCGTAAACAGCCGCTTCACCGATTCGGTGGTGTAGGCGCGGTGTGACAGAATCTCGTTCAGCGAATCCTTGCGGGCCTTGGTGCGAGATAGGTCGGCGCGCCGCTCGTCCACCAGACGCCGGGATTCACCCTGCTGCTGGCGCTTGGCATTCAGTTCGCCATCGACACGCTTGCGTTCCGCGCCCACCGTCGCCAACTCTTGCTGACGGGCCGTGGCGCGTTCGGCGAGAGATGCTTTCAATGCTTCCAGACGCGCAATCTCGGCCACACCGGACTCTTCGTCCCGCGTTATGCGAGCCGAATCACGGTCCAGCGACTGCATGTAGCCGTCGGCCTGGGCCAACTGATTCTTGAGTGCCGATGCTTCACCCATCAGCCGCAGCACTTGCTGGCGAGCGTTCTCCGCTTCGCGTTCGCGCTGCCGGAGCTCGTTCTGCAGGGCATCGCGCTCCGTCGTCTTGGCGTGCAGGGTGGTGCGGGCGGCCGCCAGTTCGTTGCTTACTTCAGCGCCCTGGGAGATGTGCGAGGCGTGTTCGGCCTTGCGGTCAGCCAGACGGGTTTCAACGTCGGTCGATTCGGTCTCGGCCTGTTGCAGACGCTGCTCGATGGCGGCGATCTGGCGAGCCTGCGATTCCAGGCGACCACGCGTGCGCTCGGCTTCCAGTTGCAGTTCGGAGAGCTTGCGGCGGGATTCGGTCAACTCGGCTTCGGTGGCGAAGCACTGCTGGCGGAGCGTAGCGGTTTGGGTTTCGCCGACGGCCACTTCCTGGTTGGCGGTGCCCAACTGCTCAGTGGCGACATTCAGATCGAGGGCGGTCTTGGTGATCTCGCGTTCCAGAATCTGGTAGCGGCCGGCGATGGCGAACCGCAACTGCATGACGTACTCGCCGCGCAGCTCTTCAAAGCGCTTGGCTTTGGCGGCTTGACGCTTCAGCGAGTTGGCTTGGCGGCCCACTTCTTCCAGAATGTCGAAGACGCGGTTGAGGTTCTGCTTGGCGCCTTCCAGCTTGGCTTCCGCCAGGCGGCGGCGAGCCTTGAAGCGTCCGACACCGGCGGCCTCTTCGATGACGTTGCGGCGGTCGGCGGGCTTGTTCGACAGGATCTGGCCAATGCGGCCCTGCTCGATGATGGCGTAGCTTTCCGGACCCAGGCCGGTGCCCATGAACAGATCCTGGATGTCGCGCAGGCGGGCCTGCTTGCCGTCGATCAGGTATTCGCTTTCGCCATTGCGGAACAGGCGGCGCGTGATGGTGATTTCTTTGGCTTTACCGAAATGCTCAATGGGCTTGACCGAATCGATCGGCACAGCAGTGCCTTCGGCCGCCGGAGCTTCCGGCTTGGCTTCTTTGTCCAGGTGATAGCCGGGGTCCACCAAGGTCATGGTGACCTGGGCCATCCCGAGCGGCTTGCGATCCCGGGTGCCGGCGAAGATGACATCTTCCATCCGGGCGCCGCGCAACGACTTGGCGGACTGTTCACCCAGCACCCAACTGATGGCGTCGCTGAGGTTCGATTTGCCACAGCCGTTCGGGCCCACGATGGCCGCGACCCCTTCGCCGTGGAATTTCATTTCGGTCCGGTCGCAGAAGGACTTAAAGCCCTGAATCTCGACTCGCTTAAGCTTGAGCACTTGTGGCTACCTCTTCACACAGATGCAGGTGGGTACAGGAGCAGACGACTGCCACGGCATTCCGTTGCA
>JAPKYX010000144.1 GCA_026394075.1 Acidobacteriota bacterium
CCACTCTTCCGTTACCCTGAAGGTGTTATGCAACTCCGCCAGCTACCCTAAAGGTTTACGGCTGGCATCTCCCGGCATAGAATGGTGGGTTCCCTCATGTCAGTCCCCAAACTCACCATCGAGAAGATCGAAACTGTTCAGGTTGCCCCCCGTTGTGGTCTGCTCCGCATCCTTGCCGCCGGAGGACTCGCAGGCTACGGAGAGTACACGGTCGAAGGCCAGCTCCCCTCCGCCGAAGCGGCTGTCCACCAGTTGTCGGAGTTGTTCCTCGGCCAGGATGCTCGTGGGCTGAAAGGGCTGGTGCGCGCCGCCTACGACCGCAATTTCTACCACGGTGGCCCTCACTATATGTCCGCCCTCGGCGGGATCGAAATCGCTCTTTGGGACCTTTACGGCAAAGCCGTTGGCGAGCCAATCTACCAGCGCTGGGCCGGCGGCAACAACAACGCCCCCTCGGCGGCCGCTGAGGAAGCCGCCCGCGTGGTGGCTGAAGGCGCGCGCGCCATCAAGATGAACGCCTGCCCGCCGCTGGCGGCGGTTGACACCTACGGTGGCATCCAGGCCGCTGTCGCTCGCGCCCGCGCGGTGCGCGATGCCGTGGGCCCCGATGTCGATATCGCGTACGACTTCCATGGCCGCTGCAACGTCCCCATGGCCCGCCGCTTGGCGAAGGAACTCGAGTTCTCCCGCCCCCTCTTTTACGAGGAACCGGTCCGCCACGACTACAACCGCTGGCTCCCCGAGATCGCGCGCCTCACGCACATCCCCATCGCCACCGGCGAACGGATGTGTACCGTCGCCGAATTCTCTGACGTCGTCGCCAACCAGGGCGCTCATATCCTCCAGCCCGACTTGGTCCACGCCGGAGGCATCAGCAACTGCGCCGAAATCGCCGCCCTCGCCGAAGCGAACGGCCTCGCCTTGGCCCCCCACTGTCCGCTCTCCCCGATCGCCTTCATGGCCTGTCTCCACGTCGTCGCCCAGTCCCGCGCCGGCTGGATTCTCGAATGGTCCAAAGGCATCCACTACAACGCCTCCCAAGCCGAAGGAAACATCGACCCCTGGCTCCGCTACGTCGACGAAAGCCAGTGGCCTGCCTTCAACGTCGATTCCGAAGGCCACCTCGCGCTCCCCACCGGCCCCGGCTTGGGCCTCCACGTGAACTGGTCCGAGATCCAGAAAGCCGCCCAAACCCCGGTTACCTGGCGAGACGAATCGATGTTCCTGCCGGACGGCACCCAGGCGAACTGGTAAGCTTCCCGAAGTGATCAGACAGGCCGATGAACCCATTCGTCCAGTGGGAATCGAATTGATCGAATTCGAGCGGAGCGACCGGCAGGACGACGCCACATGCTTCGCCTGAATGTGTTCGGACCCAGACCGATCCGCTAGGATACGCGCAGCTCTCTGATTCCGGTCATCATAGCGAGTAAGAGTGGTAGCGTATTCACAGTGATAACCAGCGCCTCCAATTCGAAGCTGACTCAGATCGGTCGACTCCTGGGGTTGACCCTTCTACTGACCATTGCATCTCGGGCACAACCGAATGGCGCGAGCAAGTATGAGACCTCACCCATCGAGGTGATTAAGAGCGAAGCGCAACGGGGAGTGGCTGCTGCTCAGGTGGCCCTAGCGGAACGATACCGGGCAGGGCAGGGCATCGCCAAAGACAATGGGGCAGCTCTGAAGTGGCTTCGGTTGGCGGCGGCTCAAAGCGAGGCATCCGCCGAGTACAAGCTGGGCCTGATGGCTGAAGCGGGTGATGGACAGGCGGCCAACTTGGCTGAGGCGCTGAAATGGTACACGCTGTCCGCCAAGCACGGATACCCGGACGCACAGTTCATTCTGGGAGCGATGTACTACAAGGGCCACGGCGTTTCCGCGGATGATCGCGAGGCGGCGCGGTGGTTTCGGATGGCGGCTGATGGGGGGCATAACTGGGCGCAGTTTTCGTTGGCGACAATGTTTGAGGATGGCCGTGGTGTCGAAAAGAGCTCGGTGCAGGCGGTCAAGTTCTACCGGAAGGCTGCCGAAGCAGGTTTGGACGCGGCCGAGAGTATGCTCGGGCAACTCTACTATCTGGGTCGGGGCGTTCCCCAGGATTATCTCGAGGCCGCCCGATGGTACGGCCGGGCCGCAGACAAGGGACACAGCGGATCCCAAGCGGTGCTGGGGGCAATGTACAGTCGAGGACAAGGCGTACCCCAAGACGTAATCCGGGCCTACGTGTTGCTATCGTCGGCGGCCTCGACCGCCGAAGAAGCCGCTGACAAGGCCAGCTATGCCGCCTCCCGCGATCAAGTGGCAGCAGGAATGTCGGCCGTTCAACTGAGTGAAGCTCGCCGTCTGCTGGCGCAGAAGGTTCGTAAGTAAGGGTGCGAGAGACCGGTGCGGAGTGCCGCCGCTTGGGTTCTTCCCGAAATAGTCGGCTGGTGCAGATCGAATAGGGGAGTACCTGATCACGCCCGCCCCACTACTTCCAATACACCCGGTCCAGCGACCGGTACCCGACCGCCTCCGCCATATGCTTGGCCTGAATCGCTTCGGACCCGCCGAGGTCCGCAATCGTGCGCGCCACCTTCAGCAACCGGTCATGCGCGCGAGCCGAAAGGCCCAGCTTGCGGATCGCCATCTCCAGTGTCCGCTCCCCGGCATCGTCCAGGGGGCAGATCTGCCGCAGGCGGCCGCTGGGGATCTTGGCGTTTGCCCAGCCGCGCTGTTCCTGGATCAGCCTCGCCCGTTCCACGCGAGCCCGAATCTCGGCCGACGTGGCTCCGGTCTGGTCACCCCGCAGTTCCTTGTGCGGCACGGCGGGCACTTCAATGTGCAGGTCGATCCGGTCCAACAGTGGCCCGGAGATCTTCGTCAGATACCGCTGAATAATCGCCCCCGTGCACCGGCACTCGCGCGTCTGGTCGCCGTAGAATCCACACGGACACGGGTTCATTGCCGCCACCAGCATGAAGGAGGCGGGGAAGCTGAGGGTCATCATGGAGCGGGCTAGGGTGACCGAACCTTCCTCCAACGGCTGCCGCAACTGCTCCAGAACACTGCGTTGGAACTCGGGGAGTTCGTCCAGGAACAGCACGCCGTTGTGCGCCAGCGAGACTTCGCCGGGACGGGCGGTGCCGATGCCGCCGCCGATTAGGCCGGCGTCGGAGACGGAGTGGTGCGGGGCGCGGAACGGGCGTTGGCGGAGCAGGCCGCAGTCATTGGGGAGTGCTCCGGCGACCGAGTGGACTTGTGTGGTCTCCAGCGCTTCGCCGAACGAGAGTGGCGGCAGGATCCCCGGCAACCGGCGCGCGAGCATCGTCTTGCCCGAACCCGGCGGACCCACCAGCAGCAGGTTGTGCCCTCCGGCGGCTGCCACTTCCATGGCTCGCTTGGCGCTGGCTTGGCCGCGGACGTCGCCAAAGTCGAACTCGGGCGTATGCGATGGCGGGGCCGCGATGGGCTGCAGGGGAAGGCGTGATTCCGGTTGAATCAGTACTTGAACTGCTTCTGCTAATGTCTTGACGCCATAGACATTTACTCCCTCCACGACGGCTGCCTCCGCGGCGTTCTCACTCGGGACGACGACATTCGGAATCCCCTGCTTGCGAGCGCAGACCGCCATCGAGAGAACGCCGCGCACAGCCCGGATTGATCCGTCCAGCGATAGTTCACCCGTGATCAGGAAGCTGTCGCTTGCCCGGCCGGTGGCGCCTCCCATGGCACCAATAATGCCCATCGCCATCGGCAGATCGAACCCGGCACCCTCCTTCCGGACATTCGCCGGAGCCAGATTGATGGTCACCGGCTTGTTGGGAAAACCGAAGCCTGAATTCATCAACGCGGACTTGATCCGCTCCCGGCTTTCCTTCACCGCCGTGTCCGGCATGCCCACCGTCACCATGTCGCGGGTGGAGCTGCCAGAGTACATATCCACTTCCACGTCGATCAGATGCGCCTCGATACCGTAGACGGCGGCGCTGCGGGTGCGGAAGAGGGCCATGGTGGGTAGTGCGCCTCAGCCGGAAATTCTCTCAGGAATATTGCTCTGGGCTTTGCGTGGGTACCACTCCAGCAATGAGCCGAAACGGAAGGGTAACCCGATTCACCCCAAAAGCGTCTCTTTACGTCATGTTTGGCGGTAATCCATTGGGGCGAAAAGAAACTGCAAAAAGATTAGTCCTTTTCAGCGCCACGATAATCGGGTAAATGACGGGATGCTGGAAATTTCTCACGCTTCACGAATCGAATCGGACCGCGCGGCCATCAATGCCGAACTCGAACGCCTGCTCGGCAGTTCCGTTTGTGCCGATGCCGGGCCCGTTCAGGGAGCCCTGGGCTACGCCGTACTGGGCAAGGGGCAGCGGATTCGTCCCATATTGGCTTTGCGGATCGGACACTTGCTGGGCGCTGACCCGGCCTTTACGCTCCGCGCCGCTTGCGCCGTCGAGATGCTGCACTGTGCGTCGTTGATTGTGGACGACCTGCCGTGCATGGACAATGAAATGCTCCGCCGCGGCCGACCGACGGTCCACCGCGAATTTGGCGAACCGACGGCGTTGCTGGGCGCGTTTGCGCTGGTGGCATTGGCGGCCCGCGTGGTGGTGGAACAGAGAGTGCCGGATGCACTGCGGGAGCGGCAACGGTTGTTCCAGATCCAACTGCTGTCGACGCTCGATTGCGCTGGCCTGATTGCGGGGCAATCGATGGATCTGACGCTGTCCGGCGACACCCGTGATTTCCACCGCATTCAGATGCATGAGCTAAAGACGGTGCCGCTGTTCGACTTGGCTGTCCAGGCCGGCATGGCCTACGCGCCACCGGCAGCTCGGGTGGATGACGGCCTGCGGCGGTTTGGCCGCGAATTCGGCGTTGCCTTCCAGGTGGCCGATGACCTGGTGGATGGTGAGATTGACGACTATGCTGTAGTAGAGGCGCAACTGGATCGCGCCCGTCACTGTTTGGTTGGCTACGGCGAAGACGCCGCCCCTGTTTGTGAACTCCTCGATTACCTGAATGCCCGCTCGCTCGATCATTGTCATCGGTAGCGGCTTCGGCGGTCTTGCCACCGCCGTTCGCCTGCAGACCAAGGGATACCAAGTCACGCTCGTGGAGGCCCGCGATATGCTGGGCGGCCGTGCGTATGTCTACCGGCAGGACGGCTACACGTTTGATGCCGGGCCCACCGTCATCACCGCGCCGTTCCTGATCGACGAGCTGTTTGAAGGCGCGGGCCGCAAGACCTCGGACTACGTCCAGATCGTGCCCGTGGACCCGTTCTATCGCATCGAGTTTCACAACGGTCGCAGCTTTGAATACAACGGCGACGAAGCGCAGACCGAAGCGGCCGTGGCGAAGTTCGCGCCCGGCGATGTGGAAGGCTACCGCGCCATGATCCGGGCGGCGAAAGATATCTTCCAGAAAGGCTTTGTCGAGCTGGCGGACAAGCCGTTCCTGAAGTTCACCGACATGATCAAGATCGCCCCCGATCTGATCCGGTTGCAGTGCTACAAGACGGTCTACCAGTTTGTCGCCGGCTACATCAAGGACGATCTGCTCCGCCGGGTCTTCAGCTTCCACCCGCTGCTGGTGGGCGGCAATCCGTTCCAGACCACCTCGATCTACGCCTTGATCCACCACCTGGAGCGCCAGTGGGGTGTGCATTACGCCATGGGCGGCACCGGAGCGGTGGTCCAGGGCTTGGGCCGCTTGTTTGAGGAGCTGGGTGGCAAGATCCGCTTGTCCAGCCCGGTGACGCGCATTTTGACGGAAGGCTCAAAAGCAGTTGGGGTTGAGATCGGCCCCTCCGGTGAGCAGCTGCGGGCTGATGGGGTGGTGTCCAATGCCGACATCGCCAACACCTACCGTCTGCTGGTGGACCCGGCCGCGCGCCCCAAGAACACGAACCGCCGTCTGGAATCGCTGGACTATTCGATGTCGCTGTTTGTGATCTATTTCGGGACTCGTAAGCAGTACCCGGACGTGAAACACCACACCATCATCCTGTGCGAGCGTTACCGCGACCTGCTCGACGACATCTTCAACAAGAAGCAGCTGGCGCAGGACTTCTCGCTCTATCTGCACCGCCCCTCAGCCACTGATCCCACCATGGCCCCGGAAGGGTCCGATTGTTGGTACGTGCTGATCCCGGTGCCCAATCAGCTCTCGGGCATCGATTGGTCAACCGCCGCCAAGCCGTTCCGCGACGCGGTGATGCAGTTCCTGAACGACCACTACCTGCCCGGTCTGCTGGACAATCTGGCGACGGAGCGGATGTTCACGCCGCTCGACTTTGAGACGACGCTGCAAAGCTACGCGGGCGCGGCCTTCTCCGTTGAGCCAGTGTTCACGCAGTCGGCCTGGTTCCGGCCGCACAACGTCAGCGAAGATGTGGAGAATCTCTTCTTTGCCGGAGCCGGCACCCACCCCGGAGCCGGTGTTCCGGGTGTGCTATCGTCGGCCAAGATTGCTGAGAATCTGGTATGCGAACGTCTGCCGCTGTAGTTCCGGTGCGTGAAGTGGCGGAACTGTCGGCTCTCTACTCGGAAGCCGCGGCGGCCACGGCGGCGGGCTCCAAGAGCTTCTACTTCGCCACGCGATTCTTTCCGCCGGACCTGGCCCGGTCGGCACACGCTGTCTATTGGTTTTGCCGCACCACCGATGATCTGGTGGATGAAGCGACCACGGTCGATCAAGGACGTCGCGATCTGGCCGAATGGGAGCAGGCGGTCCGGTCCGGTTTTATGGGCATCCGCCCGCAGAACCCGATCTTGCGCGCGTTTTTTGACACGGTGGACCGCCATCAGATTCCCGCCGAGTATCCGCTGGAACTGATTGAAGGTTGCCGCATGGACTTAAACCAAGTCCGCTACCGCAACTTTGCCGAACTGCGCGTCTTCTGCTATCGCGTCGCCTCCACCGTAGGGCTGATGATGTGCAAAGTAATCGGGTTCCGGAAGCCTAGGCTGGAGGAGACGGCCATCCCGAAAGCGATCGACTTGGGGATCGCCATGCAGTTGACGAACATCCTGCGCGATGTTGGGGACGACCTGCGCCTGGGCCGCATCTACCTGCCCGCCGATGAGATGGAAGAGTTCGGCTATTCCGCAGACGATCTGGCCGCCTGCCGCATCAACGATCCCTTCCGGCGCCTGATGGCCGCCCAAGCCAAGCGCGCCCGTGACTATTACGCTTCCGCTGAGCCCGGCATCGCGATGTTGAATCCGCGCGGAGCCTATTCGGTGAAGATCGCCAGCGACGTCTACCGCCAGATCCTGTCGGTGATTGAGCGCAATCAATACCAGGTATTCGAGCGCCGCGCCGTGGTGCCGTCCGTGCAGAAGTACTGGCTCACGCTCCGTTCCATGGCGCTGCCCGTGGCACGCCATGCCGCCGGCTCCGCCTTCTCCCGCTTCACTCCCTGGAAACCGTGACTTTGGCCAACGTTCGACCGCCCCGTATCCCTCGCATCACTGAGGCCTCGCTGGTCTCCTTCGTCCTGGTCGTGCTGAACTACGCCGGATACTATCTGTTCGGCTGGCCGCTGGCCACCGAATGGATCGCGGAATGGATTATGGCCCATACGCCGAACTCCCAATCGGTGTGGATGCTCACCAATCTGGGGGCCTGGGCGAAGCCGCTGGCGGTGACGGGTGGCTTGGCCACTCTCGGCTTTCTCACCTGGGTGGCGATGACGGCGCTGCGGACTCGCGAGTTTGCCCGTGGCCGTCGCGAGTTTCTCACCTCCGTCACCATGACCGGTGCGACGGCGGCGGTGGCGGTGGAAAGCTACTGGCGCGACCAGCGCTTTGCGGCCCAGGCCAAGCAGCCCGTGCCGTTGTTCACGCCGCGCGTGCCGGACGACGGGTTCGCGCCCGGGTTGGTGCGCAAGCCGATCACGCCCGTCGGGCAGTTCTATGTGATGTCCAAGAACACGGTGGACCCCGCGCTGGACCCGGACACGTGGCGGCTGAAGATCACCGTGGCGGGCAAGACCTTGCGCGAACTAAGCTACCGCGAACTGCTCAGCGCCCCCCACGACCGGCGCTTCCAAACCCTACGCTGCGTCTCAAACACGCTGAAGAGCGATCTCATGGGTACGGCTGAATGGGCGGGCCTGCCTCTATCGAAGTTGGTCTCGCCTTCCGATCTCCCGGAAGGGATCGTGGAGATGGCGGTGATTGGCGTCGACGGGCATGGTGATTCGTTCAAGCCGGAGTATGCGTTTACGGCGGAGCCGATGCTCGCCATCGGCATGAATGGCTCGACTCTCAACCGCAACCACGGCTACCCCGCGCGATTGTTGGCTCCCCGCTACTATGGCTTCAAAAACATCAAGTGGATTGCCGAGATCGCCTTTGTGCGTCAGCCGTATATCGGCACGTGGCCCAAGCTAGGCTATACCAAGGAACCGGTGATCCATACGTGCTCCTTTATTGACCGTATCCGTCGCGAAGGCTCGCGGCTTCGCGTGGGCGGGGTTTCGTTTGCGGGCGTCCGTGGCGTGAAGCAGGTGCAGGTGCGGGTGGCCGGTGGCCCGTGGGCGGAGGCAGTGCTGGAACCCGTGCTGTCGGCCTACACGCTGACGCGGTGGCAGGCGGAACTGGAGGCCTCCACCACGGCCGAGTTCCTGGAAGCGCGGGCCCTTGATGGCACCGGGCAGTGGCAATCAGACGTGGAGCGCCCCCTGTTTCCTGACGGCATGTCCGGTCCGACGCGGAGGCGAATTTCATGATGCTTTGGTGGCAACAGAATCTTTGGGATGGGTCACCGGGCGACCCGTGGATGTTAGACGCCTGGACCGTGTTGCTGGCGGCGTGCGTCGTTGCCGCGGGCATCATCGTCGCCTTTATCCGGTCCCGCCGGAACTATCTTCTGCTGCCGGAACTCCCCCGCGGCGATTTCAAAGAGCCGCCCCAGGACGTCATCGTCATCGTTCCGGCCCGCAACGAAGAGGCCAACATCGCCCGCGTGGTTTCCAGCTTTCCGGCCGGTTGGGTGCTGGTGGTGGATGATGATTCCACCGACGGCACGGCGATGATCGCCAAACAGAACACCGCTGAAGTGATCTTTGCCCCGCGTCTGCAGAAGGGGCTGGTGGGGAAACCGAACGCCTGCGCCGCCGGGGCCAAGGCGACCGTCAGTGACTGGATTCTGTTTGTCGACGCTGACACCTGGTATGCGCCGGAGTTCCTGTGTTCGCTGCTCGATTACGCGGAACGGGAACAGGCCGATCTGGTCTCCGTCTTTCCGCACCAGGTAACCCGGAGCTTTTGGGAGAAGGTGCTGATGCCCTACGCATTCGCGCTGCTGTTCTGCGGCATCAACGGCAAAAGCATGAATGATCCCCAGTCATCCGATGCGATGGCCAACGGCCAGTGCATGCTGTTTCGCCGCAAGTTCTACGACTTCATCGGCGGCCACGGATCCGTGGCTTCCAGCGTCATCGAGGATGCGGAGATCGCTTACCGGGCGAAGCGGCATCACGGCCAGGTGCGAGTGTTGCGGGCTGAGAAGATGGCGTTCGTCCGCATGTATGCGGGCTTCGGTGAGATTTGGAATGGCTTTTCGAAAAACTCCTTCCGTTTCATGCAGAATGACCGGAAAATGGGCATCCAGGTGTTCATTTCTTCCATGTTCATCTTGAGTTGGCTGCCGCTGATGGTGTTGCTGGCGCAGACCGAGCAGTGGGTTCCGCTAGGCATCCTGGGCATCCTGCCGACGCTGCTGCTCACGCCTTGGTACGGCGGTCTGGCGAGCCTGTTTGCGCCACTGGCCATCTATGTCTTCCAGCTGATCGCTTTGAATGGCATGGTCACCGCGCTGTTCGGCGTCAAGGTGAAATGGAAGGGCCGCCCGGTTTAGCTGGGTTCCACACCGCCGGTAGATTTGCGGCCATTTCACCCGTGCCAGGTGTAATTTCGTGTTCCGGAAGGGCACAGGGTGGGTATCAATGGGCATGGAATCCCCCCGGCCCGCCCACCGAGTTCATGCCTACTGGAAAAGTTTCCCGGTGGCTCAACTCAGGCCAAAGCCGTACTCCCCACGCATTACGGCGGTGTTGAGTATACTTTGGAGCAATGAGGGTCGAGGCAGAAACCTTAGGTGGCGAGGCACGCCGCCCGCATCGCCTTCGTTGGGGCCGGTGCCGCTGGAGACCATCCCGGCTGGCATGGGCCGCGTGCTGGTGAGATGCTGCAGTCAACCGATGAAGAGCTGTTCGCGAGCGCACGGGCCGGAGGGCCGGACGGTTCTCGCTACCTCAACGAGTTGTTCCGCCGCCACCAGACCCGGGTTATCCTCTGGTGCCTGCGCTTCACCGGCGACCGCGAATCGGCGGCCGACCTGGCGCAGGAGATCTTCATCCGGGTCCAAAAAGGAATGCACACCTGGAACGGCGAGGCCCGATTCACCACCTGGCTTTACACGATCTGCCGCAACCATTGCCGGTCCGAGTGGCGCTCTCGTGGCGTTGCGCCGGAGCCGTTGCCGGAGGACAGTGCTGGGGGCATGGTGGATTCGTCCGTGGGCGATTTCGATGACGCCCTGGACCGCGAGCAGCGTCTTACCCTCGCCCGCGGCTGGATCAACAATGTGCTCGACGAAACTGAGCGCCAAGTCTTTACGCTGCACTACAGCGAAGAGCTACCGCTCGATTCGATCACGCGAATGCTGGGCCTCGAGAATTCTAGCGGTGCCAAGGCCTACATTGTCAGCGCCCGCCGCAAGCTTCATGAAGTGGTGCGCCGTTGGAGGGCTCAATGAGTATCGATGAGACTCTGCGCCAGTCGTTGCAGCCGGGGCCGGACTGTCCCGCAATTGAGCAGTTGACGGCCTATGACGAAGGCTCGCTGCCCGCACCGGAGCTGGAGCGTGTCCGGAAACATTGCGCGGAATGCCCGGCCTGCGCGGCCGAACTCAGTCTTTTTCGACAGTTCGCCCAGGCGGAGGTCCGGCCGGAAGAGGTGGCTGATGTGGAATGGATGGCTGAGCGTTCGCGGCCAGCCGTCAAGCCGCCCGCACCGGCCAAGCCGCGCCGCTCCTGGTGGATGATGCCCGCGCCGGCTTGGGCGCTGGCGGGTGTGGCCTTGGTGATGGCCGGCATGGGATGGCAGTTCAATCGTGGGGGCCTGCCGCAAGTGGCGATGGAGGAAGGCTCCTCCACCCTGCGGAGTGCCTCCGTTGAATTATTGACAACCTCGGGAGATCTGGCGGAAGGCCCGTCCGAGATCGCCTGGAAGCCCGTCGCCGGTGCGGCCAGCTATCAGGTGGCGGTGCTGGCGGTGGATGGTGCGGAGTTAGTGAAACAGCAGATAACCGGGTCCCAGTGGGACGCGCAAGCCTTGCGTGACTTAATGCGGCCCCGGCAGACGCTGATGGTACGGGTGACGGCGCAGGGACCGGACGGCAAGCAGCTGGCGGTCTCGGCGGACGTCCCATTTAGAAGAACAAATAAGTAAGGGTTGTTATGCACTTCTGGTCAACGTTATTTTTGGGAACGGCAGTCGCTTCAGCGGCCACTCCGGCTTTGCTGTCGCTGAAGGTGAGTGATGAGGTGGCGCCTCCCGGCGGAGTGGCGCAGATTCGCTTGATCGTCACCGATCCCAAGCCGATCGTCACCGGGTTTGCGTCGATGGACTTCGGCGGCGACATCTTCGATGGCGTTCGTGGCATCGCCGTCCACTCCACCGATGGCTCAGCCTACGGCGTGGCGACCTACGTCAATGGGAAGGTGACGCTCGATCTGCGTTCCATCCGTGGCACGCTGGGGTCGACGCTGGACTACCCCATCGTCACCATCGCCGTGGCGATCCGCCCGGATGCGCCCGTTGGTGCGGTGGCGTCCGTGAATGCCGTACTCAATCCGACAGCTTGGCGTAATCTACTAGGCTTGCCCTACGCGCCCGAGATCAAGGGCGGTAGCGTCACCGTGGGCGGAACCGCCTCCATCACCAACGTCGTGCCCGGTGGCGGCAAGATCCTGGCCGGGCAGCCCTTCTCGATTCTGGGCCTCGGCTTTGATTCCAAGACAACGGTCAAGCTAAACGACGCCGTTAAGGCCGCTACTACCTTCGTGAACTCCGAGCGGATCGACATCACGCCCGAAACCAGCTTCAAGCTGGACGGCACGCAGATCAAGCTGAAGACGAAAGCCGGCGAGCAGGTAACGTACTACTCGTATTTCCGCGGCACCCGCGTCGAAACCGGCGGCACCAGCGCGGCGGCCCGCGCCGTCCCACTGTTTCTGGGCGACACCGTCCGGGACGCGCTGATGATCTGGGGACTGCCCATCACCCCGGCCCAAGTGCCAGCCATCGCCCTACAGAATCAACAAACCGTACCCGCCTCCGTGCGCATCGCCTGCGTCTCCGGCTTTGGCCCGGAAGGGCCTTCAGTCACGGTCGAGATTCCCGCCGGCGGCCGGGCCGTTTATGAAGTCCGGTCACTATTTCCCGGCCTCGTCGGACTGCCCGCGATGCGGGTGACGACGCTCGTGGGTGTGAAGCTGTTGGGTTTGGTCGGCACCGAGAGCACCGGCGCGGTGACGTCCTTGCCCCCGTTCACCATCAAGGTCGGGCTTTAAGCCACCAAAGGGCGGCGAGCAGCAAGAGCGCTCCGCCCGCCGCCATCAGCAGCATCGGGCTCAGCCGGGGACTGCCCGTGATCACGCCCCGGCCATCGCCATAGAGCACGAAGGCCGCCCAATGCTCCGGCTTGGCCAGCGCGCCTTTGGAATCACGTAGCCGTTGCTGTGCGATCCGTAAAGCTTCCGCCTTGCCGTGTCCCTGCGCCATGGCCGCGTAGAACTGCCGCATGAACTCCCGCGCCGCCCCGTCGCTCACGGGCCACAGTGACGCCACCACACTGTGCGCCCCGGCCCGCAAGAAGGCCGCCGACAGGCTCTGCACACCCTCGCCCGCGATAAGCCGGCCTTGGGCGGTTTGGCAAGCGGAGAGCGTCACCAGATCCAGGCCGCTCAGGTCGAGCTTTTCAAACTCGCCTGCCGAAAGCGTACTGTCGGCCAGCACAATGCGCGAGCGGTTGGGCCGCTCAGAATCCACCACCGCATGGGCCGCCACATGCAGCACCTGCAACCCCGGCAGCTCACGCAGAAGGGCGAGCTTTGCCAGTTCACCTGAAGCCGTGCCTGCCGCCAGCGTCCGCCAGGGCAGGGACAAGCTGTCTTCGACGGCCCTCACCTCTGCCATCGCCTCTGGCAGCGGCGGCAGCCCGTCCTGGTTCTGGGCGGCCGCCAAGGCCAAGGCCGGGCGGTGAGAATCCTGCGCATTCACCGTCACTTCCCGCAGCAAGCGGGCGGCCGGTAGAGTGCTCACCGCGACGCCGGAAAACACAAACGGCACCGTGGCCAGCCAGCCGTCCGGAACCACCATGACATGCCGGACGCCGCGCCGCACCTCAGCGGGCAGAAAAGCTTCGGCGTCAAACAACCAGGGGTCTCGCGGCCGTGGCGTGTGTGGCAGCTCCACTTCGCCTGCGGCATCCCGCTTCACCCACAGCAGGGCCATGCGCGCACCGCTCACCCAATAGATCGCCATCAACTCGCCGTCACGCAACCGGGCCTGGAGCTCAGCCAGATGCGGCACGGCCTGCCGCTCCGCCTGCGTCCGGGCGCGGGAGCGTTCCAGCCACGCGAACAGCTCCTCTCGCGGACCCTTCCATAAGCCCGCGATGTAACTGTCGTAGACCTCGCGCTTGTCCGCCAGAAATTCCGTCCGGCTGCCGCTGGCCACGTCCGCGCGCAACTGCTCGATCACCTGGACGGCCTCGCGCAGGTAGCGCTGCGAATCGCCGCCCTGCTGTGCCGCCACGCGGCCCAAGCCGTAAAGCGCCCGCCACTGCTGCTCCGGTGCCTTCTGCGACACCGAAAGATCCAGCGCCGTCTTCCACAACTGCTCTGCCTCACGCGCGTCATCCTGGCGAAAAGCCACTTCCGCCAGATAGAGCGTAATCACCAACTGCTCCCGCCCGTTTTCTGACTGCTGCGCCTGCCTCAACGCTTGCTGGAACAGCTGGCGCGCCTGCGGGTAGTCCTGAAACTCCACCGCCTCCGCAATGCCGATGTTCTTCAACGTGCCAATGATGCCATCGGAGAACTTCGCCTGGTGGAACTGTGCGAGCGCAGCATGGTAAAGCTCCCGGGCGCGGTAGGGGTCGCCCAAGCGGCGGTAGAGCGCACCCAGATTCGCAGCCAGTTGACCTTGTGAAATCAGTGGCAGCCTAACGGCTTGCGGGCGCAACTTCAAGTAAAGATCGAGAGCCTCGCGATCCTTGCCCAGCCGTTGCAGCAACGTGGCGTGATTGACCGTCGTGGTCATGGCGGCTTCCGGCCAGGCCGTACCCGCCGTGCGCTGGGCTTCCTGATATGCGCGGTCCGCCTCGCCGTACTGGCCCAGGAACATGGCGACATTGCCCAGGTTGTTCCAGCGCAGAACTACGGCTTCCTGGTCGCCAGCTTGCCGGGCCAGCTTCAGCGAAAGTTCGTACCAGCGCCGAGCCTCGCCGTAACGCGCTTCGTAGAACAGCGCGTTGCCCATCATGTTGCGGGCCTTGCTGGCTTGACGCCAATCGGAGACCCGCTCAAACTCAGCGGCGGCTTGTTCGGCCAACGCGTACCCGTCCCGGTAGTGTCCGGTCCGCACCGCGGCCGACGCCCGGTCGAGGAGCGAACTCTGCGCCCGGCCGAGCGTGGGCAACAGCATCAGCAGCAGCCAAAGACGCCCGGTGCGCAGGACCAAGACCGCCGCCCGCCTTTCGCCGCTAGAGCTTCAGTTCCCAGCCCGGCTTCGTCACCGGCTTCACCAGCCGCGTCGCTTCCGCGCTGTTGGTGAACCGAAGGTTCTGGCTATCCCAGTTCAACTTACCCGGCACCCGGAACGCCAGCGCGGCCATGGCCAGCCACTCCGCATAGGGACCGGAAATGCCGAAGTGTGAACAAGATGGGTCGCCACCCTTGCAAGAACGGATGAAGTCGGCCATGTGGCCTGGCGAACGGTTCAGCAGCTGCGGAGGCAGCCGGTATTCCGCCCAACGCGCCGACGGCAACAGCCAGACGCCTTCGCCACGTTCCACCGTCGCCATGATGCCCTTGCTCCCAATGAACACCGCGCCGTTGCCGGTCAGCAGACCACGCTGCGGACCGCCGCGCTCGCCGCCAAACACCTTGACGCCCGGACCACCGGCACCCATCCGCTGGACCCCGCCCGGCCTGGCCCCCGCCGGCATCCCGGCACCAGGACCTCCACCAGGACCACCGAAACCGCCACCAAATCCCGCACCCCGGCCCTCGCCGCGGCCCATCGGACGGCCCTTATCGCTGAGATTGTTGGGAGGCGGCAGAATCACTTCGTTCTCCATCCCCGGCACGTGATAGACCTCAGGGTCCGTCGCGCGGGCCGAGTCATGATAGAAAACCTGCACCGGCGGCATCGCGCCCCGGGCAGGGAAGTCCAGGCGGATGGTGGCCCGGTCCGGGAAGGTCAGTTTGCTGGAATTGAACTGCGAAACGCACTCGACGCTCGAGGGTGCGCCCAACTGCAACGCATGGTGCACCGGACCGGCCGTGTGCGTGGCCCAATTGCCGATCTGCCCCGTCCCGAAGTCGTAGAAGCCGCGCCAGTTGTACGGCACGTAGTAGCTGCTATAGGGCCGCATCGGAGCGTTGCCCAGCCAGGCCTGCCAATCGAGCGTATCCGGAGCGGATTCCTCCGGCGGCAATGTCTGTAAACCGGTGGGGTGCGAGCCGGGCGTGGTCGAAAAGTGCACTTCCCGCACATCGCCAATTTCACCGGACCACAGGATCTCCGCCGCCACCCGGTGCGATTCGTGCGAATAGCCCTGGTTGCCCATCTGGGTGGCCACCTTATACTTCACGGCCGCATCGGCCAGCAGGCGCGCTTCCCAGACGGTACGCGTCAGCGGTTTCTCCAGATAGACGTGCTTGCCGCGTTGCATGCAGGCCAAGGCGACCGTGGCATGCATAAAGTCCGGGATGGCGATTGTGACGGCATCGAAGTTCTTGCCTTCCTTGTCCAGCAGGACGCGGAAATCCTTGTAGACGGGCAGTTTCGCGAACTTCTTCATGTTCTGCGCGCCACGGTCCACATCGACATCGCACAGCGCGACGATGTTCTCGGTCTGCGCTGCCTGATTCAGGATGACGCCGCCCTGGCCGCCAACGCCGATGGCGGCCATGTTCAGTTTGTTCCAGTACGGCTTATAGCCCAGCGCCTTCAGTGATGGCTCACTGCCATAGCCCGCCGCCGGAACCGCAGCCGTCAGCAGCGACCCATAGAAGAAGTAACGCCGCGAAATGTTCTCACTCATCCGATCACCCCCAAAGCCCTTCTAGACCCACAGGACCGGCTGGCGCAACGGGTAATTGCGCAGCGTCTCATCCTCAGTCGGGTCAGGATTTAGTCTACGCCAAATGGCGATGTAGTCCGGCTGATTGAACGCCAGGCCCGCAAACAGCAGGCTCGCATGACGCACCGGCCACTGGTCGTCAAACATCACATCCGGCGGTTTTGGCCAGCTCTTCTTGTTCGCGACAAACGGCACCATGTAGGCCATCGCCCGCCGCATGCCGCGCCCGTCGGGCGTTTCAAAGCACCACAGATTGTCGTCGGGTGTCGAGAGAATCTGGCAGATGCCCGCCATCGCGTCCAGGGTGAACAACGAATAGCCGTAAGGCTTGGTCCGCGCCAACTCCAGCGGGAAACTGCCATCGGGAGCGATCTGGCCCGGCACATGCAGCGTCTTGAACCGCTCCCGGCAAGCGGCCATCAGTCCGGAATTGCGGGTGTAACGCGCAAACTCGGCCACCTGCATCGTCCAGCAAGTGCCGTGGTTGTTCTTGGCATCGCGTTCGGCGTGGCCGTACGGGTGTGACGTCATCCAGTCGAGATACTGCGCAAACCAGGGCCGTACATCGACACCGGGCAGGAGGCTGGCGGCCCGGGCCACTTCCACCAAATGAAGCGTATCGATGATGCCGATGCCGCGTCCGGTAAACCGTCCCTGGATCGCCTGGGCATACAGCAAATGCGGCGACATCCGCGTCGCCTCGTCCAGAAACCAGGCCCGCAGATGCCGCCCGGCGTGGTCGGCGTAGCGTTGCTTGCCCGTAATCCGAAAGGCTGCCGTCAGTGCCGGCACTTGGATCGACAACCGGATCATCGCCTGACGGTGCGCCACGAAGTTGGCCGGGTTGGTCATTCCATCGCGCTGGATGTAGGGGGCAGCCGCGTCCTTCGGGTCCGGCCACCAATAGTCGCCCTCGCTGAAGAAGTCATGCTTGCCACCGGCGCTCCGCGGACTGGAGGAAGCGGTGATGGTGACGGGTTTTTCGCTGAGATACCGATCAGCTGCAGCGAGAATGCGCTTCCGGTCGACAGCCGCGACATCCACCAACGGTGCGGCAGCGGCAGCGGCAGCGGCGGCGGCCGGAAGGGCCAACAGTGTCCGGCGGCTCAACCGGGCGAGAGAAGTTGCAGGATGCGGCAACTCTCAATCCTACCAACGCTCTATCGGGACGGGTCCGCGGCCGTGGCCGGGATCTCTTCCCACCGGCCGGACTTCAGCGCGTCATAACCCCGCAGCACAATCTCCAGATCCCGCCGTCCGTCCAGCATCGGTGTCACCGGCTTGCGCCCTTCCGTGATGGCAGCCAGAAACTCGGTGATCTCGGCCAGATAGGCGTCCGACGGTGGCACCGGAATCCGGATGCGCTGCTGATCGGGATGCCGCAGCTTGGCTTGCAAGCTGTAAGGCCGCACCATATCGATCAGTTCGGTGATCGGCGTCGGGGCATTCGGGAAGAAGTCGAAATACGGCTGCTCGGCGTAGATCTGCAGTTGGCCTCGGTCACCGCAAACTGTGATCTCCGGCAGCGTCCCGCGCCCCGAGAGCCAGCTGACAAACACGTGGGACTGCCATCCGTAGCGGCTGGCGAGCAGTACCTGCAAGCTGTCCTCGGCTGACATCTTGACGTGCATCTGCATGCCCCGCGTCGCCATAATGCGGTCCGGTTCACCCATCAGCAGCCGGATCGCGCGCACTTGGTGGACCCCGTAGTCCATCCACGGCCCGCCTCCGGCCAGAGCGGCGTCGCCATGCCAGGATTCCGGTGCTCGGGGCGCGGACACGTGCGTCATCGAATAGACCGGCTCTCCTATATCTCCAGCGCTGATTCTCCGCACCGCCGCCGCGACATCAGGCCGGAAGTGCATGTTCTCGGCCACCATCAGCAGGCGGCCCGCCTGCCGGGCGGCGGACATCATCGCGTCCGCATCGGCCAGCGTGGTGGCGATGGGCTTCTCCACCAGAACGTGCTTGCCATGCCGCAACACTTCCTCAGTGGCGGAACGGTGCAGATGATGCGGCAGCGCGATCAGACAGGCCTGCACGTCGCTATGCGCCGCCGCCTCGGCAATCGATGTAAAGGCATGCTGCGCCCCCAACTGCCGGGCGATGCGCGCCGTCCGCTTCGGGTCCTGGCCGCACACCGATAGCTTCACCTGCGGCAAATGCTTGCTCACCAGTTCGGCATGGGTCAACCCCCAGCGCGTGCCGACCACGCACAGGCCGATCGACTGCCGCAGCACCGCGGGGGCTTTCGGCGGCTGGATCACCCGGCTCAGATCAGCCCCCCCAGGGCGGAGCACTTCCGCAATGTGTGGCGGATCATAACCGCCGCCGCGATACGTCTCTTTCCGCAGATCCGGCGTCCGTGGCGTTCGTCCCAGGCGCGCGAGAATCGCATCCATCAGCCCTGTCTGCAACAGGAAACCTCGGACCGCGTAGGACAACCGTTTCGCCAGTCCCGTCCCACGAATGGCGTCCTTATATAACACCGGCAATTCGCTCTGCCGGGCTGGATTGGGCCGGTTCTCGATCACCCGGCCCACAATCAGCCGATGATCCCCGGTTTCGGCGGTTTTCTCCACCTCACAAAAGACGACGCGCAGCGCATCTTCGACAAACGGGATCCCGTCGCGATCTCCCATCACCAGGCCCACGGCCGCCGGTTTGTCCGGGTCCCGCCGCCGCACGGCGAACATCCGCCTCATGTCGTCCAGCCGCGAAGCCGGCATGATGCTGATCGAGAACCGGCCCGATTTCAGAATGGCCTCATCGATGGGATAGACGACATTGGGGTTGACGCCCACTCGCGGCGGATCTTCAGAGACCGCCGCAAAATTGGAACAACCCCAAAGCTCCACGCCATGCTCGGCCCGCGCGGCCACGATACTACAGACACATTGCAGGCTGGTGTCCCAGATTTGGGCGGTTAAACGCGGCTTCATTGCGGGTCAGTATTCAGCAGATTTCGTTGCTTGGACGGAGTGACGTGGCCCTCGATCATTTCACCGATGAAGATCGTGTGGGTGTCGAGCTCGATTTCCTGGATCACCTGGCAGGCCGTTGACGACAGTGCTCCATGAACGTAGTGCCGGTTGTGTTGCCGGTAGAACTGCGGTTCGCCGGTTTGTCCGCTATGGAGAATCGCCAGACTGAAGAGGCGGTCGCGCACCAGAATCGGATGGCTGGCTTCTGACTTGGCGA
>JAPKYX010000047.1 GCA_026394075.1 Acidobacteriota bacterium
CCGGCACGCCGAACTTGTCCAGCAGCTTCAGCGACATCAGCGGCTGTCTGCGCTGGTCGTTGAGCCCTTGATTGGGCGTGCCCAGAAAGCTATTGCCGGCCAGCGAATAAATGTTGAATGGGACGCCGTCGCCCACCAGATAGAGATACGGGATGCGGAGCGTGGTGCCGGAACCGGTGAGGGAAATGATGCCTTCATAGTTGCCCGCCGCCGGGCGGGCTCCGCTGAGCACGACGCTCAGCTGGGTGGTCTGACCTGGGCTTATGGAGAAGTTGGAGGGCGTGATCGTGAGCCGGGCGCTGGCATCAGCATCACGTGCCTGGATCTGCACCGAGATGGTGGCCGCCGTCGTGGAGCTGTTGGTCAGCCGCAGGCCGATCGATCTGGATGTGCCGGCGTAGACGCCAAAGCTCAGTGCTGCCGGGTCTGCGGTCAAGCTGACCCCCAACGCTGCCGCGACGTCCAGTTTCCCGGCACCGGTGGAATTCACGCGGGCACGGATGCGACGGTTGTTGCCGTCGAAGTCGTCAATGTTGGGGTTGGCGGAGTTCACGACTGCGCTCTTCAATTGGAGCGGTGTCCAGGTGGGGTTGCGTTGCTTCACCAAGGCCACCGCTCCGGCCACCATCGGAACCGCAAAGCTGGTGCCTTGAACGGCGCGATAACGGTCCGCGGAATAGAGTCCTGCATTGGGGTCGAAGCTTTGGGTGGCCAGATACAAGTCAGTCCCGACCGCGGTCAGCTCCGGCTTGATGGTGAAGTCGCCAATAGCCGGGCCCTGGGAGGAGAAATAGGCGATCTCATCGGCGGGCGCGTCCACCTGCACCACAGCCGGATCCAGCGTCACCCGGGCGGCGGAGTTCTGCAGCAGATAGCTCCGCAACGCCCGCCCGTCATCTGAACCCACCAGCACGGCCGGAATGCCCGTGGCCTGCAGCCCCAGCATGGGGAAAACTCCATTGGACCCATCCGGTTGGACCAACACCACGCCGACGGCTCCGGCCCGCTGGGCGTGATTCACCTTCGATTCCCGCGAGCAGTCACCACCGCGATCAATCAAGGCGATCGCGCCGTTGAGCGAACCGTTGCCCAGGGGCCGGCAGGCCTTGCCGTCGTCGCCCAATTGCGCCACATCGCGAAGGGGTGCCGTCACTGCTTGGTCCGGCACGGGGCCGTTCCCAAAGCGGGCATTCAACCGCTGGAGCGCTGGGGGCACGATGCCGCCCGAAACTCTGACGCTCTGGAAGTAGATGTGCGCGTTGGTGATCGCCCCCACGGTGATCGCCGCCGGTGCCGTGCCGGGTGATTCAATGGACCCGAGCGTCGGCAGGTTGAACCCGCTGTCTCCACTGTTGCCCGCCGCCACCACCACCGCGACATTCAACCGCGCCGCGTTCTCAATGGCCGAGGCCATCGGGTCACACGGGCGGCGGTTGTTGGCGGGGCCGCAGGTGTCGAGAGCGCCAAACTCCGCCGCATTGCCCAGGCTGAGGGTCACCACATCCATACCGTCGCGGACCGCGTCCTGTAGCGCCTCAATCACCGCGATCGCACTGGTGGAACTGTTCAAGCCCGGAGAACCGAACACTTTGTAGCTGCCAATGAAGGCTTTGGGGGCGACGCCCACCACGGTGGCCCCCGGTGCGATGACGCGGCGTCCGGCGGCCAGCATGGCGATGGCCGTGCCGTGGCCGTCACGGTCGCGCGCGGAGCGGTCGTCTGGTCGAGAGAAAAGCGGGTCCGTGTCGATCAACAGGTTCACGTAGCTGCGGGCCACGATCACTTTGGAAGAGGTGAACGGGCGGTCTGAATCCCGGCTGACCCGCGGGAAGCCCGCTGGCGGGGTCAACGAGGGGTCCTGCAACGCTGGGTGCGACGCATCGACGCCCGAGTCGATGATTCCAATGCGCCGGCCGGCTCCGGCATTGCCTTCGCCGCCCAACAGTTGCCAGCCCGCGGGCGTATTCACGATCTGGGTGGCCTTGTCGTCGGCCAACTTGTGGAAGTACCTGACCCGGACGACGCCCTCGACGTCGGGATGTGTGCGCAGACTCTCCGCGCTGGCCTGGTCACCACTGATGTAGAGCGCGTTGAGCAGCAGATCGCTTGACCCGGTGACACGCAAGCCTCGGCCTTCGATCATCCGTCGCAGGCCTTGTTGCTCCCGCGCGATCGCCGATTTGGCCGTTTCGGCCATGATCAGCGGCAAGGCGGCGGGCGCGGTCATCTGTTCGGCGATGGAGGGCGTCCGCAGGAGCACAATCCAGCGCGGTTCGCGAGATAGCTGCTCCGTCTGGCCGTAAGACGCGGTGATCAGTGCCAGGGGCAGGAGGGTGCCCAGCAAGATAACTTTACAAATCAGTCGAGCCACGCCTTGTCCGACGCAAATTCGGTCGTCAGGGTTGCGGCGAAGCAGGCTGTTTGCAATCCTGCTATCATTAAATTGAGGTAATTTCATGGCAGCAAAGCCCTTATTCGCCACGGGTGCCCGTGTCGAGCATGCGAAGTTCGGTGTTGGCTCGGTGAGTGTATGCACGGAAGACCGCATCGCAATTAAGTTTGATGAGCACGGCGAAAAGAAGTTCGTGTTGGACATGGCTCGTGAAAGCCTGAAAAAGAGCGATACGGCTGCCCCGGACGCCAAGAAGCGCGCGCCGCGCAAGAAGGCCACGCCGGCCGCCGCTGCCAAGTAGTCCGCATTTCCGGACTAACAAGTCGGCATTACCAATCGAGTACCGCGCCGTCCTGCGCTCGGACTGTGGTGGCATGAATCACTTCCTGCTTGAACGGATGCCGCGCGGCGGCGCTCTCGTTCACCTCGATGCCCAGCCCGGGCGCTTCGGTGGGCAACCAGTAACCATCTTTGGTGGTGAGGGCATGCTGCACCACTTCCCAGCGCCAGGGGACATCGGTGAGCATATCTTCCTGGATTAAGAAGTTCGGCGTCGAGAGCGCAAAGTGGAGCGCCGCTCCATTGGCCACCGGACCCAGCGGATTGTGCGGAGCCACGCCCATGGCGTAGACCTCCGCCATCGCCGCGATCTTCTTGGCTTCCCACAAGCCACCGCAATGGCAGAGATCCGGCTGGATGACCGCGCAGGCGTTCTTTTCAAACAGCTCCCGGAACTGATGCCGGGTGACCAGCCGCTCTCCGGTAGCAATCGGCACGGGCGAAGCCCGGCGGACCTCGGCCATCAGGTCGGCATTCTCGGGTGGCACGGGCTCCTCAATGAAGTAGGGACGGTACGGCGCCAGCACGCGGCAGAACTCGATGGCATTGGCCACGGAATGACGGCCGTGGCAATCGATCATGATGTCCACGTCATCACCCACGGCCAGCCGCATCGCTTCCATCACGCGGGCGGCGTACTTGTAGTCCGCGATCGAATTCAGTGCCTCGGTGGGCGGTGTGATCAGCACCTTCACCGCGGTGTAGCCCTTGGCCACTACTTCGAGCGCCCGGTCAACAAACAGTTGCGCATCCTGAGCGGCGGCGGTTTCATAAACGGCTCGCATATCGCCGCCGCCCAGATGCGTGTACATCCGCACCCGGTCCCGCACGGCTCCGCCCAGTAGCTTGTAGACCGGCTGGTTGAGCACCTTGCCCCGGATGTCCCACAGCGCTTGCTCGATGCCTGAGATGGCCGACATGCCGATGACGCCGACGCGCCAGAAGCTCTGCCGGTACATTTTTTGGTAGAGGTGCTCAATGCGGTCCACTTCCTCGCCGATCAGCATCGGCGCGAAGTCCTCCACGCAGCCCACCACGGCGCGCGTCTTCCATTCCAGCGACGCCTCACCCCAACCATAAAGCCCCGCCTGGTCCGTCTCCACCTTGACGAACACCCAATTGCGCATTTCCGCGTTGACGACGACGGTTTTGATGTTGGTGATTTTCATGGTGAAGTTCGGTGGAGACTGCCTCAAGCAATCAGCCCCATGCGTAAGCTTGGGGCTCTTACCGTAAACGTGAAGAAGCCCCAAGCTCACGCATGGGGCTGTTCACAAGCGTAACGCCTCCGCGGATGTGTCGGAGATCAGGATCCTACGGCAGGCGGGTCGTCTGGTGGGCCACCATCTGCCAAGTGCCGCCCTTTTTCACCCAGACGTGGATCAGCCGGAACATGGCTTTCTGGTTCACGCCTTTGGTGGTCGTGTCCATCTTGAGGCCGGTGGTGAGCACGGCGGTGGAGCCATGCACCTGCACCTTGGGCTCAACATGATCGACCTGGTTGTACTTCTGGGCACCGGTCTTTAGGTTGTCGATGTACTGGCGCTTGGTGTCGATCAGGCCGCTGGAGTGCGTGTAGACCAACTCGTCGGCCAGCATCTTTTCCAGGGCCGGGTAGTCCATCTTCTGGATCGCCGTCGCCCAGCCTTTGTCGGCCGCCAGAACATCGGCCGCCGAATCGGCCATCGCCGCCGCTGCCGTCAGGAATAAAATTGCCGTCATCCGGTATGTGTAGCTCATATGTCTCAGCAGTCTATCGCGAATGAGCCTGCTATAGTGAAGGCTCAAATGCCTGAGCCTCCTTCTTTTGACGAAGCGCCCTTGGTGTTGCGGGCGAAAGCGGGCGATGACACCGCCTTCGCGGACCTGGTAAAACACTACGAACGGCGAATCTTCCGGCTGGCCAAGAACATCACACAAAACGACGAAGACGCCGAGGATGTTCTGCAGGAAAGCTTCATGAAGTCGTACGAGAATCTGGACCGGTTCCAGGGCAACTCAAAATTTTATACCTGGCTGGTCCGCATTGCCGTCAATGAAGCATTGATGAAGCTGCGGAAGCGCAAATCGGACAAGAGCGTTTCCCTCGACGAGCAACTCGACACGGGCGAAGACACGCTGGTGCGCGAGATCGCGGTGTGGGATGACGACCCGGAGCAGAAGTACTCGCAAGAGGAACTTCGGTCCATCCTGGACAATGCTGTGTCGTCATTGGAGCCGATCTATTCCACCGTCTTTCAATTGCGCGACGTTGAGGAATTGTCCACCGAGGAGACCGCCGAAGTGTTGGGCATCTCGGTGCCGGCGGTGAAGAGCCGTTTGTTGCGGGCTCGCCTGCAGCTGCGCGAAAAGCTAACCCGTTTCTTCCAGCGTAAGGGGGATGACGTTTTTGCTTACCTGTAAAGACTTCCTCCGGGAGTTGAACGAGTTTTTGGACCCTTCCTCCACCGATCCGGCCGCCCGCCAGGAACTGGAAAAGCACGTTAATGAGTGCCCCAACTGCTGGGTGGTGGTGGATACCACGAAGAAGACGCTGAAGGTCTTCAAGGGCATGCAGGCCAGCGAAGTCCCCGGCCGCGTCAAGGACCGCCTGATGGCGGCACTGGAGCGCAAGATGGCCGCCCGCAAGCCCGGTGGCTGTGGCACCGGCGAAACTCACGCCAGCGAATAAAGCTGATCAGCCCGGCCAGCCCCGCTTGCACGCGGGGCTTTCGCGAGCCAGGCGCGGTGCTAGTAAGGCATTTCGCGCTTGGTGAATTTGCGGCCCTTGGTGGCCGCTTCCTCGCCGCCGGAACCCACCATTACGCCTTCCTTGATCATCTCCTCCACGTCACCCGGACGGACGGTGTTCAGGAACGCGACCTTGTTCTTCTTGCAGGCCGCCAGCACGGTTGACCGTGCGTCGCGCATCTTGGGGTGCAGTGTTTCGTTGGCACCGTGACCATCCGGCAGTTGCAGTGAGAGCCCCATGTCGCCCGGGCCCCATTCAGCAAACGCGATGCCCGGCACACCGGTCACCTTCTCGGCATTGGCCAGGGCGTATTTGTCTTCCACCTTCAGGCCGAGCATGAACTCGCCGTCCGGGTTCAACGGCCACGGGTCGGCCTTCTTCATGTACTCCTGCGGCGTCAGACCCCAGATCTTGGAGGCATGGGCCTGGCTGCCGTTGCCCATCATGCCTTCCGGGATTCCGGCCACCGGCTTTGAGTTGACGTAACGGCACGCCGCCACGAACATGCGGATCGCTTGCGGATCGCGCGCGTGGCACAGGAGGATGCCGTGGATGCCGGAGAGCAGCGCCTGCTGCACCACCCAGAAGTTGGCGTTCATGTGCGCTTCGTTGATGCCCAGCACGGGCAACGTCGCGATCACGGTGGGCGTGCGGTGGCCAGTCTTGGTGGGCCCACCATCCAGCAGACCTTGCATGAAGGCGCGGAGGGCGGAAAAGTCCAACGCTCCGTGCTCCATTTCGTAGGTGATGTAGTCGGCCCAGGTCTGGGCCATCTTCTTGCCTTCGGCGTAGCCCGCGCCGCCGGCCACGGTGGTGTAGTAGATCGGCTGCCCGGCGGCCAGCAGCTCGATGGCGCGATTGATGCGCTTGGGCGTGTAGGCGGCGGCCGCCGGTCCGGCGGCAACTGCGGCAAGGGAGCTTCCGGCGAGTAGGGTGCGTCTGGTCATGGCCGGGATCATATCGCAACCCGGCCGCAGTGGGAAGCCGCCGCTAGATCTCGATTAGTACCTTCATAGCGGGCCCGCCGCTGGTGAGATCGGCGAACACTTCCTGGATGCGGTCCATTGGTTCGATGGCGGTAATGACTTCCGCCAGCGGCAGCTTGCCGGAGGCGGCTAGGTCGATGGCGCGTTCAAAATCTTGCGGGCCATACAGGCGCACACCGATCAGGCTGAGCTCGCGCGCAAAGAAGCGATAGAGGTTGACGGCGGGCTTCATCGCATACACGGACACGATCACGATGCGGCCCTTGGGGCGGACCACTTCGGTCATGATCTCGGCACCGGGTGCGGTGCCCGATACCTCAAACGCCAGGTCCGCGCCTTCGCCGCCCGTCCAGTCGTTCACGAACTCCAGCACGCTGGTCTCGCGCGGGTTCACCACCTTCAGGCCCAGCCGCTGCATCAGCGCGACGCGGAACGGGTTCACTTCCGTCACTACTACGTCCGCGCCGTCGTGCTGCGCCACCAGTGCCACCAGCACGCCGATCGGTCCGCCGCCGATCACCAGGGCCTTCTCGCCCGGCTTCACCTGCGCCAGTGCGACATCGTGGCAGGCGACGGCCAGGGGCTCAATCAACGCGCCATGTTGGAGCGAGAGTTCATTGGGCAGGCGGAACAACTTGGAAGACGGAACGGTCCAGCTTTTCTGCATGCCACCCGGGGCATCGACGCCCAGCACTTTCAGTTGGGGGCAGACATGCGGATGACCGGCGCGGCAGGTGGGGCACACGCCACAAGACAAAACGGGCAACACGGTTACCCGGTCGCCCGCTTTCCACGCCGTCACGCCGGCGCCAACTTCTTCGATCACACCCGCTGTCTCATGCCCGATGATCTGCGGCGGCTTGGTGCGATTGTCCAGGTCTCCCAGGAAGATATGCAGATCGGTCCCGCAGATCCCGCAATGGGAAACGTTGATGCGGACTTCACCCGCCTGGGGGACAAGCGGAGTGGAGACGCCTACTTGGAGCGTCTGGCAGTGATCGTAGACAGCGGCTTTCATCGGTAACCATATTGTCTCCAAATCACTGCCAGCCTTGCGTGGGTGCCTAGAACTGGATCCGGAGCGCCACTTGGCCGGTCCGGTTGCCCGAGTTCTCGCTCGATTGCACCTGCCGCAACGACCCGAAGGTGGTGGGCGTGGTGATGTTGCTGGCCGGTTCCCGGAAGTTGGGGTGGTTCGGCAGATTGGTGAAGGTGGATTCCAGGCGGATGCGGACGCGCTCCGTGATCTGGAAGTTCTTGGCCAGACCCGCCGCCACGGCCACCGTGGCTGGTCCGACCAGCGTGCCGACCCCGGCTGTTCCGAAGCGGCCGACACCGGCGGCGGGCACCGCAAAGGCGCCGATATCCCAAATGGAGCCCGGCGTGTCGAGGTTGCCGTCGCGCAAGCCATCGGGGCGGACGTTGACGGCGCGACCGACGACATTGGTGTTAGACCGGTCGGAACCGCGCGACATGGTGGGGGTCATGTAGGGGCCGGTTTGCATCATCGCGATGGTGCTCAGTTCCCAGCCGCCCACCACCAGGTCCGCCGCCTTGTTCATGCCACTGCCGAACTTGCGGCCCTTGCCCACGGGCAGGGCATAGATGGAGGAGATCAGCCCGCGATGGCGTCGCGTGAAGGCGACGTTGCCACGGTCAGCGCCTACGCCAAAGCGATTGTTCACCGTGGCGCCGGATTCTCCGGGGAAGCCGGTGGGTACCGGACCGCCGTTGTTCGATAGGTTCTTGGCCCAGACGTAGCTGGACTGGATGAACCAACCATTGGCCATCCGCCGGTTGCCTTCCATCTGCAAGGCCTGATAGTTGGCGAACCCGATATTGTCGCGGCTAAGGATGCGCTGCCAGTTCTGGAAGGGGCGCGTGGCCGGATTGTAGGGCGTGGTCGAGGGTGCCACCTGGTTCAAGTCCACCGTATTGTGCAGGCGGTAGGAGTTGGAGCCGATGTAGCTGACGCGCAAGGAGAGGTCCTTGGGCAGTTCGCGTTCCAACGTCACGTTCCACTGGGCCGTCTGCGGGTCGCGGTAGTCGATGTTGGTGGCGACGATAAACTCGCCGGTGCCGGGAGGCGCGGAGGCGAAGGTGCTGGCAATCGCCTGGGGGAACTGATAGGCCGGCCGGCCGCCGGCAAACGAGTTCAACGCCGTGCGAGAGTCGGCGCTGTGGATGCCGGTGAGCGCGTAGGCCAGCGGGCCGACGACGGTTTGCGTAAACAGGCCGATGCCGCCGCGGATCACAGTCTTGTTGTTCCCGAACGGCCGATAGGCAAAGCCCAGGCGCGGCGCGTAGTTCCCTTTGTAGGTTTGGCGCAGGCCCGCACCCAGCCCCATTGACCCGGCCGTGACGACCTTCGTGCAAGGGACCGCCGCGTTGGTGCCGGGGCAGGCGTTGATGGAGGTGAGGAAGCCCGGCGCGGCCTTCAGCGTCGTGTCCGGGACGACCACGTTGCCGGTGGTCCGGTCAAAGTTGGTGATGTTGCCAACACTCTCGGTAAAGGGCGGGTGAAGCTGCCAACGCAAGCCGTAGCTGAGCGTGAAGCGGTTAGTGAACTTCCATTCATCCTGCGCGTAGAAGCGGTAGTGGCCGACAGGGCTGTTCAGGTCGGGCCCGGTGATGGAGAAGAAGGTATTGGTGGGCACGCCCAGCAGCAGGTCGGAGAACGCGTTGCCGGTGTAGGCGCCGCGGTTGAAGGTAAACGAACCAAAGTCGTCCGAGCCGCCAAAGGTCTGCACGTCGATGTAGGACATCTTGCGGATGTCGACACCGAACTTGAACGTGTGCGCGCCCTTGATCCAACTCACGTTGTCGGTAAACTGCCAGCTGCGGCTCTGCCGGGCCCCGTCTTTGCCTCGGCCGATGGCGGTGAAGCCGGGTCCATCGCTGAAGTCGAAGCGAGGGAAGGCGCCCGATTCCGGGTGATTGCTGACATCCAGGCCCGTGATGCCCAGTTCACTCAAGGCTTTGGTTCCATTGAGGGGGAACTTCACCAGGCGGTTCCACAACGAGAAGCCAAAGCGGAACTCGTTGATCAGGGTCGGCTTGATGGAAGCGTTGTAGGAGACCACCATGTTCTTGTTTAACTCGGTGATCGTGTCGGTGGGCAGCATCTCGTTGTCGCCGACACTGGGCAATTCGCGCCAGGTGAAGCGGCCATACAACTGCTGGCGGCTGCCGATGTTCTGGTCCACGCGGATGTCGTAGCTGGTCAGCGAAGCCGGGGTCGGCAACAGCGCCAGAGAGTTCGACACCAGATCACCCCCCGCGACGTTCGCCTTGGGGTAGTAGTTGTTCAGCAACCGCTGTGAGACCGGGCTCAAGCGGCTGGAGGGGATGATGTTGTTGGGGAACGGCGCGCCCGTGGCCGGGTCCAGCGTCGCCCCGCCGGGCAGACCATTCAGATTACCGGCCCGCATTGCGTCGGTGGGAACGTTAAACTGTTTGGCCGTTGACCCGGGCTTGCGGCTGCCTTCATAGGCGAAGAAGAAAAACGTCTTGTCCTTGCCGCTGTAAAGCTTGGGCAGAACCACCGCGCCGCCCAAGGTGGCGCCGAACGTATTCCACACCTTGGCCTGCTTCACCCGTGAGCCATAGGTGGTGGCGTCGAGCGCGCGGTTCTGGTGATAGTCGTACGCTGAGCCGTGGTAGACGTTGGTGCCGGACTTGGTGGTGATGGTGACGTCACCCACCTGCGCGAACTCAGCGTTGTTGTTCACCGCCGTCACTTTGAACTCCTGGATCAGTTCCGAGGAGGGGAACATCTGCCCCAAGGCACCGCTGGACCGGACATTCACCGTCGAGATGCCATCGGCGGTGAACTCAATCATCGAAGGCAACCCGCCGCCGATCGAGTAGTTGCCCGCCGCATCCTGCTGCACGCCCGGGACGGTGAGGATCGCCGTCAACGGACTGGCACCGGAGCCGCGATAGTTCAACGGCAGGGTGGTCACCTGCTGGAAGTTTTTGGAATCGCCGATGGTGCCGTTTTCGGTGTTGATGGTGCTGGCGGCGTCATTCACCACCATCACCTGGCCGACGCTGGCGATCTCCAGCGTGACATCAACGCGCATTTGCTGGCGGGCTTCCAGCGCCACCTGCGGAATCTTCAGCACGCCGAAACCGGGTTTCTCCGCGGTGATCTCGTAGCTGCCGGCGCGCAGGTTGAGTAGTGTGAATAGACCCTGATCGCTGCTCACAGCGGAACGGAGTGAATTGTCATCCAGGTTTCGCACCTTGATGATGGCGTCGGGCACAACGGCCCCGGATTTATCCGTGGCGGTGCCGGTAATCGAACCGAATGTGGACTGCCCGTACAGGCTGCCCGTATACACCACGAGCGTCAGAACACACAGCAAACGTGTGAGCATGTTTCCCCTTGCAAGCTAAGTTTTGAAAATTGTGCGAACGACGGGGTGGAATGCCTCAGGTCTGAGAGGCGGACTGGGAACTGGGAAGCTACGCAAACTTTGCGGGTTGTCTTGGAGGATAAACTCCCACGGCGTCCAGGTCAATACAAAAATTTTCAGCCCGCCTGTTGCGTGATAGTTGATAGCGCGTTATCATTCTGAAGTGGCGGCGTTTCCCAAGTTCGGAACCAAGTTTGGTGACCGCGCGGTGCTGGACCGGGTGGGCATGTTTGTCTCGACGGCCTGCGCCGTTCATTGCGCGGCGTTGCCGGTATTGCTGACGGTGGCCGGCTTGGGCTGGCTGGGTGATGAGCGCTTTGAATGGAGCATCATCCTGTTTTCGTTTGCCGTGGCTTCCTTCCGCCTATTTCATAGCTTCTTTGAGCAGCACCGCCGCCGGGATGCTCTGTTTCTGTTCTTGTTTGGGGCGGCCTTCATCTTGACGGCCAAGTCGGAGCTTTTGGAATTCAACTATGCCGAAGCTGTCCTGATGACGATTGGCGGCTGCTCGATCGCCTTTGCTCACTGGCGTAATCACCAGCTTTGCGCCACCTGTGGTGTGTCCAGCCACAACGGCCAGTCCTCCTGCGGGCACTCCCACTAGTCCGCTGGCCGGGCGACGCGGCCTGGGCCGGACCACTAGAATAAGGGTTGGCCATGCCCTTTATCCACGACGATTTTCTGCTTTCGACGGCTGCCGCCCGGCGCCTCTATCATGACTACGCGGCGGCTGAGCCGATTCTCGACTATCACAACCATCTCCCGCCGAAAGACATTGCGGAGAACCGCCAGTTCGCCAATCTGTTTGAGATCTGGCTGGAAGGCGACCACTACAAGTGGCGGGCCATGCGCGCCAACGGCATCACGGAGCCATTCTGCACGGGCGACGCCAGCCCGTATGAGAAGTTTCTGGCCTACGCCCGCACGGTTCCCCAGACGCTGCGCAACCCGCTCTATCACTGGACCCACCTGGAGCTGGCGCGCTACTTCGGCATCACCGATCTTTTGAACGAAGCCAGTGCCCCCGCTATCTGGGAGCAAGCCAACGCGCAATTGCCGGGTTTACGGGCGCAGGATACGCTGACCAAGTTCCAGGTGCGGGCGCTGTGCACCACCGATGACCCGGCCGACGACCTGAACTGGCATCGCGATATTGCAGCCTCCACGCTGGCCGTGAAAGTGTTTCCCGCCTACCGGCCCGACAAAGCGCTCCGCGTCGATGATCCCACCGCGCTAAAGGCGTGGATTGAGCGGTTGGCCTTCACGGCTAACACCGAGATCACCAGCTATCGCACCTTCCTCGATGCACTCGCCAAGCGTCATCAGGATTTTCATGACCTGGGCTGCCGCGTCTCGGACCACGGCTTGGCCACCTGCTTTGACACGCCAGCCGACGACGCCAAGTCGGCGACGATCTTTGATCGCGCCCGGGCCAACATCGCCGCCACGCCTGCTGAGCATGCTCTGTTTGCCTCGACGCTGATGCTCCACTTTGGCCGCTGGGATGCGGAGAAGGGCTGGACCAAGCAGCTTCATTTGGGCGCGCGCCGCAACAACAACACGCGGATGTTCAAGCAGCTGGGTCCGGACACGGGCTTTGATTCGATGGGCGACTACCGACAGGCTGACGCGCTGTGCAACTACCTGGACGCGCTGGACCGGGAGAATGCTCTGCCCCGGACCATCGTCTACAACAACAACCCGGTGGACAACTACGCCTTCGCCACCGCCATCGGCAATTTCCAGGATGGCAGCGTCGCGGGCAAGGTCCAGTTTGGCAGTGGGTGGTGGTTCCTGGACCAGAAGGAGGGCATGGAGTTGCAGCTGAATGCTCTCTCCAACTGCGGCCTGCTGGCGCGCTTTGTCGGCATGTTGACGGACTCCCGCAGCTTCATGAGCTTCCCGCGCCACGAGTACTTCCGCCGCACGTTGTGCAACCTGCTGGGCCGCGACATGGAGAACGGCGAGCTGCCGGTGGACTACGGCATGGTGGGCGGCATGGTGAAGAACATCTGCTACGGCAACGCCCGGGAATACCTGCGGCTGCCGGGCGTCGAGTAATCGGGCGCGCCAACACAAAGACCAAAAAATGTTTGGTGCCGTGAGAGGATTCCCGGCCCCAAGGCACTACCATTACAAATCAACTCTTGGGTTGTCCTCCAGTTGTGGGGCGTCTCTTCCTCCGAGCACGCCCCGCAGCAACGATATTTGCCACCGGCAACTGCGTGCAAAAATAGCCGTCCGAGCGGCTATTTTTGTTTTGGAGCGTCCTTTTTTGCCGGCCAAGCAACTTCCGCATACATCCCTGGGGCCAGCCGCCCTCGTCCATTGGCGACATCCAGTTCCACCGGCATCGTGCGCGTCTTTATGTCCATCACGCGGGCTACGCGCGCCACGGATCCTGTGAACGTCTCGCCCGGGAAGGCGGCGACGGTAAAG
>JAPKYX010000079.1 GCA_026394075.1 Acidobacteriota bacterium
GTGGTGGTCTCCGGCTGCGGCCACTCCGGGATCATCAACACGCTGGAGCATATCCGCAAGTCGATCCGCACGGCACCGATCCATGCCGCGATTGGCGGCTTTCACTTATTCCCGGCCAGCGACGCGACGCTCGATTGGACGGGGGGCAAGTTGAAGGAGTTTGGGCTGGCGAATCTGCTTGGCGCGCACTGCACAGGCATCGAAGCGGTGTACCACCTGCGGCAGCAGCTGGGGCTGAAGCGTGCCAACTGCGTGGTGGGTTCAGTGGGCGCCAGCTTCACGCTGGGCAGTGGGATCAGCCCGGGGCAAGTGGCGAGGTAGGGCCGGTCACGGTGAAGCGTTCCTTCCCCGCCCCCCCGGGCTTAAGCGGCGAAGACGACGACCTGGGCCCTATGCCCATGGCGCAACTTCTCATCGCAGGTAAACAGAGCCGCACCGGTGGCTTCCGCTAGGGCAATGTAGGTTGCGTCATAGGAAGTGAAGTTGTGGCGCAGCTCCCAGATGCGGCCTAGAAGTGGGGTGTGCGCATAGCGCTCCGCTGGCAACGATGCGAGCGCGGCCAAGAATTCGGCGGAACGGTGAGAGTCGATTCGCTGGCTCACAGCAAGTCTTCGCAAGGCACTGGCCACCTCAATGTCGATCAGATGCGGCACCAGGAGGGCTTCGTCGGCTGCGGCGAGTTCCCTTCTGATCGCACCGGCGAGGGAGCCGTTGATCAAAAGTTCGACCACCACGGAGGCGTCAAGAACGATCATTGCTCGTCGCGCAACTCGCGTATCATCCTTGCCGGGGAGATCTTGGAGAAGATCGGCTTCGACTGCTGCGTACGCTCCAGCCATTCCTGGATGGTTGGCCGCTCGGAGACACGCTGCAACTCCCGCTTGAGAAAGTCGGAAAGGCTCATGCCTTCTCGCGAAGCCCGCGATTTCAGGATGCTATGAACTTCATCCGGCACCTCGCGCACCTGGATCATCTTGGACATGTGTTCAGCATATATGCATGTGCTGCACATGTCCACTCTGCCGCTAGCGTGACTTTTGAAGCACCATGCTCCGGACCGGCGCGCGGGTTAGCCCTTTAAGCCCACCAGGGCTCGCCCTCCACCAGGTTCTTGCGCAGGAAGTCCGGGTTCATCTCGATCCCCAAGCCCGGTCCGGTGGGCACGGTCAACTGGCTGTTCTTGACCTGTGGCGGGTTGGAAGCCGCCATGTCTTCTACCTGCCGCGTGGGGCGGCCGATGGCGCTTTCGCTACGGAAGAAGTTTTGGATGGAGGCGCCGAAGTGCGCTGACGCGTAGCAAAGCACCAGCGAGCCGACGTTATGCAGCGCCACGGGCGTGCGGGTGAGCGCGGCGTAGTCGGCGATCTTCTTAGTGCCGGTGAAGCCGCCGGAGAAGGCCAAGTCCGGGTGGATGATGTCGCAGGCCTGGGCATCGAGAAACGGCTTGAAGCCGCGGACCATCTCCAGCTTTTCGCCGGTGAGGATGGTAAGCCGCGTGTTGCGCTTCAGGTTCAGCCAGCCTTCATGGAAGACGACGTTCAGCGGGTCTTCTACAAACAGCGGATTCATCCCTTCGACGGCCTGGCAGACCTTAATGGCGCTGGGCGTATCAAGCTCATTGTGGCAGTGCACGGCGATATCGATTTCATCGCCGACGGCTTCGCGGCAGTTGTTATAGGCGTTGTGCACGTTGCGCAGCTGTTCGGCCACCAGCGTGGAGGCGAACTTGGCGGACGGGACGCCGATCACCTGATCGATGCCGTTCTTGTAGGCCTTGAAGCCTTCGGGCTTCCGCTTCACTTCCGCGGCCCAATCCTTCATGTAGGCCTTGTCGAGCATCTGTTTGCCGGGGCCATGCGAATACAGCATGATCGCGTCGCGGAAGGGCCCGCCCAGCAGGGTGCAGACAGGCAAACCGGTCACCTTGCCGGCGATGTCCCATAGCGCCATGTCTATCCCAGAGATGGTGGGGATGTGCGCTATGTAGGTGTGCATCAGAGAGGTCATGTTGTGGAAATGGGCCTCGATGGCCAGCGGGTCCTTGCCGATCAAGAGCGGCGCCATAGTGGCAATGCGGGCACGGGCCATGGCTCCGGTGGCACCGGCTTCGCCATAGCCTGAAATGCCCTGGTCGGTATCGACGCGGATGAGGCAGTTGCCGGTCATGGTCTTGAGGCCCATGGCCTTGATGGAGGTGACCTTCAGCTTGTTCTTTTGCGGAGCGGTCTGCGCGTGAAGCGCGGGGAACAGAGACCCGGCTACCGGAGCGGCGGCCAGCAGACGGAGCATCGTACGGCGTGAGTAGGGTTGGCGAAACATGGGCACTTCTTTCGCCGCTTAGCCTATCACCGAATGGGTGCAAGGAGCGTGGCCGTTGGCGGTGCGCCGCCTGAAGGGCGCCTAAAAAGCAAAACGCGAGAGAACCTGCTTTCAGGTCCTCTCGCGTTCGAGTAATTGCTCTGATGCGGCGGTCTACGGCTTGGCGCCGGCGGGCCGGGGAGCGGTCGGCTTGGCACCAGCCGGTTTCGGCATCGCCGGAGCACCCGCGCCACCGGCGGGGACGGTACCCATCGTCGGAGCGTTGGCGTCGTACATCTTCACAATGTCGGCCGTGACGTCGCTGCCGGTGGCGAAGTACAACACCGGGCTCTGCTGGCTGCTGACATCCAGGATCATGGTGAAGTTGTTGTCGCGGGAATACTTGTCGATGACCTGCATGATGCGGCTGCCCAGCTCATTGTTCAGCTTCTGCAGTTCCTGCTGATACTCAGCCTGAGCGTCTTCCTGATCGCGCTGCAGAGACTTCTGCTTCTGGTCGATCTCGCGGGCCAGCTTGGCCTTCTGGTCTTCGCTGGCCGTATTGGAAGACTTGCGGAACTGGTCCTGCAATGCACCAATGTCGCCCTGCTTCTTCTCCAGTTCCTTGCGGCGCGGGTCGAAGCGGCCCTGCAGATCCTGAATCGCTTTCTGGCCGTCCTTGGTGGAGAACATCGCCTGCTCGATGTTGATGACACCGACTTTGCTCGGCGGAGCCTGAGCGAATAGCGCACCAGCGGCCACCAGGCCCAGTGCCATCTGAGAAAACTTAAAGTTCACGAGACTAACTCCTCAAAATTCGTATGCCGCCATCGGCGCGGCTTTAGCCCACTGCCACTAGAACGTCCGGCTGATGGTAAACCGGAAAATCCTTGCCCGCTCAAAGAACGGAATCGGTTGACCGTACTGCACCACCGCGTTATTGAAAGTCGCGGCGTTCGGGAAGATCGACCGGTCCGCCACAATCGGAGGCTGCAAGAACTGCTCGACGCGGCTTGGATTGTACGCCCAGTATAACCGGAATGGCGCATTCACCACCGGCATCATAATCTGCAACTCCAGGCCGGTGGACATACGCATCTTCTGCGTGGCGCTATCCACAATCACGCCCTGCCGGAAGCCGGCCTGCGGGAACGTCGAATTCAAATCGCCCAAGCGGCTGGAATTGATTCGCAACTGATTCTTCAGCGAGACCCGATTGATGCCGGCATCAAAGAACGGTGCCAGCGTCACCGGGCCAAAGATCTTGATGCGGTATTCGAAGTTGGCCACGCCCTGGGTGTCACCACCCAATTGGGTGATCTGATAGGCGGGCATGCGTTGCGTCACTGGCACAAAAGCTTCCTTGCCGTCCTGGAGCACTTTTTGGAAGCGGGCCGAACCATCGGAGTTCAGCACGTTGACCGTCGCTTCGGTGGGAATAAAGCCCAGCGGAGCGATGCCCCAGATGTTGAATCCGCGGATGTCGTTTTCGCCGCCCATATAGAAGCGGTTGAACGGCGGAGCGGCCTTGCCGCCATACCCGGCGACGAAGCGGCCGAGGAAGTGCATGCGGCGACGAAGCGGCCGAGGAAGTGCATGCCGATCACGTGGCCGTTCTTCCAGCCACGCCGGAAGTACTTAAAGTCCACCGAGGGCTCAATCATGTTGACGTTTCCGCCCATAAAGCTGCCCGCAAACGAGGTGGAAATGTAGATACTCTTACCACGGCTCGGCGTGATCGGGTGATCCACCGTGTTGTAGCTATAGTTGGGGTTGATGGACGGGGGCCGGATACCGGCCAACTGGTTGGGGCCGTCAAGACCCTGGAAGTTGAAGAACTGGAAGTAGTTCGTCGCGGCGTCGGTTAACGTCTTGATCGAAGACTTGTTGTAGTTGTAGCTGATGCCGACACGGGCAAAACTGCGCTTCAGCAGCGTCGAGGCATAGACGCTGAAACCAACGCCATTGGACGTATAGTTGAGCAGGTTTTGCGATCCCAACTGGTTATACAGCGGGATCAGGTTGCGGCCCGAGAACAGCGAAACTTCGCGGCCCTGGTCATAGTTGAACCGCTGGTAGAACAGCGTAAAGCCGGCCTGGATTGGCTTATCGAACAGGTAAGGCTCAGTAAAGCCAAACGTGGCGGACCGGATACGGTCACCCAGTTGGGCGTCCAGCGACAGCGTCTCACCCAGACCCAGGAAGTTGTTGGTGGAATAGCCGAACGAAACAAAGGAGCCGGCGATGCCCGAAACACCGCCCGACAGCTGGATGCTGTTCCGGCCGCGTTCCTTCACCTTCAGCGTGATGTCCACCGTGTTGTTCTTGGTGTCACGTGTGATGTTGGCCGCTTCGTTTTCCTTCAGCACTTCAAAGTAGCCCAGCTGATTCAAACGCAGCAGGCTGACTTCCCACAGGCGCGTGTTGAACAGGTCGCCTTCATCGATCAGCAATTCGCGGCGGATGACCTTGTCGCGGGTGGTGGAGTTGCCGGTGAAGTCAATGCGGCGTACGAAGAACTGCTTGCCTTCGTCTACCGACAGATTCAGATCTAGCGTCGCGGTGGCGGGGTTGGGTTCAAAACCCGGTTCCGGCACCATGTCGAGGAAGCCGAATTCGCCGTAGACTTTGCGGAACTGCTCCATGCCCTTGCGCAGTTTCTCGGTGGAGAAAACGTCGCCTTCCTTCATACCGAAGATGGGCGGGAACAGGCTTTCCGGGGTACGGAAGAATTTGACACCCTGGAAGTTGATCTTGCCCAGGCGGTATTGCTTACCTTCTTCGACGTTGATGGACAGGTTGGCCCGCTTGCCCGGCTTGTTGGGATAAAACACCGGGATGCGGAACTTGCCGCCGCCGTAATCGACGATGTCCACTTTGTGGTCCAGCACGCGGGCGGTAAAGTAGCCGCGCTTCTGGTAGGCGTCGCGGGTGCGATCCTTGTCCTCTTCCAACTTGGTGGAATCGAAAGTCTTGGCGAACAGGTTCTCCAGGAAGATGGAGCGCGGAATGCCTACCGGGTGGAGGTTCTTCATGGCGCGGATCACTTCTTTGTCGCTGAAGACCTTATTGTTCTCGATCGTGATCGCGCCCACTTTCACTTTCGGGCCTTCGTTCACTTTGAAGTCGATTTCCAGCGATGACGGCGGAATCTGCCTCAGATCAGGATTGACGGTCGCAAACTGACGGCCACGTTCGGCCAGGTATTCACGCAACACGTTGGCCGCGCGCTGTACCTTATTGGGATCGTACTGCTGTTCGACTTGCAGGCCGACCTTACGCTCCTTGAAGCGGTCTAGGATTTCCGACACCGTGATGGACTTCATGCCGTCGTATTTGATGGAACGGATCATGCGCCGTTCGGTGACGACGAAGCGGATCAGCCAGCCGGTGCGGCCGGGTTCGCGCTCCATGCGGATATCGTCAAAGCGGCCCGTATTCCATAGCGCCATGAAGTCGCGGCTGAGCGTTTCGGCGCTGTAGGGGTCACCCTTTTTGGTAAAGATGAGGGCGCGGAGGGTGTCCTGGGGGACACGGCGTGAACCACGGAACTCAATGCCTTCGATGACATCGGCCACTTCGCCGGGAGCCGCAGCATCCGGTTTGGCCGCCTCGGCCGGCGGGGGCGTTTCGAGCCCGGGTTTAGCTGGTTGAGCCTGGGGTTTGGATGGACCCGCAGCGGGTTTGGCCTGTTCGGGGGCAGGCTTGGCCGGCTCCGGACTGGCGGTGACGTTTTCAAATGGGCTCACGGGTTTAGCCGGAGCCGGCTTCGCTTGTCCAGCCGCAGGAGGCGTGGGCTTGGGAGCCGCAGGCTGCTGCGTCTGCGCGGGCAACTCGCTAGAGAGCCAGCCAAGACAAACAAGTAGGGCGGACAGGCTTGAGCGCCTGCGACACAGCATTCGCGACTAATTCCTTTCCACTTCTACGCCCTGATCCAGACGCGCGAGGCGCGACAGCGGTTTCAGTCAAGATGCCGCTGCGGCCAGCGAGGGCCGCTTCGGTTCCAGGCGCGGAACCCTTATTCTAGCAAGAAGTCTCGCCGCATTGAGCGCAGTCTCCAGGGAGTGCACCCCAAAACAATGCCAAACAGCACTCCGCCGGTCCACAATACCACCGGAGGCGCGTAGGAAAGCAGATCCGGGTTCCAGCGCTCCAGCAAAAATGCCTCCATCAGGCCGTGCGCGCCCAAGCTAAGAACCAAGCCCACCAGCAGACTACGGCCCGCCGGCCACTCCGGGGAGGCCAGCCAGGCAAAGGCTACCGCCGCCAGCCCGCACTCCAGCAAATGGAGAGCAATCCCGGATAAAGTGACGAAGCTGAAATCAGCCGTCAGACTGCGCTGCCCGTGAAACGGGGCCGCAATTAAATTGGGAATCACCCACCCTGGCGCACCCAGCAGCCATCCGGTGGCCAACAGCCAGACCAGGGTTACGACACCGCCGAACATCCCGGTCTCGACACCGCTGAGGCTCCGCAGCAGCAAGCCCACCGGCCGGCTCGCCAATGGCGGTGGAAGATACGCCGGCGGGGGCGGCGTTGCCGGGAGAGGGCTAGCCGTTGGGGATGGCGTAGCTTCATCTTCGGGCACGGAGGCTGATTCCTGTTGTCCTGGTTCCATCGAGTACCTTTGAGTGTAATGCCCCGTCGAGTTGTCATCACTGGAATCGGCTGCGTCAGCCCCAACGGGATCGGCCGGGAAGAGTTCTGGCGCGCCACGCAGGCGGGCGAAAGCGGCGTCCGCACCATCGAAAAGTTTGACGCGACACCCTGGGGCGTCACCATCGCCGGACAAGTGCCGCGCGAGTTTGACGAAC
>JAPKYX010000253.1 GCA_026394075.1 Acidobacteriota bacterium
CTGCTGGAGACCTTGGCGCTTGAAGCCACCACGGTGATCGAGTCCGCCCGCGGCATCGAAGAACGCCAGCATCGCCGCAAGCTGGAAGACGAACTCGCCCTGGCCCGCACCATTCAGCAAAGCCTTCTGCCGCGGACATTTCCCGACTGTGGCTGGATGCGCTCCTGGGGCGTTAACATTCCTTCCCGCCAGATTGGCGGCGACTCGTTCGACGTCCACCAGTTGAGCGAGGACGAGTGGCTGATCTCGATCGCCGATGTCTCCGGCAAAGGTGCCGGTGCCGCTCTGCTGGCGTCGCTGATTCAGGGCGCGCTCTTCATGTCCGGTAGTGACATTCTGGGTGCCGTCACCAAGCTGAACCGCTTTATCCTGGATCGCTCCCAGGGCGAACAGTACGCCACCATGTTTGTCGGCGTCCTCTCCCGCGACGGCCTGCTGCGCTACATCAATGCCGGACACGTCGCGCCGCTGGTGGTCGGCCGCGCCTCCCTCGATTCCTCCGGCATGCCGGTGGGCCTGATCGAGATCGCCACCTGGGAGGAACAGCAAGTGCACCTCGAAAAAGGTGACCGCCTGATCGCCTACAGCGACGGCCTCTCCGACGCGCTCGACGTTAATCAGCTGGGCACGACGGATGCCGAGCTGAAAGAGACGCTGAAGCAGTTCACCTCACCCGAAGATGACGTCACCGTCCTGGTGGTGGATTTCGAGCCCCCCTGCTTCACCCTGCCCAAATTCAACTAACTTAGACCAAGCTAGGTGGCTGAAACCCAAACATCAACCTACGCCAACGTGAACTCTTCGCCGCGCGTGGGGATCTCCACTTCAATGGCAAAGCGAGCCTGAATCGCCGCCTTCAGTGCTTGTTGCGCCGGGTATTCGCCGTGGACCAGGAACAGCTTCTTCAATGTCGGCGCCACCGGTTCCAGCCATTCCAGCAACTCGCTCTGGTCGGCGTGGCCGGACAACTCTGTGATCACTTCCACTTCACACCGGCGCGGGTAAGGTTCGCCCCAGATGGGCACTTCCGTCCAGCCTTCCTGCAGCTTGCGGCCCAGGGTGTTCTCCGCTTGGAAGCCAGTGATCAGCACCGTATTGCGCGGGTCCCCGATGTTGTTGCGCAGGTGGTGCAGCACGCGACCCGCTTCGCACATGCCCGAAGCCGAGATCACCATGAACGGTCCGCGCAGATCATTCAGCGCCTTCGATTTCTCCACCTCACGGACATAGACCAGCCGCTTAAACCCGAATGGATCGACACCCTCGCGCAGAAATGTCCGCGTTTCGTCGTCGTAAAGGTACATGTGCCGCCGGAACACATCTGTCGCATTCACCGCCAGCGGCGAATCCACAAAGATCGGGATCGACGGAATGCGGTTCTCTCGGATCAACTCATGGATCAGCAGCACCAGTTGCTGTGTGCGGCCCACCGCAAACGACGGCGCAATGATCTTGCCCCCGCGCGCCGCCGTGCGGGTGATCACGTCGGCTAACTTCTGTTTGACGTTGCCTTGATCTTCATGGAACCGGTCGCCGTAGGTGGATTCCATAATCAGGTAGTCCACTGGTGGCAGCGGCTCCGGGTCCGCGATGATCGGTAGCCCAACGCGGCCAATGTCGCCGGAGAAGCCCAGCCTGATGCCGCGGCCGGAAAGTACCATCGACGTCGAACCCAGCATGTGGCCGGCGTTCACCGTCTCGTAGGTCAGATGTGGACCCACCTCGTGCGCACAATGGGGCAGCACGGAATGAAATAGCGGAATGGTGGCCTCCGCATCTTCCACCGTGTAGAGAGCCTCAATCTCAGGGCCATCTCCCAGCTCTTCCATCACCGAACGGCGTCGCTTGTTGCGGCGATTCAAAAACTCAGCGTCTTTCTGCTGGATGAATGCCGAATCCAGCAGCATCGTCTCCGACAGGTCAGCCGTGGCCGGCGAGGTGAAAATGGTCCCCGAAAAGCCATTGCGGACCAGGTTCGGGAGATTGCCGGAATGGTCAATGTGCGCGTGCGACAGCATCACGGCCCGCACATTTCGCGCATGCAACGGCAGTTCACGATTGCGGCGGAAGGCCTCCTGGCGGCGGCCCTGGAACAGGCCGCAATCCAGCAGATAAGTCTCACCCTGAAAGTCCAGCTGATGCATGGACCCGGTGACGGTCCGCGCGGCTCCCCAAAACGTTAGCTTCATCGACATAGATTGTTCCCTCCGGAACACTAAGGCGTCTCGTCTTCACTTCGAGCATCGCACGGGCCGATAAGCCCTCCATGCGTCGGTCCGTCACTTGGGCATCCCTATGGGGACTGGCTCTGATCCCATCGGTGTGGCTGGCCGTCCAGTTTCATGATCTGCCCCACTTAGGTGGCTTCCATGATGACGGGCTGTACCTGGTGTCCGCTAAGGCGATTGCCCAAGGCGAAGGCCACCGGATGTCCAGCCTGCCGCCGATCAACGCGGCCACCGCCACCGCACCCTATCAAACCAAGTACCCGCCGCTTTATTCGGCCTGGCTTTCGAACGCCTGGCGGGCAAACCCCAACTTTCCCGGCAACCTGGGCTGGTTCCTGCCGCTGGCCTGGATTTGGCTGCCGGCGCTGGCCATGGTGTCGCGCGTGGTGTTTCGTGATCTGGGCTTCTCACCCGGCTGGTCACTGGCCTTGTCCGGCATCGTGCTGATCAATCCGCTGGCGGCGCACTATGCCAGCAGCCTGATGGCGGAACTGATGATGGCGACGTTGTTGATGCTGTCGCTGGCCTTGGCGGAGCGCAAGCAAGGGGCGGCCAGCGGTCTGGCGGCGGCGCTGGCTCTGCTGACCAAGTCCGCGGCCATGCCTGCCTTGATCACCATCCCGGTGCTGTTCGGGCTCCGGCGCCAGTTCCGGCAGGGCTCCTACTTTTTGGCGGTGGCGTGGCCCGCCTTTTTGGGATGGACCCTGTGGGCGGCGAATCATCGAGATGTGGCGCACGTATCGGACTACTACATCGACTACCTGGGCTTCTATCTGGCCAACCATTCGCTGGCCGACCTGCCAGGTATTGCCCTCACCAATCTGCCGGTTCTCATCATCGGCGCCGGACGTCTGCTGGCCTTTGCCTCGGGCAACACCGGTTGGTCTCTCTCTCTGGCGCCGCTGTTGGGTCTGGTGGGATTGATCAGTTTTCTCCGGTTGCGGTTCTCTCACTACCAGGCCTTTCTGCTGGCCTTTCTGCCCATGCTGATCTTTTGGAACTTTAGCCCCCATGAGCGATTTCTGTTGCCGGTGCTACCTTTCCTGATCGCGGGGCTGGGAGCAGAAGTGCGGCAGATGCCCAAGATGATGCCCTGGGCCCGGCCGGTGGCGGCCGCATTTGTGTTGTCCGTGCTGTATCTCAATCTGGAAGGCGTTTTCGTTCTATTGCCGCGGATGGCTC
>JAPKYX010000033.1 GCA_026394075.1 Acidobacteriota bacterium
GCCCGGGTTCTCGCTGCGCACCAGATCCTCGACAAAGTACGGCTCCAGATTCTCGATCAAGCCTGACAGCCGCACGGCATCCGCAAAGTCCAGGCGCGTGTGATAGTCGATGGCCCAGCGTCCCGCACCGCCCACGCCTGCGCGCACTTCCTTGCAATGCTCGTGGGTCCGCACCACTACTTCTTGTGAGACGAAGCGCCCCGGAACGCCGCCACCGTGCGTGGCGCTGCCGCCGTCCAGCACGCCCGTGCGGAAGGCACGGAAGCCCGCGTCGACGCACGCTTTGGCCGTCTCGCGGGTGTTGCGGCCGTTGGCCGGATAGCCGGTTGAATAACACTCGACGTAGTCGCGCGCCACCCCGCCCAGCAGTTCGTGGATCGGGACGTCCAGCGCCTTGCCCTTGATGTCCCACAGCGCCATGTCCAGGCCGCCCAACGCGTGGATCTTCTCGCGGCCCGGCGGGTAGAAGTACCCGCGATACATCTCCTGCCAGAGCGCCTCGATCTTGGTGGGATCTTTGCCGATCAATTGCACCGCGCAGTCATTGATCAGGTCCGCGGTGCCGCCTTCGCCGATGCCCGTGATTCCGGCATCGGTTTCGATGGTGATGATGTGGTGGCTCTGGTTGATGATCGGGCGGTTGATGGGCGATTCGTACAATCGCACCCGCGTGATCTTCATCTTCTTGATCGCGGCATCGGCGCGGCGGGCCAGCGGGAACCCGGCCACTGCGGCGGCGGCGAGCGAGGTCTTCAAAAATCGGCGACGGTTCATGACGTGGGCATTGTATCTGCATTCGGCCCTGGTGTGCCGCTGTCACCTTGTTTGGGGCATCAATCGGACCCGGTGGCGGCTCGGCTACGATGGAGACCGATGAAGATTTCGCGTACCCTTGCCGCTCCCTCCGTGGCCGCCCTGTTGCTGGCCGCCTGTGGACCCGCCCCGTCGGTTCAGCCGGATCGTGTAACGCCTTACCGGCTGGCCAACCCGTCCGGGATGGAGGTGACACTGCTCAACTACGGCGCCACTATTCAATCGATCAAAGTGCCGGACCGCGATGGCAAGCTGGGTGATGTCCTGCTGGGCTTTGATGCGCTCGACGGCTACAAGGGCACGCATCCCTACATTGGCGCCATCGTCGGCCGTTACGGCAACCGCATCGCCAAGGGGCGCTTCTCCTTGAACGGTGTCGAGTACAAGCTGGCCACCAACGACAAGACCAATCATCTGCATGGCGGCCTGAAGGGCTTTGATAAGGCCTTCTGGCGTGCTCGGGAGGTGGGCCCCAATGCCATTGAGTTCACCTATGTCAGCGCCGATGGCGAAGAGGGCTACCCCGGCAAGTTGACCGCCCGGGTGACCTATACGCTGACCGACAGCAATGAACTCCGCATCGCCTACGAGGCTTCTTCTGACAAAGACACCGTCGTGAACCTCACCAACCACGCCTACTTCAACCTCGCTGGTTCAGGCGACATCTTGAAGCATGAGCTCCTGCTGAAGGCCGACCGCTTCACGCCCGTGGATGCTGGGCTGATCCCCACCGGGGAACTGCGCCCGGTGGCGGGCACGCCGTTTGACTTCACCACCGCCACGGCGATCGGCGCGCGCATCGCTGCGGCGGATGAACAGATGAAGCTGGGCGGCGGATACGACCATAACTTCGTGCTGGCCGACAGCACACGGCCTGAGCCCGTGTTGGCGGCGCAGGTGTATGACCCCGCCTCCGGCCGAGTTCTGGAGGTGCTGACCACCGAGCCCGGCGTTCAGCTCTATACTGGCAACTTTCTTGATGGCACGCTGAAAGGCAAGGGCGGCCAGTCCTATGCCCGGAACGCCGCGTTCTGTCTCGAGACCCAGCATTTTCCCGACTCGCCGAACCAGCCGGCATTCCCGTCAGCACTGCTGAAGGGCGGCTCCACGTATCGCTCGGCCACCGTCTTCAAGTTCAGCCGTCGTTAGTGGGTGCTGGGCGGCGGGAGCGGTGAGGAGACTTCAGCCTCGCCCGCGCCGCCCGCTGAAATGCCGCCAGTACCAGCGTCTGGGCATCGGCCGCCGACATGCCGGCAGCCCGTAGATGCGCGGCGGCCCCGGTCAGCGGTGGCAACGCTGCTTCCAGCGAGGCTTCCAGTTCGGCCAAAAGCGGCAGCTTCGCTTCACGCGGCAGCTTCACCAAGCGGGAACGGTGCGCCCCGATCAGACCTTGGATCAGCCGCACCGCCGCCGGGTCGCCCTCCACCAGGTAGGGGCCTTCCTCGATCAGGCCCAGCGTTCCGCAGTGCGCTCCCAAGGCCTGCAGCGGAGCCAGGACGCAGCTGTCCACGGTGTTGGAGCAAACCACCACGGCGCGTCCCTTCCAATCGGAGCCGCACTCCGCCATCGTCCGCACAATGGCCTCCAGGCCGGTCTCGGCATAGATCAGAATGCCCGCGCATTCGGCCATCACTTGCCAGTTGTCAGTTGCCGCACCGGCTCGCAGGGACCGCACCACGCGCGTGCTGGCCGCCGCCGTCAGCGCCTTCACTGGCCCCAGCCAACTGCCCAAACCAGGCAGTTGGGTCACCCACGACTGGCTGACCGCGCCCGCACAAACCAAACCGACCGGCTTAGCGGCCGACATCCCCCGACTCGACATACAGCCCTCGTCCTCTCAGCGCCTTGATCCGGTCTCTGATCTGGGCCGCGCGCTCAAACTCAAAGCGCTTGGCCGCTTCTTTCATCTCCGCTTCCAAATCACCCAAATGCGTGTTCCTTTGCTCCGGTGTCATCTCGTCGACCACATCCTGAGCGACCAGCGGCACGGTCACATAATCCGCCTCCGCCACCCGGATCAGGCTCATATCGATGGGCTTGATGATCGATTCCGGAGTAATGCCATTCTCTTCGTTGTAGGCACGCTGGATCGCGCGGCGGCGGTTGGTTTCTTCAATGGCGCGCCGCATCGAATCCGTCATCACATCGGCATAGAGAATCGCGCGACCCTCGATGTTGCGGGCGGCGCGGCCAATGGTCTGAATCAGTGCGCCGGTGGAACGCAGAAAGCCCTCCTTGTCGGCATCGAGAATCGCCACCAGCGACACTTCCGGCAGGTCCAACCCTTCGCGCAGCAGGTTGACGCCGATCAGCGCATCGTAGACCCCCTTGCGCAGGTCCCGCAGAATCTTGATGCGGTCCAGCGTCGAGACTTCGCTGTGCAGGTATTGGCACTTCACGCCCACCTCAGTGAAGTACTCCGACAGGTCCTCCGACATCCGCTTGGTCAGCGTCGTCACCAGCGTCCGCTCATTGCGCTCAGTGCGCTTGCGGATCTCGTTCAACAGGTCATCCACTTGGCCTTTGATCGGCCGGATCTCCACCTCGGGGTCGATCAAACCGGTGGGCCGGATGATCTGTTCCACCACCACGCCCTGCGACTTGGTCAGCTCATAGGGCCCGGGCGTCGCGGAGACGTAGATCACTTGATGGACCCGGTTCTCAAACTCCTGGAAGGTCAGCGGCCGGTTGTCCAGCGCGCTGGGCATCCGGAACCCAAACTTCACCAGCGTCTCCTTGCGGCTGCGGTCGCCCGCATACATGCCCTGCAGCTGCGGCACCGTCTGGTGGCTTTCGTCCAAAAAGATCAGCGCATCGTGGGGCAGATAGTCGAGCAAGGTCGGCGGTGCCTGCCCCGGCAAACGGCCCGAGAAATGGCGCGAGTAGTTCTCAATGCCGTGGCAGTAGCCGATGGTGCGGATCATCTCCAGGTCAAACTGCACGCGCTGCCACAGCCGTTGCGCCTCGATGATCTTGCCTTGGCTTTCGAGCTCCGGGTGCCACAACTTCAGCTCTTCTTCGATCGAAATCAGCGCGGAGGCTTTGGTCTCAGGCGTCAGGACATAGTGGGTCTTGGGGTAGATCGGCAGCCGTTCGTAGGTCTGCTTTACCTGGCCCAGCAGGGGGTCGATCTGCGACAGGCTCTCGATCTCGTCGCCCCACAGTTCGATGCGGTAGGCGTAGTCGTCATAGGTCGGATAGACCTCAATGGTGTCGCCACGGACGCGGAAGGTGCCGCGCGTAAAGTCGCTGTCGCTGCGCGTGTAAAGAATCTCCACCAGCTTGGCGGTGATGTCCTGGCGGGGGAAGGTGCGGCCCTTCTCCAGCATCAACAGCATGCCGTAATAGGCTTCCGGGGAGCCGATGCCGTAGATGCAGCTGACGCTGGCCACGATCACGCAATCGCGCCGCTCAAACAGGCTGCGCGTGGCCGCCAGGCGGAGCTTGTCTAGCTCTTGGTTGATGGTGGCTTCCTTCTCGATGTAGACATCGCTTGAAGGAATGTAGGCTTCCGGCTGATAGTAGTCGTAGTAGCTGACGAAGTACTCGACGGCGTTCGACGGAAAGAACGTCCGGAACTCGTGGAATAGCTGCGCAGCCAGCGTTTTGTTGTGCGCCAGGATCAGTGCGGGCCGGTTGGTCTGCTCGATGATCTTGGCCATCGTGAAGGTCTTGCCGGATCCGGTAACTCCCAGCAGCACCTGGTGGCCTTCATTTTCTTTCAGGCCCTGCACCAGGTCGGCAATCGCCTGCGGCTGGTCACCCTTGGGTGAGTAGTTGACGGCGACGTGATAGCCCATCTCTTCAGTATGAGGCGGGCCGGCCCCCGGGGACTACTCAATGTTCATCGAATGGATCGCATTGAAGACGAACTTAAAGGTCCCATGCGGCTGGGCCCGGAACGTCATCTCAGGACCAAATAGATAGACTCGCCCCTGGCCCATCTTGGCGATGGCGGCGACAACACCGCCATCGAGGTAGTGCTGCCCCCACGCCCATCCGCTGCGCAGGGGCGCCGGTCCGTCAAACCAGGCCAGCGCGGTGACGCCCCGTTGCGCCGCATCCGGTGCCAGGCGGAACACAGGGCTGCTGTCGAAATAGAGATCCACCTGTGGCGTCAAGCCGGTCGTGGCCGCGCTGCGCTGGTCCACGGTGGCTCGCAGAATGGAGCCCGGGATGTAGTACTTCTCGCGCGGCAGCACGCGCTCGGTTCCATTGGGCAAGCGCTCCACCAGATGATTGGTGAGTGGCAGCTTCAGATCAGCGGCCAGCCGGGTGGATGAGCCCAGGGCGATCACCGTCCCACCGCCTTCGACAAAGGCTTTCAGGCGTGGCGCAGCCGCCGTGGCCGTCGCATAGCCCAGCCAACCGCGAAACTCATTCGGGATCGCCTCCGGTTTCGGTTGTCCCCCTCCTTCCCGCGCCCCGCCCTCCCGTCCGTAGGTGCCTTGCGGCATCACGATCACGTCGTACTTGGCAGCCAAGTCGCCTTTGTTCAGCGTCTCGGCGTAGACCACCTCAAACGAGAAGCCGTAGCGCTCAAACAACCAGCGCATCCAGCCCGAAGGCATCGACCCGCCATAGACATCCAGCAGCGCCACCCGCGGCACCTTCACTGCTTTGCCCTTCGTCGCGGCGGCCTTAAAGCTGAGCCCCATCTCCGCTGCCAACCGTTCCACTGTGGCCTGCGCCGTTGCCGGGGCGTAGAGTTTGTTGCCGCTCACCATGGCCACGCTGCCCAACGCGTTCAAGGCGCGATAAGCGTCATTGCTGTCGAGCGTCAACTCCCAACCGGAGGTGCCCGCTTCCACTTTGCCCGCCGGGATGCGCACGGGGTCTTCCGCCACCATCAGCGGCGCGACGACATCGTCCAGCAAGCGGTGAAACTCGATGCCCATCTGGAAGGCAGCCGTCCAGCCGGCATTGTCGTAGGGAGGGATGGGCGGGCCACCGGGGTATTGAAAATCGTTGGGGTAGTTTTGCGGCTCAAACATGTCCAGCACATGCGGCCGGAAGGCTTGCGCGGTCTTGACCACGAAGGACCCAGCGGGAAACTCGCGTCCGTTGGCGGTGAACGCTCGGGCGGCGCGGTGCACCACGATGCCGGTCTTCTGGAGCGCGTGGACGAATTTGATGGCCGTCAGAAAATCGCGCTGATTGGCGGGGATGACATAGACACGCGGATCACGTTGAGCGGGGTCCCGCAGTTGCTCAAACGTCTTTGCCCCTTCGACATGCTTGGGCAGAATCGTCCAGTGGTCGCGGCTGCCGCGTTCGATCGAGTTCTTGCCCATCCGGTAGATGTTGTAGAGCAGCAGTTCGCGATTGCGCGAAGCAACGTCGAGGACGGCGCGATTGGCCGTGAGCGAGTATTCGATCGACTGCCGGAAGTGCCACTTCTGCGGCACGATCGGGTTGGGGTTGTCGTAGGTCATCAACTGCCGGGCGGCGACAAACGGGATCTCCATGGGCGTGGGGTTGCCGATCATTTCGGTCAGCAGTCCGATGATGTTGTGGTAGCAGGTGGTGGACCGCAGGCCTCCGTTGAACCAGTTGGAATACGGGGCACCCTTACGTTCGGTGGCGCCCGGCTTGCCTTCCACCGCAAACCGGTTGTGCATGGCGGCGGCGACGACGTCGATGCCCGTCAGAATCAGCGGATCAAACCGGTAGCTATAGGGCTCGCGGAAAGGCGGCGCCCACAGCACGGTGCCAGCGGGGCCGGACTGGTGGTGGTTGTACATCACCTGCGGAATCCAATCTTTGTAGAGCACCCGGCCCATGTTGGTGGTCTCGGCTTGCGTGCTCATGAAGCTGTCGCGGTTGTTGTCGTGGCCGATGTACTTCTGATAGAGCCGGGGCACGGCGGCCAGGCGCCGCTCGCGCGGGTCCTTGTCGCGCATGTACCAGTTGGCCACCAGTTCCAGGCCATCCGGATTTGAGAGCACCGCCAGCAGGATCACATCATCGAGAAACCGCTTGGTCTCGCGATCGTCCCGGCTGACCATCTGGTAGACCATCTCGATCAACTGCTGGGAGCCCACTGTCTCAGTGGAGTGCAGTCCGCCATCGATCCACACCACCGCCTTACCTTCGACAGCCATCTCCCGCGCCTGGTCGTCGGTTAGCCCTTCGGCCAGGGCAAGCCGCTTTGAGATCTGCTGATAGTGGTCCAGGCGCTTTAAATTGGCGGGTGAACTGATGATGGCCATCCACTGCGGGCGGCCCTCTTCGGTCTTGCCGATCTCCACCAGCTTCATCCGGTCCGACTCGCGGGCCAGCTTCTGCCAGTACTTCTCCATCTGCGTGTAGTTGATCAGTTGATAGTCGGCCCCCACCTCAAACCCGAACTCTTGAAGTGGAGTCGTGATGCGGGATTGCGCGGCCAGAGACAGGGCGCACAGAGAAAGAGCAAGCGTCAGGGAGGTCCGGCGAAGCATGAGTGAAATTCTGGCAGCTTTCGCCGGTGAACGGGAAGGTGGGGCGGGCGAAGTGATTCAGGAGATCGATGGGCGTTGGTGGCGAATGCCTTGCCTGACTGCGGAACTCGTCATGCCGGCGGCTCCAGTTTGTCCGAATAGTCCTTCTCCCGCAGCCGCTCCGCGTTGTACTCGCAGCCCATCAAGGCGCTGGCCATCAACAGATACAGCCACACCATCAACGCCACCACCGCGCCAATGGAGCCATAGATGATGTTGTAGTTCGCCATATAGCGGACGTAGGCCACAAACAGGACCGTCGAGATCACCCAGAGTGCCGTGGCGATCAGCGCGCCCGGCCAGACTGGCGTGCGCATCAAGTGATCGGGAAGGTCTGGGCCGAACCGGTACAGCAACATCGTCGCCATCGCCACCGCGACGACTGCGGGAACATAACTAAACGCGCCGCCGGTGTAGATCACAAACGCCGAGGCGGCCAATGCCGGTAGTGCTGCCGCAAACACCAGCGCCGTGGCCACCATCCGTTGCCGCCAGAAGCCGCGGCTGGTGCGCACGCGGAAGGCGGCCTGGAAGCCATCCATCAAGCTGAGCATCACCTCCGAGGCCGCGATCGCCGATAGCAGTCCGGCTCCGATCAGCAAATAGATCGGCTTTGCTCCGCGTGCGGTCAGCGTATGGCGCAGCAGCCCTTCCGCGCCGTCGGGGGTCACCTCAAATAGCAGCCGCGCCAATGTCTGGGCCAACCGCTCCGCATTGGCCTGCGCCAGGATCGCCGTCAGGCTGGAGAGCACCGGGAAGATCGACAACAGCGCGGAGTACGCCGCACCTTTGGCGCAGCCCAGGCAGCCATCCGTGGAGGCTTGCCAGAACGTGCGGCCCAAGCGCTTGAGGAAGAGCATCACCATGCGATCTCCCGGCCCGTGCCGGGGCAGACGAACTGCTCCGGTTGCGGGCAGCGTTGCGCGGAATGCGGCCCGCGGACCCAGACGATCGGGGCGTGGGGCGACAGCGGCACCAGGGTTTGTTGCCGTGGCCCCAGCCACAGGGTCTTGATGGAGGCAGAGCGGGGGTCTAGTGTCTTGCGGTCCAGCACCAGTACCGGTGTCCCGCTGAAGTAGTAGGTCAGCTTGCGCCACGAGGTGATGCCGCGCTCCCAGGCAATCGTGCCGCCGGGTTGCAGCAATGCGCGAACTTCGCGGATCGTGCGGTCGTCGATATCGGTGGTCTGTTTCACTTGTTCAAAAGAGGTGGCCGCCAGCGCGCTGGCCACATGCTCCAGCGGCCCTTTCGTGTACCAGCCCCGTCCTCCGAAGATAAGCACCGACACGATCACGGCCGGGGCCAGCGTCAGTCCACCGGCCAGCCAACGCGAGTTTGGTTGCAGCCAGATGAGCACTCCGGCCAGCAGCGCCACGGCGGGAACGGCCCAGGCCGTCACGAACATCGGATAATCCCGCAACAGCAGCGCGATCGCCACTCCAGTTAAGCAGGCGATGCTGAGGGGGACCGATTGAGGCGCGAGCCGTGCCCGCGCTCGATCAAGGATCATGCCGCCGATCAGGCAAACTGGTGCCACCACCGCCAGCGTTTGGCCCGGGTCCGCTACGTGGACCAGAAAGGCAAACGCGACGCCGGGCAGCGTCCACAGCGCCAGGAACCGCCAAGGAATCGCGGGGAAGCTCGCCGCCGGCCGCCAGGAAAGCGGCCACGCCAGCGCCCAACCCGGCACACCGCAGAGTATCCAAACCAGCAGCCAGACGCCAATGCGGCTCCAGGTCAACGTGTCCGCGCCGAACAATCCTGAGGTGAGCCGTGACTGGTCCTGCAAGTAATGCCAAGTGTAGCGAACATACGCGATGGGTCCGCCGGAGGCCCACAGCAGCGGAACCAGCCACAGTGCGACAGCCGCAAGCCAATGCTTCCAGGCACGCCGCGAGGTCCACCACCACAGCGGCAATAGCACCAGCCCCAACTCCGGCCGGATGCCCGCGCCGAGTCCGAAGATCCAGGCGCTGCGCACATCCCATCCCGGCCGCTGCTCCCAGGCGCGCCAACAGGCCGCTGCCACCGCCACCGAGACCAGCGCCAACTGCACCCGCACAGCCGACGTGAGGCCCGCATACCAGAAGACCGGATGGATGGCCAGCAGCGCCGCGCCCCAAACGCCACCCCATTGCGGAAAGCCCCAGATCATCACCGCCACCGCCGCGACGGAACCCGCGACGGCCAGGATCTGCAGCATGCTTTCAGCGCGCTTCACGCGTAGCATCTTCAGCACGCGCATCTCCATGACGAACAGCGGATAGCCGGGCGGGTGCGGTTGGCTCTGGCGGACATCCAGTTCGCCCACGGCATACGCCAGATTGACATCGTCGTAGGAGAACAGCTGCTGCTGAAAGTAGGGCACGCGCGTGGCGATCACGACTGCGGTGAGAGCGGCCAACCAAAGCCACTTCATGCGCGGCGGCTCCGGCGGCGAAGTGCGCTGACCAGCA
>JAPKYX010000202.1:0-8006 GCA_026394075.1 Acidobacteriota bacterium
GGCTGCCCTCAGGTCAACGAATCTCCGGTTGCTACTAGCTCGGGGCTTGGGTAAGGCGGCAGTGGTGCGATTTGAGGGCACTCCGCTCCATGCTGTCGCGGCTCAGTGTGAGGTGTTTGTGGCTGGGCGGGTTGGCTTGAGGGGGGGCGGTGGGTCGTTTTGAAGGCAGGCCCCTCCTGCGGGTCGGGGCTCGGTTTCGGCGGTTGCTGGAATGCCAAAAGGGGCTCGCCTTGCGGCGAGCCCCTTCAGGGTTTGAACTACGTTAGACGAGGATGAGAACTACGCGCGGCGACGGGCGAAGACGCCCGCGGCCACGAGAGCCGCACCGATCAGGCCAAAGGTGGCCGGCTCGGGAACGACGTTGCTCTGCTCGATCGTCAGGGTGCCATTCAGGCTCAGCTGGTCGCCGGGCGAGAGGATGGCGGTGAAGGAGACGCGAACGCCCATGTCGCCAGCGGCCGTGGGGCCAAAGGCAACGAAGGGACCGACGCCACCGCTGTTGGTGTTGTCGTCGCTCTTGCTCAGCGAACCCTTCACGCCAGTGGTGTTGGGAACGGTGACCAGGCCACCGGGCACAACGGTGTTGGGGGTGTAGGGGACGAGGGCTTCAATCTTGAAGCCGGTGATGCCGGCGCCAGCGCTGTTCTTCGTGCCGGTGATGGCGTAGCCACCCGAGTTGAAGATCTGGTCGAAGGGGCCGCCGATGACGGGGATGAAGAAGTCGACGGTCTGGAAGCCGTTGGTGATGGTGGTAAAGCTCCACGAAAGCGTGGGGTCCACGTTCCAGCTCATCGTCCACTCGTAGCCATTCTCAGACTTGGTGGCATCGCTCTTCGCGTCGCCGGTCTTGCTGAAAACGCCGAAAGTTTCGGACGCTGCAGCCTGGGTACCGAGGGTGACCTTGGCGCCGCCGGTGCCGTAGCTATTCTCTTTGAGATCCGAAGTGCTGTTGATGGTGGCCGCAAACACACTGCCGGTCAACAACAATGCGCCAGCCAGGATATTGGTGATTTTCATTCGCTGATTCTGCTCCTTGTAATTTCTCGCTGAGTTCCGTGCGAACACGGAATCCTCCCGAGCCAAACCTAGCTTAGGGCAAGTACTAAGGTGTGTCAAGGGAAATGGCCCGTGAAACCACTGAGGGAAATACCTCCTTTAGTACTAGAACTACTACTATTGCTCGCCTTCAGGAGCTTATGCGAGCGAGGTATAAAGGTTTGCCCGTCGCCCCGCCGTCACGGCAACCTGCTGATTTAAAACATCTTCAGACCAGAACCCCTTTGGCAATCTACGCCGGGTGTGTCTCTGACTGGGGCTGAGTGTTCCCCCGCTGGAGCCCGGGCACTGCCAGCCATCCGAATCTTACGCCCAGCCGCCCAGCTTGACGCGCATCCAGGGAGTTTGATGGTTCTGGGAATGGCGTACCGGGAAAAGGACCACGGGCCGGGTCGGCAGAGGAGGGTAAACAAACGCCCCCAAGACATCGCCAGTACCTTGGGGGCATTCATGGCCGGGCTGGACATTTGGTCCCGCCCGGGGTGTATACAGTCACCAGCGTGCTGGAGACGATCAAACCAACTACGCGCGGCGACGGGCGAGGGCACCCAGGGCCAGGAGCGCGGCGCCGATCAGGCCGAAGGTGGCCGGTTCCGGGGTGAGTACCTCCAGGGTCCCGTTCAGGCCCAGCTGATCGCCGGGGGCGAGGATGGCCGTGAATGAGACGCGGACGCCCATGTCAGCCGCCACTTGGGGGCCGAACGCGACGTACGGACCGACGCCACCGCTATTGGTGTTGTCGTCACTCTTGCTCAGCGAACCCTTCACACCTGTGGTGTCGGGAACGTCGACGAAGCCCAGTGGCTGGTTGGTGATCGGGGTGTAGGGAACAAGGGCTTCAATCGTGAGGCCGGTGATGCCCGCGCCCAGGCCGCCCTTGCCGCCGGTGACGGTGTAGCCACCCGAGTTGAAGATTTTGATGTAGCCGGCGTTGACGATCGGGACGAAGAAGTCGATCGTATGGAGACCGGGCGTAGTGGTGGAGAAGCTCCACGACAGGACCGGGTCAACGTTCCAGCTCATCAGCCACTCGTAACCATTCTCTTTTAGAGTGGCGCTGCTTCTGGCATTGCCGATCTTTTCGGTGACGTCAAAGGTTGAAACTGCGGCGGATTCATTGCCGAGGGTGACCTTGGCCCCGCCCACGCCGTAATTGATAGTGGCGGCAAAAGCGCTGCTGGTCAACAGCAGTGCGCCAGCCAGGATATTGGTGATTTTCATTTGCTGATTCTGCTCCTTGTGAAGTCTCGGCGAGTCTCCGTGCGGACACGTAATAACCCGAGCCAAGGATAGATTGAACCTGTTACTAAGGCCTGTCAAGAGAAATCGTCAGCTATTTTACTAACATAAATAGCACCGTAATTATCCGTTTTGCTGCGTACTCTTCAATCCAGATCTTCCGCCAGAAGACTTACCAGCACCTGCCGGCGATTAAGGCACGCGGAGGATCTTCAGGGATCGGAAGCCACCGGTCTCATTAAACGATCCGAGTCCAACGCGGCCTTCGGTGAGGCTGAGGTCCACGGCTTCTAGCGACGGATTGCGCCGTCCGTTCACTTCTACCGCGACGCGGCCGGTTGCGCCATCCCAGACTAACTTGACCGGTATCCAGGCAGCTTCACGGTTTCCAGGGGCGCGCACGGGAAATGAGCCCGGACCTTCCAGGGGCGAGATACGGACGCGCTCCCCCCCAAATACGTGAAAGATGCCGTTGTGGACATTGACTGCCCGGGCCGCATCGGAGGAGATATGGGCGTAGTTAAAGTGGCTCTCATCCTGCCAGGCGTAAACGATCACCAGGGACTTGCCGCCAGGCTGCATGTCAAGTTCGACGGTTACCTTCTTATAAGGTGCAGTTTCGGCCAAGGCGTAGTTCTGCGGCTTCCGGGGACGTCCGGGTATGGGCTGCCGGTCCTTAATCAGGCGCAGCACGCCATCGGCGAACGACCATTCCGGCGCCGCGATGACACCCCAGCGGTAGCCAAACGCCTCCACTTTGTCCAGCCGCGGCACCTCCGTGCTGGACGGCGGCACCTGGGGCGGCGGCTGTTGGGCAGCGGCCGGAAGGGAAGCGCCATAGACGTAGAGGCCGATCAGGACGGCGGCGCAGCAGGGGGAGGAACGAGGCATTTGAGGAAAACGGTATCACGCGCCGTGGGTCCAGGACCAGCCGCAGCGAAATGCGGTGGATGTCCGCTTACACTAGTTTTATGAGTCCGTACTTGATTCGGATGGCTACTGCCTGGTTTCTGGCGGGAGCCATGGCGGCTGGCGCGCAGGCGCAGCCGCAACCGGCAGCGGCGGGGCAACTGGTGGATGTGGGCGGGGGGCGGCGCTTGCATTTGCACTGCACCGGCGCGGGTTCAGGCCCGGTGGTGCTGTATTTGAATGGCCTGCCCCGTTTCTCCCTGCATTATTCGGCGCTGCAGACCGGGACGGCCAAGTGGGCTAAGTCCTGCGTGTATGACCGGGCGGGCGATGCTTGGAGCGATGCGATGCCGGCCGGCTATACGGTGGACACCATGCTGGCGGATCTGGATAAGATCGCCAGCATCGTCTCGCCGTCGCGGCCACTAGTGCTGGCGGGGCATTCGTTTGGCGGAGTGCTGGCCCGGGCCTACACCAAGGCCCACCCGGAGCGGGTGGCGGCCCTGGTGTTGATCGACAGCAGCCATCACAACTGGACCGCCTTCATGATGGAAGGCAAGCGCACGCTGCTTTCGGAGATGACGCCGGATCAGTTGAATGACCTGATCACGCGCACGCGCACCAGCTACCGGCCGCCGGGCGGTCTACCGATGGTGACGGCACCCTTCGACAAGCTGTCCCCTGCCCTGCAGGAGGCGCACCTGTGGGGCATGAGGCGCGTCTATTCCACCTCCAAGGCGGATGATGTGGTGCTGGCGATGAACACGCAGTGGAAGCTCTACAGCGGGCTGCGGGAGGTGAAATTTGGAGACCTGCCGCTGGTGGTGATCTCACGGCCGCAGCCCGACGCCTGGGTGGCGTCCCAGAAAGACATAGCGGCTTTGTCGACGCGCGGCAAGCTGGTGATGGCACCGGGGAGCGGCCACGACATTGAACTGGATGCTCCGCAGTTGGTGGTGGACGCGATTGGGGAGTTGCTGGGGCAGCTGAAGTAGGGCCGGACCGCATGCTGGCGCATGGCGGCTCTGAATCGGCACTGCCTATTGAGGCAGGATTGGGCTAGGCAGGCTGGTGGGAAAGAGGGCAGACCGCTCCTGCTGGTCGCGGCTCGGTACGGCTGGGGCTTTTGTTTGAGGCCATTGCGGGATTTGTGGGCCGCTTGGTGCCCTCGCTCCGTGGCTGGGTTAGCCTAGTTTGGCTTCCAGTTCGGCCCAGCGCATGAAGAGTTCTTCGGCGGCGTGCTGGGCCGTCTCCACATCTTTGAGCGCTTGTTGAAGCGCGGTGGGATTGGTGACGATGGCCGGGTCTTCGAGCGCGGCTTTCTTTGCTTCCAGCAACTGCTCCGCTTCGGCGATGCGGGCTTCGATGGTTTCGTAGTCGCGCTGGTCTTTGTAGGAGAGCTTTTTCTTGGGCGCGGAGGATGCGGCTGGGGGTGGGGGTTCCGGCGAGTTGGGAGACGGCGCGCGGACGGGGGTCCGGTCACTCTTCTGCCAGACATCCCATTGCGAGAAGTCGGCGAAGCTTTCCGTGTGGCCCTCGCCGTCGAGGCCCAGGACGACGGTGGAGACGCGGTCCAGCAGATAACGGTCGTGCGTGACCAGTACCAGTGCTCCGGGAAACTCGAGCAGGCTTTCTTCCAGGATCTCGAGCGTCGGGATGTCGAGATCGTTGGTCGGCTCATCGAGCAGCAGCAGGTCAGCGGGTTCGAGCATCAGGCGGGCGATCAGGACGCGGGCGCGTTCGCCACCGGATAAGGATTCGACCGGCTGGTTGAGCTGATCGTTGGCGAACAGGAAGCGGGAGGCCCAGCTGGCGACGTGGATGACGCGGTCCTGGTAGATGACCGAATCGCCATCGGGCGCCAGGGCGCGGCGGAGGGTCTGTTTGCCGTCGAGCGTGCGGTTCTGGTCGAAATAGACCACGCGCAGCTGGTCAGCGCGCTTGATGGTGCCGGTTTGCGGGGCGTACTCGCCACGCAGCAGACGGAGCAGCGTGGTCTTGCCGCCGCCGTTGGGGCCGACCAGGCCGACGCGCATGCCGGCGGTGATGACGAAGTTGAGGTCGTCGAACAGGCGGCGGCTGCCGAAGGTCTGGGAGAGGCCTTCGATTTCGACCAGGCGCTTGGTTTTGCGGCCGGAAGCACTGAAGTCGATGTCGGCGGTGGAGGTGGTCATGCGGGAGTTGAGGTCTTTCAACTCGCCGATCATTTCGTGGGCCTTGGCGATGCGGCTTTTGGACTTGGTGGTACGCGCCTTGGGGCCGCGGCGCAGCCACTCCGTTTCGGTCTTGACTCGGTTTTCGAGCGCGTCCTGGTGCTTGGCCTGGGCGTGCAGATACTCGCCCTTCTTTTCGAGGAAGGTGCTGTAGTTGCCGATGACGCGCAGCATGCCGTCGGGGTAGGCGCGGTTGAGTTCGGCCATGACGGTGGCGACGTTTTCGAGAAAGTAGCGGTCGTGGCTGACGATGACGGCGGCGAAGGAGGAATCGAGCAGCAACTCTTCCAGCCACTCGATGCCGGCGAGGTCGAGGTGGTTGGTGGGTTCGTCGAGCAGCAGGATGTCGGGGGCGGCCACAAGGGCTTCAGCGATCGCCAAGCGCTTGCGCCAGCCGCCGGAGAGCTTTGCTGCCTCCTGCTCGACATCGACAAAGCCGGCGCGGCCTAGCGTTTCTTCCCGCCGCGCATCGCGTTCCAGCTCCGGGGCGTGGACGGCTTCGAGCGCCCGGTTGATCACCTGGCTGACCGATTCACCGGGCGCGAACTGCGAATCCTGCGCCACATAGCCCAGCTTGGCCCGCTTGCGAATCGCGACGTCGCCCGAATCCGGCGAGACGATTCCGGCGAGAGTCTGCATCAGCGTCGATTTGCCGGAGCCGTTGGGTCCGATCAAGCCGATGCGGTCACCATCGGAAATGGTGAAGGAGATGCCGCGGAAGAGAGTGGTGGAGCCGAAGGATTTTTCCAATCCTTGGACGTTCAGAAGAAGAGCCAACTACCACCGTAGCCGATTGCCGGAGCCTTCCGCTGCCCGGCGGGTGTCCTTAGAGCAGTGCATGCCGCCGATAGAACCAGGTTTTGACGCCCTGGACCAGTGCGAGATAGGTGACCGCCAGCAGGGCGATGGTGCCCATCAGGTGCCAGGGCAGCGGGGTAAAGCCCAACCAACTGCCCAGCGGCGTGTAGGGCAGCAGGGCGCCGGTGAGCGAAACGGTGACGACGCTGATCATCAGGCCGCGGCTGGGGCGACTGGTGAAGGGGTTGCCGGCGGTGCGGATGATGAACACCACCAGGGTCTGCGTAGCCAGCGATTCGACGAACCAGCCGGTGCGGAACAGCGCCGGGTTCTCGTGGGCGTTAAAGAGAAACAGGAGGACGCCGAAGGTCAAGAAGTCGTAGAGCGAGCTGATGGGGCCGATGATCGTCATGAACTGGCGGATGAAATCAATGCGCCAGCGCTTGGGTTTGTGGAGCAGGGCGGCGTCCACGTTGTCTCCGGGTACGGCCACTTGCGAGGTGTCGTAGAGGAAGTTGTTCAACAGGATCTGCGTGGGCAGCATGGGCAGAAAGGGCAGAAACAGCGCCGCGGCGGCCATGCTGAACATGTTGCCGAAGTTGGAGCTGGTGCTCATGAGGATGTACTTCATGATGTTGGCGAAGCAGCGGCGGCCCTCCATGACGCCGTCGTTGAGCACGGAGAGATCTTTTTCGAGCAGGATGATCTTGGCCGCATCTTTGGCCACATCGACGCCGTTCATGACCGAGATGCCGACATCGGCGGTATGCAAGGACGGCGCGTCGTTGATGCCGTCGCCGATGTAGCCCACCACGCGGCCGCGGGCCTTCAGGCTGATGATGACTCGATTTTTCTGCTCCGGCGTGACGCGCGCGAAGATGGCGCCGTGCTCTGCCTGATAGGCCAGGGCGTCGTCGGTCATGGTGTCCACCTGCTCGCCGGTGAGCACGTTGTCGGTAGCCAGCCCGACGTCGTGCGCCACTTTGCGGGTGACGTACTGGTTGTCGCCCGTCAGGATGACGATGGAGACACCGTTGCCTTTCAGCGTTTCGAGCACGGCTTGAATGCCCGGCTTTGGCGGGTCAAGAAAGGCAGCGAAGCCGGCCAGGGTCATGGTCTGCTCCGCGCTGGCAGGATAAGTAGGGGCAGGCTCGAGATTACGGAAGGCGACGGCCAGGACGCGGAAGCCGTCGCCGCTTAACTGCTGGAAGGTTGCCGTGGCCGACGCTCGGCGGGCGTCGTCGAAGGGCACCACGACGCCTCCGGCGGTGACACTTTCACAGATGGCGAAGATGCCTTCGGCCTCGCCTTTGGTGACTAGGCGGTTGGCTCCATCACGGCGGACCACAACCGAGAGGCGCTTGCGGCGGAAGTCGAAGGGGATCTCTTCTACTTTTTCGTATTCGACAATGGCGGGGCGGTCATGCTTCAGGATGGCGTCATCGAGCGGGCTGTTGATGCCGGTTTGGAAGTAGCTGTTGAGATAGACATACCGCAGCACCTCGTCGTCATCTTGACCCGCAATATCGACATGTCTGTCGAGCACAATTTCGCCTTCGGTGAGCGTACCGGTCTTGTCGCTGCACAGGATCTCGACGCTGCCGAAGTCCTCGATCGCTGAAAGCTGCTTCACCAGCACCTTCTTGGCGGCCATGCGGCGAGCGCCCTGGGCCAGGGTGATGGTGATGATCATGGGCATCATCTCGGGCGTCATGCCCACCGCCAAGGCTACCGAGAACAGGAATGATTCGAGCATCGGCCGGTGCAGCGCCAGATTCACCAGCAGCACGA
>JAPKYX010000202.1:8022-8408 GCA_026394075.1 Acidobacteriota bacterium
GAAGTCGGTTTCCGGGGGTTGGGCGGCCAGCCGTGGCGCGATCGCTCCGAAGGCGGTGGTCTTGCCGGTGCGGACGATCCCCGCGGTGCCGATGCCGGTCTGGACGGCGGTACCCAGGAAGACGCTGTTGGTGGCGTCGGCCATGGAGTGTGGGCCCGCCGGTAGGTCGATGGCGGCTTTGTCTACAGCGAGTGATTCGCCGGTGAGCGCGGATTCGCGGACGCGCAGGTCTTTCACATCCAGCAAGCGGCCGTCGGCGGGAATCAGGTCTCCGGCGTTCAGTTTGATGATGTCGCCCGGCACCAGTTCCGCGACGGGGAGCGCGACTTCCTTCCCATCGCGAAGGACGCTGGCGGTGGTCGCCACCTGCTTGCGGATATCTTCGA
>JAPKYX010000153.1 GCA_026394075.1 Acidobacteriota bacterium
AACTTCCTTCGGAACCAACTTTGTCGTGTTTTCAAGCCGTGCCTGACGCACACCCGGCCCCACCAGGGAACCGGCCGCTCAAGCCGCACTTGCAGGTACGTTACCTGACCATCAAAATGTAAGATCCTGCGCCAGCAGCAGCGACTAACACCGCCAGGGCCAAGCCCAAGGTGCGCTGGACCGCGCGCCGGTCAATCTGTTTGCCCTTCTCTAACCAATCGGCCCAACGCTTGGGGTCGACATCCGCCACAACCTCGATGCGCTGATCCATGATCTAGGAGTTCTCCGCGGTTCCGGGCAGCGGCCACACGGAAGGGGTTCCGCTGTGGCTGGGACGAGGCGGTACGCGCCGGCGGGCGGCCACCTTCAGTGACGCCGCATGGTCCGAATGAAGGCGCATCTGCGCCTCGGAGTAAGTGAAAGCCTGCACCGGGCCGCCGGGCTCGCAACCATCCAGCAGAGCGCGGCACAGCAGCGGCAGATCCTGGAGCGGGATGCGGTACTGGCGCGCCAACGCGAGGTTGGCTCGCACAGTAAAGGAGTGCCGGGTACGGTCACCCGCCAAGCCTTCAAAAGCGAACACTCGCGAACCGTCCACCTGCGTAAAGCCAGCCAGGCTGAACTGCATTTTGGCCCCGGCCACGACGGGAGCCTTGGCGGCCACGGCGGGCTTGGCGCTCATTGCGGCCACGTCCCGCCACGATTGATCGCGGGCTCGTACTCCATCACTAACCGGTTCTGGCGCTCCGGACGGTCGGCCAAGGCGCAGACCTCAAACGCAAACCCGGTCGGCTTCTTCAGCGCGTCCACCCGGTGAAGATCCTTCAGATGCTCCAGCAGGGTTTCCTGGATGTTGTCGGTCTCACCGATGTAGAGCCAACGGCGGGCAGTGGAGATACCGTAGACACCGGACTTGGACGGCGCATACTCGCGCATCGCCGCGGCGGTAAACAGCCGGGGGGAAGGTTCCTCAAACGGCATCGGAGCCTCCTGTTGATCCCAAGACACGTTGAAACATTTTCATTGGGCCACTCGCACGGGTAAGGCTTTCTTGACCGCGTCGGGATTCATCAGCGTCCGCAAGCGCGTCATCAGGCCTTTGCCCAGGGCGATGTCACCTTGGTTGGCTTTGTGGCCGGGAAACTTGGGGTCGATGAATTCACGGCGGAACATTTGATCGGACACCAGGGCCACCAGTAGTTCCGTTTCTTTCATCGTTAACTTCAAGGTCAGGTAGCTCATGCCCGCTCAACTTTCTGCGCCGCTTGGCGGCTACGCTGGTCCATCTTGATGACGAGGTACCGCGGGTCGGCAATCAGCAAACCCTGCACGCGCCCACCCAGTTCCTGCCAGTTCGCGATGAAGTAACCGGCCTCCGTACGCGCCATTACTTCGCCGCGTTTCTCATCGAGGATGCGGATCAGCCGGAGGGTATCCTGACGCGCCGGATCACTCTGCCGGTCGGCCACGGTTTGCAGAGCGGCCGCCACGCGGTCAAACTCCGCACCCGCGCGCGGCTTGATCTGGATGGCCCATTCGATCTGGCTGGGCGTTCCGCTCATTGTTTCTTCCATTGATGCTTCCATGCGTGATTAGCGCAACGGCTCGAGCGGGAGCGGCGAAAGGACAAAAGTGCGGAGAGCCGCAGTGGACCTTAGGTGGGGATCCAACATGGCAACCTCCTCAGGTGGCCGGCGGCATAAGAAGGTGGGACAAACCGGCGTACTTAGCTCAGCCGATTCGCGAGAAGGCAGGATTGCCCTCAACGTACCTATTCTTCGCTAATTGTGCAGCAATGTCAAGCTGTAGTTTATTGTTATTGAAGCGTTTACCGCCAACGGCGGTGAAACGAAAGGCCCTTCAGCGGCGGGATGCTTTCTGTCCCCGGGCAGCGGGGCGGGACTTCCAGGCCGCGGTATACACTGAAGGCCGGACGCACTGAGCGATGACTTCCCTACCGCCCTTCCCTGCCCGCCTGCCGGGTGGCCTATCCGCCGCGGAACGCGAAGCCCGCGTGCGAGGCAAGATCTCCGGATCATTGGCTCGTTACGAACGGGCCCAGCATTCATTGGCGGGCGGCGTTTCCACGGCGCTGCGCCGCTCGGCTCGGCCCTCGCCGCTCTACTTTCAGCACGGCCACGGCTCCCGAATCGTGGATGTGGATGGCAACAGCTACGTGGACTATACGCTGGCGTGGGGGCCCTTGATCCTGGGGCATGCGCCGGAGTGCATCAACCAGGCGGTGGCCGCGCAGCTCTACCGGGGGCACACCTTTGGCGCGCAGCATGACTTGGAGTTTGAAGTAGCAGAGCTGTTGTGCCGCTACATCCCCTGCGCCGACCTGGTGGCCTTTGCCAATAGCGGCACGGAAATCGTCCAGGTTGCGCTCCGCCTGGCGCGCGCCGCGACGGGGCGCACCAAGTATCTGAAGTTTGAAGGTCACTATCATGGCTGGGACGATAGTGTCCTGATTAGTTACCGGCCCACGCGCCAGCAGATCGACGCCGCGGCCGGGCAACCGATTCCCGTGGGTCTGGGCCAGCGGCCCAATCATGAAACGGTGGCGGTGGAATGGAATGACCGGGAAGCGGTGACGCGGGCGTTTGCCGAATGCGGCAACGAGATCGCGGCCGTGGTCTGTGAGCCACTGCTGTGCAATAGCGGCTGCGTGGCGGCGGACCCAGGGTTCCTGCAATTCCTGCGAGAGATCACCCAGGCGCATGGGGCTCTGCTGATCTTTGATGAAGTGATCACCGGGTTCCGCCTGGCCCTGGGGGGCGCGCAGGAGTACTACGGCATCACGCCCGACCTGGCAACTTTCGCCAAGGCCGCGGGCGGCGGCTTGCCGCTGAGCGTGCTGGCGGGCAAGCGCGAATACATGGGCCACATCGCCGCCGGACAAGTGGTGCACGCCGGAACGCTGAATGGCAATCCGGTGGCACTGGCGGCGGCCAAGGCCACCATTCTGGAACTGGCGCGGGATAATGGCGCCGCCTATCGGCAGCTCTGGGAGCAGGGCGAGCGGTTACGCCTGGGCTTGGAAGCGATGTTGCGGGCGGCCGGTTTGCCGGTGATGACCACCGGCGGTGGGCCGGTATTCCACCTGTCGTTCATGGAAGCCCGGCCGCATACGTATCGCGACACGCTGACCGCGAACACGGCGCTCTATTCGGATTTCGGATTGGCCTTGCTAGACGAAGGCGTGCTGGTGCTGCCGGACGGCCGCTGGTATTTATCCACGGCGCATACGGCCAGCGATGTTGATGAGACGCTGGAGGCGGCGCGGCGGGCGATTCGCTAGGCCGTTGTTTTTTTGACATGACCCAGCAAACGGCGGTGATGGGCCGATTGGTTCGACTGGCCGGGGCGGGCCTACTGTTGACCTTCGCCGTCGCCGCCCAGGGATCGGCCGAGAACCGGCTGACGGCGGATGAGCTTTCGGCTGGCTGGCGTCTGTTGTTTGACGGCACCACCAGCGACGGTTGGTTGGAGGTGACCGGCCTGGCCTTCCCGCAGTCTTGCTGGAGTGTGGAGAACGGCTGCCTGCGGGCGCGGCCCAATCCGCAAGGCTTCCAGGACCTCCGCACTAGAGCGCTCTATGGCTCCTTTGATTTGCAGTTTGAGTGGCGCTTGACGGCGGGCGGCAACTCCGGCGTGAAGTATCTGGTGCAGCGGACCGACCGTTGGCAGCGCAAGGGCGAACCGGAGTTCAGCGCCCGGGCCCGTGGCCTGGAGTATCAGATTGCCGACGACCTGGGCAATCCCGATGCACGCTCCTCCCCGATGCGCGCCACCGCGTCGCTCTATTCGTTTCTGGCGCCGTACCGCCGCGTGGAAGTGAAGCCCGGCGCTTTTCATCGCTCACGGATCATCGTGAAGGGTGACCAGGTGGAGCACTGGATGGATGGCGTCCAGGTGCTCGATTTCAAGCTTTCGCAGCCGGTGGTGGCCGATGCGTTGCGCCAAATGAGGGCCAAGCCGCAGGCCGGCGCGACCAGTGCGCTTCAGCCGGAGCGCGAGACGTTTATCTCGCTGCAGAATCACGGCTCCGAGATCGAGTTCCGCAATCTCAAGATCAAGCGGCTGGACTAGCGGGTACCAGCCGCGGCCGAAATCGCGCTATCACTGGAATTGTGACCCCATTCTTTGTTGTGGCCGCGATGCTGGCGGCCGAAGTGCACACGCTCTCGCTGAAGCAAGCGGTCGATTTAGCCCTGAAGCAAAACCCTGACCTGCTGCTGGCGCGCTTTGACGAAGTAAAGGCGCAACAGGCGATCCGGGAAGCACGGGATCCGTTCCACCCCAAGCTGATCGTGGGCAGCGGCCTGGCCTACACCAATGGCTTTCCGCTGAGCATTGAAGGCTCCGCGCCCAGCTTGATCCGGGCCGACGCCACGCAGTCGCTGTTCAACCGGCAGCGGTCTTACGAAGTGGCCAAGGTGAGGGAACAGGCCCGGGGAGCGGGCATCTCGACACAGGCCCGGCGGGATGATGCAGCATTGCGGACGGCTCTGCAGTATCTGGAGGCGGACCGTTTGCGGCGCGCCGCCGAAGTGGCCCGGCGGCAGACCGAGAGCATCGAGAAGATGGCCGAGATCACGCGCATCCGCGTGGCCGAAGGGCGCGAGCTGGAGCTGGAGAACAAGCGCACCGCGGCCCGACTGGCCCAGGCCCGGCATCGGGCGCGCGTGCTGGAGGGGGCGGCGGGCATGGAAGAAGAAGCGCTGGCGCTGCTACTGGGCTTTCCTTCCGGTGACCAGGTGCGGCCGATCGCCGAAGAGCGGCCGGTATTGAAGGTGCCGGAGTCCGAGGACGAAGTGACGCGGGGAGCGCTGGAGGCATCCAAGGATCTGCGGTTACTGCAGTCGAAGATGCAAGCCGCTGGCCTGGACGTGAAAGCGAACCAGGCCGCGCGCCTGCCGCGGATTGATCTGGTGGCGCAGTACGGGTTGTTTGCCCGGTTCAATAACTACGACGATTTCTTCCGCCGCTTCCAGCGCCACAACGGCCAGATCGGCGTCTCCTTTCAGATGCCCATTCTGCCGGGTTCCGCCGCCCCCGCGCGCGCCGAGCAAGCAGCCACCGAATCGGCACGGTTACGCCTGGAAATGGCCGCCGCCCGCTCCCGGGTGAGCATGACGGCACGACGGGCTTTTCAGGACTTGAAGAACGCCGAGTCACTGCGCGAAGTGGCGCGCCTGGATCTGGAAGTGGCGCGCGAACAGTTGGCAGTCAGCATGGCCCAGTATGAAGAAGGCCGGGCGGCGCTGAAGCTGGTGGAGGATGCGCGCATCCTGGAGAACGAACGCTGGATGGCGTTTCTCGACGCGCAGTTCTCGGTGGAGAAGTTGCGCCTGACCGTCTTAAAGGACACGGGCGACTTACTGGCGGCGCTCAACTAGACTCCCCAAGGAGCGCTAAACTGACAGCATGATCCGGTGGCTTGTCCCAGTAGCCGCGCTCGCCGGGGCTTGGCTGCTGGTGCCTGCCCCGTTGTCGCTTGAAGTCCGTCAAGGCCAGGTGTACCGCGCCAGCATCGCGGGCGTGGGCCGCGCCTCCATCGCCGGGCACACGAAGATGCTCGATGTCTGGGACCGCGACTTCACGCGCGAATTCCGCGCCACGCAGTCCGGCGCGCCCCCCATTGAGCTTCCACCCGGGGCCACGCTGGACCTGCAGCCCGTGGCGGATCATGTTCTTCCAGCCAGTGATTGGCGCACGGCGGAGACGTTCCGCGCCGGTGAGAACATCGCCGCCTATGCCGATGAGCGGCCCTATCTGCCCTCGACCGAAGCTGAGCTACGGGCGGGAGTGCATTGGTACAAGGTCCGGCTTGCCGAGACCGAAAAGCGCCTCGTGTTCTTCAATGTTGAAGTGGACGACCGCGATGTGCCGTCCGATGTCGACCTGTTTACGGCGACAGCGGCGGGGGAACTACAGCCCTATCGCGAAGGGTCCCATCGCTACACGCCGGAGGCGACCCAGAACTTCCCGGGCCTGGCCAGTTACCGGACCCGCGTGCTGGAGCCGGGACGTGACTATCTGGTCCGCGTGGCCGCGAATCATCCCTGGTACCGGTTGCGCACCAAGTCGTACCCGGTGCCGCCTTATACCGACCCGAAGCTGGCGGTGGAAGTGGGCATGGATCTGATGGTCAGCCTGGGTGATGCCTGGCTGAACAACATCCCCCGCCGCGGCGCCGTCGCCCAGCGCGACACCATGCAGCATGCCGAAGTGCAGAATTGTGTCGCCTGCCACGCCACGCAGTTCACCATGCGGGCCTACCGCGGTGCCCGCAATCGTGGCTTTGCGGCGGTCAATGCCCATGCCGCGGCCAACCTGCAGGCACAACTGGACAACAACCCGCGCCCGTTGCCCGGGCATGAGGGGGCCAACTGGTCCCGGGTGATTTTTTCGGCTCGGGCAGTTTCGACTCGCCTGCCGTTGCTGGTGGATGTGCCCGATGTCCGCCGGGGAGCGGTGAAGTTTCTGGATCTCGTCAATCCGCTGGAGCCGGAAGCCGATGGTGCTCCCCCCAACGTTAGCCCCATGGAAGTGGCCTTTGGAGCGTTGCGGCTATACCGCGAACAGAACCATCCGCGCGCGGCGGAACTGGAGCGTCAGGTGCGAGCCTTTGCCGCCTCCAGCGTCACGGACTTGAGCTGGAAAGTGCTGGCCTTGCGCGATGCCGCCGATATCGAACGCCTGCGGGCGATGCGAGGCGAAGCTGACTTTATCGAATCGTTGCGGCTTTACGCCTTGGCCGCTGCCGGCACGCAGCCCGATCTATCGGGGCTGCTCGCCAGCCAGCAGCCTTGGGGTGGTTGGCAGGGCGATCCGGGTCCAAAGACTTTCAACACGCCGTTCCGCGATACGCAGTTCGCCGTTCTGGCACTGGCGGCGCGGCACCCCCAAGCGGCAGTTTCGGCAATGGCTCCGGAAGCTGAGCCAACGCTCGCGGGTAAGGCGAAGTTGCGCCGTGAGGGCCTGCGGTTGCGGCGTTCGGCGGATGCGGCGGCGCTATTGGCCGCGCCCCGCTGGGTGATGCTGCGGGCGCTGAACAAGCAGTTCCGGCAACTGGCCGGCCATGATCCACTGCTGGCCGCCACGAAGGGCGCGCTGGATAGCGGCTCACCACTGGAGCGTCTGGATGCCACGATTGCCCTGACCCACTGGTACACCTGGCGCAATGACGAAAGCATTTTGGACGCCCTGGCTGCGCGGCTGAGCCGTGAAACTGAGCCTCGCGTGCGGCGGGTGCTGACCGAAGGCGTCTCGAACATTCTTGATGAGAACCTGGGCTACGCCGAGGCTTGGATGCGCGCCATGGTCCGGGAGCAGGACCGGGCGAAGACCGTGGCCGCGCTGCACGAAAGAAGCCGCCGCCAAGGGGTGGTGCTGGCCCGTCATCTGAACACCGGCACGCGTGACGCCAAGCTTTCGCTGCTGAGCTCGCTGTGGGATCTACCGCTGCGCCACATGGCCATCCCGGAAGACGCGGCACACCGCAGCGAAGTGACGCTGCCGGCCTATTACGAAGAGTTCTCACGCGGCGTGCCGGACCTGCATGAGCCTGAAACGCGGTATGCGCCCTACGCGGAGGCACTGCGGTTCCGCTACAACGCGCGCAACGGTTTCTTTAAGACACGAGTGGGCAATGACAGTGACGCCATCGACTTGACCGGCACCGGGCCGGAACTGGAGGCCGCCCTCCTGGCCTGTGTCCGCTCCGGCGATGCGGAGTTGCAGACGGCGGCCATCAAGGCTGGGTCTGCGTTGGGTGGGGCGATGTCGCCCGCGTTCACCCGGGCGATGCTGGCTTTGGCGAACAACCCGGACGTCCGCTATGTCTACGAGAACAGCGTCCGTGGCCGCCTGACCTTGGGTGACCCGGCGCAGCCAGAAGAAGAAACCATCCAAGCCCTGCTGAAGACAGAGAATCTGGCGGTGGCGCTGCCACTGGTGGCGGGTATCCCACCAGGTTCCGTGATCACGCGCGACGCCCGGCTGATGGCCTGGATGGAGAGATTGCTCCAGCGGCCGCCGGCCGGGTTGCTGGACCGGGTGATCGCGGCGGCGGCCGTATTCCCCCGCGTGGCCGATGGCCCCCTGATGCGCAGCGTCGTGCTGGAGGCATTGGGTTCAGGTGACCGGACCACCGAAGCAGCGGCCATCGAAGTGGTGGTCCGGAACTACTTTGCCGACCCCACGATGCCCACGCTGGCGGAACAGTTTGGGGCGGCCACGCAAGGGCGGGTGCGGCAACAACTGCTCGATTCACTGGACCCGTCGCGGTTCTCGCTGCGCCTGTCGGCGCTGTCGCTTTACAACCCCGGCAACATGAACTTCATTCCGGCCGACGCCAATCTGTTTTCGAGCAACAAGGTGCAGGAGTTTGTCGCGCGCAGCCTGGCCGCGCCGGAGCCACAGGTTCGCGCCGCCGCCCAGGACTTGGTGCGGACCTATCCGCAGCTGGCCAAGCAGATCGGCGCGGTAGCGAACGGTCGCCCACTGCCGGATGCGCAGTACTTCGAACAACACGTGCAGCCCATTCTCACCCGGGCCGGACAGGACGGTAAGGCCTGCGTGATGTGCCACGCCACCCACGCACGCTTCACGTTGCGGCTGAACGCAGCGGCCAACTACAAGTCCGCCCTCAACGTGATCGACCTGGCCAATCCCAAGCAAAGCCTGATCCTGATCAAGCCGACCCGCCCGAACGATTCCGCCGGCGACCCGAACTTCTTTTTGGCCACCCACAATGGCGGCGAGCGATGGGCAGGGAATGAATCCAGCGTGGAGTACCAGACGATTCTGGCCTGGATCCGTGGGGCGAAGCCATCTCCCGTGACGGCCGCCGCCCGGTAGACGGGTGGAACCGCAACTTGCCGCACCCGCCAGGGTTATACTGGGGTGCGCATGAGGCTCATTCGGGTCGCTTCTTTCCTTGTTTCCTTTCTGACAGGCGGGATTTTCCTGTTTGAAGGCGGGGCGGATGCCGCTACGTTTGGGACCGCTGTGCCGGTGGTGGGCGGAGTGACCGACATGGTGCTCGACAGTCCACGGAACCGCCTTTATTTAGTTGGAGTTCCAGACAAAATCGATGTCTATTCCGTCACGCAGCGGCGGACGATTTCGACCATCAAGACCGATTCTCTGCCTTTGGCGGCGGCCATGTCGCGGGACGGCAAGTTTCTCTACGTAGTGGCCCACAACGCCTCCGCGTTGAATGTCATCGACCTGGAAACGTTGGGTATCGTCAAGACCGTTAACCTGCCGGCCCGGCCGGAAGGCGTGGCGGTGGGCAATGATGAGCGGGTCCTGATCTCAACCATCGGCACCGGAGCGGGCAATGCCTTCAACGTCCTGCTGCTGTATGACCCGAACGCCGCCGAGACACGCGCGCTGTCCGCGGTTCAGGTGACGCCCCCGGCGTCGACGCCACCCGTGCTGCCGGCACCCCAAGGCCAACCGCTGCGCGCCAACCGGAGTTTCCTGGCGGCATCCATCGACGGCGCCACCATTGTGGGGGCGAACGTGCTGGCCAATGGCACGCGGACGGTATTTGTCTACGAAGTGGCGTCCGGCAGCGTATTGCGGTCCCGCAATATTGGGAGCATTTCGAACGTGCTTTCGATTTCGAGCAATGGGCAGCGTTTTATGGCCGGCCTATCGCTGTTTGATACGGCCACGCTGGAGATTCTGGCCCAGCAGAATCTGGCCAATGCCCCCTACCCCATCCCCACGGGCACGAACTTCAATTTGCAGCAGATCCTGGCCCAGCAAAATCTGGCCAACGCCCCCTACCCCATCCCCACGGGCACGAACTTCAATTTGCAGCAGAACCAGGGGGGCAGCGTTTTTGCGCCCGACGGCTCCGCTATCTTTTCGGCATTCAACGTAGCCCCGCAGCAGAACCCGGCCGCCCGGCCCAACATCAGCCAGTTGATGCTCTCCGACCCGGACAACCTGTTGATTCGCGATGGTTATCAGTTGCCGGAGAACCTGTCGGGCAAGATCATCATCTCGGCTGATTCGCAGAGCATGTTCGCCATTTCCGAGTCTGGTTTTCTGACGATTCCGATCGGCCAAATGGCCCAGCAACCGATTGCCACGCTGGTGCAATCCTCGGTGCTGCTGGCCAATGATCAATGCGGCGTGTTTTCGAACCTCCGGACCACGCGAGTTTCGCTCCGCAATGACGGCCGCGGGGCACTGGGAGCGACTTCCGCTCAACTGCTGACGGCTACAGGCGGCCCGGCGGGACTGGGAGGGCCAGGCGGCCCGGGCGGCGGTATCGTCATCCCCGTTCCTGGCGGCGGCGTGATCACCCTTCCAATTGGCGGCGTGCCCGGCCTGCCGGCCAACGTCCCGGCAGCCACGGCCCCAGCCAACGCGACGGCTCCCAGCATCCGGACGATTCCGTCGGCCACGGGCGTTGACTTCGAGTTCACCTTCAACAATGCCAACCGGAATGCAGTGGGAACGGTGAACCCGTTCCACGATTACCTGGTGCAATCGAACAACGCCATTAACATTCCGGCGCGGATCCGGGTATTCCAGAACAATCGCGACTCCGATGCGCGCGGCGAGGTGGTGCCGGTGCCGGTGGGGATTTCGGCCAATGAGGCGCTGGCGGACCTGGTTTATGACGCCCAGCGCCAGCGCGTCTACATGGCCAACTCCGGCTTGAACCGGATCGACACCTACGACATTCGGACGCGCCGGCTGCTGGCCCCCATGAAAGTGGGGCAGTTGCCCCGGTCGATGGCGCTGTCGCTGGACGGATCGCTGATGTACGTGGCGAACTCCGGCGGGGAGTCGCTGACGGTGGTGGATCTGGATCAACGGGCCGTGACGGGCAAAATCAAGTTCCCGCCCATCCCCTTGAACGCCAACGTCGCCCTGGCCACGCCACGGGTGGTCGCGCCTACGCAGAGCGGTCCGCTGGTGCTAGTGAGCACGGGTAGCGGAACGGCGGCGACACTGTGGAAGATCATCGGCAACGAGATGGTGCCCCGGCGGCTGGAACCAGAGATCTTTGGCACCACCACCACCATTCCGGCACCCTACACGATGACGGCGACGCCCAACGGCGAATTCGTTCTGCTGTTTGCCGGTAATGGTTTCGCTTATCTATACAGTGCGCTGGACGACCGCTTCGTGCAGTCACGCCAGATTTTCACCAATCAGCAGATGACGGGCTACTACGGAGCCGTGACGGCGGGGCCGCGGGGCACCTATTATGTCGTCAACGGCACCACGCTAAATTCTGCCCTCAGCCCGATGTCAACGGCCCAGGCGGTGGCGGCCGGGGTGACCGGCAATCTTCCCGTCGCGGCCACTGTTCCGGTGGGGGCTACCACCTACGCCCGCTTTACCCAGCCGTTCCGGACGGCCGCCAATCAGGCCCTGTCAGATCCTGGATCAGTGGAACTGGTGGACGTGCAAACGGGTGTCGCCACGCGACGCTCCCTGGCATTGGAGGGGCCGACCACGCAGGCCGTTGGCAATCAGCGGGTGGTGGTGGATGGACGAACCATGGCACTGGATGCGACGGGCAGCACCGCTTACGTCATTACGACCAGCGGCTTGAGCATTGTGCCGCTGGACACGCCCGCACCGGCCGACCGGCCCTTGCCGAACAACGGCGGCACCGTCTCCTTGGCCAGCTATCTGCCAGCCTTCGCCCCCGGCGGCCTGATCTCGATTTTTGGCCGCAACCTGGGCCAGGATGCCAGCGCCGAGCCGCCCTACCCGACCACGCTGGGCGGGACCTGCGTCACCCTGAACAATACCCCCATCCCGCTGTTAATGACCTCCGCCGGGCAGATCAATGCGCGCATTCCGGAGAACATCACGGTGGGAACGACAACGGTAGCTCAGACGCTAGTGGTGCGTTCGGTGGACCGGCGCTCCTCCAGCACGGCGCAGACCATCCGCATCAGCCGCTTGGCCCCGGCTCTGTTTGTCGACAGCGCAACCGGCCGCGCGGCCGCCTATGACGGGGAAACCGGCGAGCGCATCACGCCGGACAACCCCACCACCCGTGACCGGTACGTCAGCATCTATGGCGTCGGCTTTGGGCTAAACTTCAAGCGCAGCGGGACCACCACCTTGACGGAGCTGGCCGACAAAGTGGAAGTCTTCATCGGTGACCCCAAGGTAGACCAGGCGGAGATGGATGTCCGCTGGGCCGGCCTGGTGCCGGGCCTGGTGGGCATCTACCAGGTAAACTTCTACGTCCCCTGGTACCGGTTGCGGGGTGAGCAGCAGCTGGTGGTCCGGGTGGCGGGTGTCGAAAGCCAGCGGACCGGTCCCGTAGTACCCAAAATCGACGTGGACTAGCATTCCGCCCGGAACCCGCCCGGGGAGCAATCCATTTTCGTCTTGCACACGTCTTGGACTGTATAATTGGCCTATACTAGCCGATTAGGAAGTTTGTCTCTATGCGTTCTATAAAGTTGATCCTCCTGCTCGCCCTGGCTTTGCTGGGTGCGGCCTGTAATCGCGACCCTAAGGTGCAGCGGCAAAAGCACTTGGAAAATGGCAACCGCTATTTTAACAATGGCAAATTCAAAGAAGCGTCGATCATGTACCGGCGCGCCTTGCAGCAGGATCAACGGTTTGGCGAGGCCTATTACCGTTTGGGCCTATCCGAACTGAAGTTGGGACGCCCGGTTGAGTCACTGCGGGCACTGCAGCGCGCGGTGGAACTCGACCCCAATAACCAGGACGCCCCGGCCAAGCTGGCCGAGTTGTTCCTGGCCTTTTACTCGGCCAACCCCAAGCACCCACCGGAGTACTTGAAGGAGATCGAGGAGAATACCACCAAGATCCTCACCCGTAATCCCAAGTCCTATGACGGCTTGCGGCTGCGGGGCTACTTGAATCTGACTAAGCGCAACATTGAAGCGGCCACTGCGGATTTCCGCGCGGCCAATGAGATTAAGCCCGGGCAGGCGGATCTGGTGCTAGTGCTATGCCAGAGTCTGATGGCCAGCCAGAAGGCCGAAGAGGCCGAGAAACTGGCCCGCGCAACAATCGAGAAAGAAAAGGCTTACGCGCCGCTGTACGACCTTTTGTACGGCACCTATGTCCAGACCAAGCGCTACGACGAGGCGGAGGCGATTCTCAAGCTGAAATCCGGCAACAACCCCCGCAGCCCGATGTACATCCTGCAGCTGGCGGCCCACTACCTGGCCGCGCAAAAGATGCCGGAGATGCAGTCGCAACTGGACCGGATCATCACCAACCCGAAGGATTTCCCGAATGGGCGCGCGATGGTGGGCGATTTCTACTTTCGCGGCCGGTCGCTGGACAAGGCGATTGAGCAGTATTCGCTGGGCCTGAAGGAAGCCAAGAAGGACGACGAGAAACTGGTTTTCCAGAAGCGGCAGGTGGAAGTCCTGGTGGCCCAGGGCAAGGTGCCCGAAGCCAACAAGGTGGTGACCGAAATTCTCCAGGCCAATCCCAAGGATGACGACGGCATCGCGATGCGTGGTGCGCTGGCATTGCGGTCCGGCACCAAGGAAACGGTCCAGGCTGCGATCAACGACCTGCAGTCGGTGGTTTCGCGGACTCCGAACAACCCAGTTTTGCGGTTTAATTACGCCCGGGCTTTGATCGCCAAGGGTGAACTGGACCAGGCCAAGGTCCAACTGCTGGAAGCGGTAAAGCTGCGGCCGGACTTCGTACCCGCCCGCCTGGCGCTGGCGCAGGTCTACGTCACCAAGGGCGACTTCCCGAATGCCCAGCAGATGGCGAACGAGATCCTGCAGTACGACCCGAACAGTCAACCGGCCAAATTGCTGCGGTCCAGCGCCATGATCGGCCTGCGCCAGTACGTCGAGGCCCGGCAGGAACTGAAGGGCATTTTGGAGAGCAATCCGCAGTTGACCGACGCCCAGTTCCAGTTGGGCATGGTGAACTTCAGCGAAGGCAAGTTCAAGGAAGCAGAGGGTGTTTTCCGCCGCCTCTACGAGAGCAACCCGCGCGACCCACGCGGTCTATTGGGCACCATCGAGGCCCTCGCCCGGCAGAACCAGTACCCCGAAGCGATCAAGCTGATCAGCGCCGAACTGGCGAAGAACCCGGACCGCAACGACCTGCGGCTGACCCTGGCCAACACGGCATTCAACTCGAAGAACTATGACCTGGCCATCCAGGAACTGCAGAAGGTGATGCAGAAGGAGCCCAAGAACACCAACTTGATGCTCCGGCTGGGTGAGTGCTACCGGCAGAAGGGCAACATGGAGCAAGCGATCGCCATCGTCCAGAAGGCGCAAGCCGCGGCTCCAAATGACCCGGTCTCGACGCTCCAGTTGGCGCTGCTGTATGACACCACGGGCTCGGCGGACCGTTCCCGGCCGCACTATGAGAAGGTGCTGTCGGTGGAGCCGGACAACCCGCTGGCGCTGAACAACCTGGCCTACATCATGGCCGAGCAGGGCACCAATCTTGATCAGGCGCTGACGATGGTCCAGAAGGCCAAACAGAAGCTGCCCACCAACCCGGAGATCTCCGACACGATGGGCTGGATCTACATCAAGAAGAACTTGAGCGACAACGCCATCACCATCCTGCGTGAGTTGACCACGAAGTACCCCGATCGGGCGGTCTATCAGTATCACTTGGGCATGGCGTACTTCCAGAAGGGCGACAAGCCCCAGGCCAAGAAGATCCTGCAAACCGCGCTGACCAAGAAGCCGGACAAGAGCGAAGAAGCCAAGATCAAGGAATTGATCGCCAAGTGCGGCTAAAGCGCACCTTCGGGTGCGTAATCCCGGTCTAAATGCCTTAGGCTAAAGAAGTGCGGCATACGATTGGTTTGGTAGCGCTCTGCGCCTGTGCGCAGACAGTGGTGTTCGAAAAGCAGGCCCCGGTGCAATCCGGGGCCATTTCTTTGACGGGTCTGCGGACAGGCCAGGTCTACTCCCTGCTGGTGTCCTTGGAGCAGCCGGATGCCTTGGGCGGGGCACGGCTGACAGCCCGGCTGGAAGGCACCGGCGGCAAGACGCTCCACCGGGGCGATGGTGATTTCCAGCTCAACTTTGCCGCACCGGCTCAACCCAAGCTGAGTGTTTCCCTTGAGGGGCAGCCCGCACGCCGGACCCGCTATTCCGTGCGCGTGACGCAAGTGCCCGGGGAGGCGGCGCAGTTGGAACGGGAGCCCAATAACAGCTGGCAGCAGGCCAACCTGATCCGCCTGGGCGCTCTGATCTCCGCCACCGCCGACGACACGCCGTACGTGCCGGTGACGGGGACGCCGCGTTCGCTGGGCCAGGAGGGCGTGGACTGGTACCGGATCGATTTTGCGGGCGGGCCGCCGAAGCTGGTCTTCTTTCAGCTGGAACTGATCGAGCGCGACAACATCCCGGTGGATGTCTCGGTTTGGCGAGTGGTCAATGGCAAGGAAGTGCCCTACAGCGAAGGCGAGGACCCGGTCGCCCTGCCGCACGAGGTGCAGGCGCTGCCCGGCAACAAGTTTACGACTCGGATTCTGAAGGACCCGGGGGCCTACTATGTCCGGGTGGCCGCCAATCATCCGGCCTATCAGCTGCGGACCCGGGTCTACGATCCTCCGGCCTATACCCAGCCGGAGCAGGCCGTCCGGACCGCTCTGGACTTTCTGCTGGGGGCAGGCGATTCCTGGCACGCCAACACGCCCCGGCGCGGCGGGGTGTGGGACCGGGTGGCGAACGTCCATCAGGAGACCTCGCTGTGTGTCGCCTGCCATCCGACGCACTTCACCCAACGGGCGGCGCTTTATGCGGCCCGCAACGGCTATCCCATTCACCAGCGGCATCAACTGGATTTTCTAGCTGAGCGCTTCTACAACAATCCGCGACCGCTGTTCGGATTTGAGCAACCGCAGCCGGGCCGGGAAGCCGGGGCCGTCTGGGCTCGTGTGATCTCGGCCCCGGCCAACGTGCTGGGCCGGATGTCGCACTTGCTGGATCTTTATGAGAAGCAGGTGAGTGGCGTCCGCCGTGAGCCATATCACGCCAGCATTCGCGAGTTTCTGCATCTTTACTACAACGGCCGCACCAAGCTTCCGCCGGATGAGACCAATGGCAATCTGCCGCTGGTCAGCGCCTATGAGGTGGCCTGGTACGCCTGGGAAGTAACGCAGGACCCGACCATCGAGCCGTTGATCGTGCAGGACACGGGCGTCAAGAACATCATTGATCTCTGCTACCAGACCCAGGCCTTGGCGGCGATTGACGCGCGGAAGCACGCGGCCAAGATCAAAGCGAATGCCGAACGGCTGCTGAGCCTGCAAAGGGAATCCGGCCAATGGTCGATGAAGTTCAGCCCGGAAGAGAAGGAAGTAGAGTTCCAGACCGGTCACGTGCTGTGGGCGCTCCACGCCGCCGGAATCCCGCGGGAGCATCCGCAAGTTACCAAAGGCTTGAACTACCTGCTGGCCCGTCAACAACCCTGGGGCGGCTGGCTGGACCCGTTGCAGAGCTTTGAGAACTTCCGCACGCCGTTCCGCGAGACGCAAATGGCTGTGCTCGCGCTGAGCGCCTATTTCCCCGGCCCGGGCAAGCAGCAGCCCGATGCAGCCACGCCGTTCGACCTGTCCGCCGCCATCGCCCGCTTGGGCGCCGCCAGCAAGATCGAACAGCGGCAGGCGGCCTGGGAGATCCGGCTGGCGTATTCGCGCAATCCTCAACTGCCGGCCGCGCCGCTCTTGAAAGCGCTCTCCGGCACCGAGCGTGAAAAATGGGGGGCGACGCGCGTGTTCGCCACCCATTTCTCCGCCCTGGCACAACGCCCGGAGTTCGCTGATGCCCTGATCCGCCTCGCCCAAGACCCTGCGCCGGTGATCCGCATGCAGGCGATCAAGGGGCTGTGGCAGTTCTGGTTCTGGACACCGTCGGCGGAGGTCAAGGGACGAATTGAAGACGCCGTGCTGGCCGGGCTGAAGGTTCCGCAGCACCCTTGGGTGGAGACCAATTTGCGCGAGGCGATCTACAACATCGCCGACGAGAACATCCGGTACCTGTATAACAACTGGGTACCGTCGCTCTCGAGCACAACCGACCAGGAGCGAGTCATCCGGGGCCGGTTGGCGATTGAGGCGCGGCAGGCGGAGAAGTTCGCGGCGTTCCTGGAAAAGGAGAACGATGGCAATCGCAAGCGACTGCTGACCGCGCTGACCGAGTTCCCGCTGCGCCGCGCTGACATTTACGACGAACGGGCGGACCATTCCGCCGCGGCACCGTTTGTCTACAACCGCATCGGCAACGACATCGAACAGACCGTGTTCTTTGGCGAAAGTGCCACGCGCTTCAGCCGGGCGTTGTTGCCACTGATGGATTCGCCCGATCCGGAGATGAAGCGGTTAACGCAGGGAGCGGCCCAGATGGTTCGCGATGCGAATTTCGGCGGTCCCGCGAAGATCTCCGGCGCACCGGGTCCGGAGCGGACACAGGTATTGGCCAAGCTGCCCCCGCCACCCGCACGGCCCAAATCGGTGACCGTAGCCGGGGCCAAGCCCGTCTTCCGGGGCGACCGGCCGGATGAATCCTACTTCCGGGGCTACGTGCAGCCCATTCTCGAATCACGAGGCAAGGACGGCTACGCTTGCGTGCACTGCCACGCCACGCATACGATCTTCAACGGAACTCCGGCGACGGCCATGAATGTCGTCGATTTGGAGAACCCCGAGAACAGCCTGATCCTACGCAAGTCTCGCACGGCGGCGGCGTCCGCTGGGAGAAAGGGAGCCCGGAGTATAACGCTATCCTGAACTGGATCCGAGGGGCCAAGCCTTAGGCCAGCCCGCACACGACATGAAATCACCACACTTTCCCTACGTCGCACCCATGGTGCTGCTGCTCGCCTTTCTGCCGCTGCGCGGCCAGATCGGGCCGCTTGAGTATCCGCTGCAAGTGCTCGTGCTGTCGGCTTTCCTGTGGTGGGCCTCACGCGACGTCATCAGTTTCAAAACCACCCACCTGGTGGCCAGCATCGCCATCGGCGCGGCGACGTTCTTTTTGTGGATTGCGCCAGACCTGATGGTGCCCGGTTGGCGCGCGCACTGGCTGTTCTCGAACGCCTATGTCGGCCAACCCGGATCAACGGTGGCGCCGGAATGGCGGGGCGACTATCTGGTGCTGATCTCGCGCACCCTGAAAGCCACCGTGCTGGTGGCGATCATTGAAGAGCTATTCTGGCGTAACTGGATGATGCGCTGGTTGATCAAGCCGGACTTTCTGTCGGTACCGCTGGGCACCTACGGCGCCCAAGCCTTCTGGATCGTCGCGGCCATGTTCGCCATCGAGCACGGCTCCTACTGGGAAGTGGGCCTGCTGACGGGCATCATCTGGAATACCTGGATGAACAAGACCAAATCCATGGGCGACCTGATCGTCGTCCACGGCGTCACCAACTTCATGCTGAGCCTCTACACTATCTTCTGGGGCCAGTGGCAGTATTGGAGCTAGCTGGGGCTCCCCCGCGGTTCCTGCGGCTGTACAATTTTTAGAGATGGGCGCCTTACCGATTACCCGCATCTCGGTGGAAGAGTACTTGGCTGCTGACCGCGTGGCTGAGCTACGAAGTGAGTACCACGACGGGGAAGTGTTCCCCGTGGTAGCCGCTTCTTGGGCCCATTCTCTGCTAACAGTCAACCTCGGCCGTCGCCTGAGCGAACGCTTAGACGGCACCCCCTGCCGCGTCGCGGGTGCCCCCAGAGTGCGCGCCACCGCCCGAAACTACGTCTATCCCGACGTGGCCATTGTCTGTGGCCAGCCGCAACTGGCGGACTCACATGCGGACATCGTTTTGAACCCCCAGGTGATCATCGAAGTGCTCTCCCCTTCGACAGCCGACTTCGACTACGGCGGCAAGTTTGCGCTCTACCGGACGCTCAGTTCGTTGCAGGAATACATCCTCGTCTCTCAAGATGCTTATCTGGTAGAGGTCTTCCGGCGCGTGCCCGAGCACCAGTGGATGCTGTCGAGCTACGCCGGGGCCGAGGCCGTGGTGCCCATTGAGTGCTTGAGTATTGCGCTGCCGCTAACTGAGCTCTACGCAGGTGTGGAGATTCAAGCCGCTTAAGGCCTTCGCGCAGTCCTTCTATCGCTGGCTGTAGCCCGGGCCGCGCACGATCTTGCCGGGCATGGCGCCGGTGTGTTTGCCTTGGTCGATCACGGCGACGCCGTTGACGAAGACATACTCGACGCCCACCGACACCTGGTGCGGCTTCTCGAAGGTGGCCCGGTCAGAAACCGTGGCGGGGTCGAAGACAACCACATCAGCCACTAGACCTTCTCGCAGCACGCCGCGGTCGTGCAGGCTGAGGCGGGTCGCCGTGGCGGAGGTCATCTTGCGGATGGCTTCTTCGAGCGGCATCACCTTTTCTTCGTGCACATACTTACCCAGCAGACGCGTGAAGTTGCCGTAGGCGCGCGGGTGCGTGAGGCTGCCCGGCTTGTCCGGATTTGCGCCTTCGGCATCGCTGCCAAACTTCATCCACGGCTCCCGCATCTGCATCTGGAGATTGTCTTCGTCCATCAGAAAGAACACGGTGCCGATGCGCTGGCGTTCGCTCAAGACCAAATCCATCGCGGTCTCAATCCAGTCCTTACCCATCATCTTGGCGACTTCGGCTAAACGCTTGCCCGCATAGGGCTGGTTTTCCGGCTTGCGCAGATCCAGCAGCAGGACGTTCTCTGCCCCGCCCAGTTCGCACAGGTTCTCCCAGGCCGACGTCTGATGCTCGATTTCGGCACGGATGGCCTTTCGCTTGGCGGGGTCCTTCAAGTTGTCGAACAGAAAGCCATCGGCAGAAGCGGAGGGCGGAAAGCAGACAGTGAGCCCGGTGCCACCGGCAACGTAAGTGTACATGTCGGCCTGGACATCTTCGCCGCGCGCCCGGGCGGCGTTGATCTTGGCGATCGCTTCGCGCATCTTGGGCCAGTTGCGCTTGCCGCCGGCCTTCAAGTGGTAAATCTCCACCGGAACGCCGCCTTCACGCCCGATGCGGATGGCTTCATCAACGGCGGGCAGCAGTTGATCACCTTCGCTGCGCATGTGGGTGATGTAGACGCCGCCATAGGGAGCCATGGCTTGCGACAGAGCGATCAACTCTTCAGTAGTGGCGTATTCCCCCGGCGGGTAGATCAACGCGGTGGCCAATCCGAACGCGCCGTCCTTCATCGCCTCCCGCACCAACCGCTGCATCTCGGCCGTCTCAGCGGGGGTGGGGGCACCCTGCGTCATACCCTTGACGTACATCCGAATGGTGGAGGCACCCACGTAGCTGCCAAAGTTCACCGACGAACCATGTGCCTCCATCGCCCGCAGCCATTCATCAAAGCCACGCGGGCCGGAGAACTCGATCTTGCCGTCGGCGCCTCGCCCCAGTGTCGCCATGCCGCCGATGGTCTTCTCATTGGCCGGGGCGTTGGTGGCACCTTCGCCCATGATCTCAGTGGTGACGCCTTGGGTGACCTTGCTGACCACTCGGCCATCGCCGGTGAGCAACGCCGCGCGCGAGTGGCTTTGGATATCGATGAAGCCCGGTGCGACCACCTTGCCTCCCACATCAATGCGGCGCGTCGCCGGAGCATCCTTTAGCCGGCCGGCGGGGGTGATGCGGACGATCTTGCCGCCCGCCAGAGCGATGTCACCGCGGAACCAGGCGGCCCCGGTGCCATCGACAATTCGCCCGTTGGTGAGGACCACATCAAAGGGGGCCTGGGCCAGCCCGGCCAACAGAAAAGGAAGCGCGCACCAGCACATGGATTCTATGGTGCGAAAATGTAGGCGGTATGTCCACCGCCTCTGCTGGTCTCGTTTCTGACGCCCCCGCCCGGCCTCTGACTTTGTTGTCAGAAGAAGAACAGATGTTCCAGGCCTCGGTGCGCCGCTTTGCGCGGGAGCAGATTGGGCCGCATGTCCGCAGCATGGACGAAGCGGGCCTGTTCCGGCCGGAACTGCTGAAGCAGATGTTCGCGTTGGGCCTGATGGGGATCGACATTCCCGAGGAGTACGGCGGCCAAGGCGGCACCTTCTTTCAAAGCGTGCTGGCGGTGGAAGAGCTAGCCAAAGTGGACCCGGCGGCGGCCGTGATTGTTGATGTGCAGAACACGCTGGTGAACAATGCCATCCTGCGGTGGGCCACCGCAGAACAGAAGCGCGCCTATCTGCCGCGTCTGGCTTCCGAGATGCTGGCCTCGTATGCGTTGAGTGAGTCAGGCGCGGGCTCCGATGCTTTTGCACTCACCACGCGAGCCATCGACAAAGGCGACCACTGGTCACTCACCGGGCGCAAGCTGTGGATCACCAACGCGCATGAGGCGGGGCTGTTTCTGGTGTTCGCCACCACTGATCCGGCACTGGGATACAAGGGCATCACGTGCTTTTTGGTGGAGCGCGACTTCCCGGGGTTCGCCGTCGGCAAGAAGGAGGACAAGCTGGGCATCCGCGCGTCGTCAACCTGCGAGCTGATTCTGGATGACTGTCGCGTGCCCAAGGGTGCCGTGATGGGCGAAGTGGGCAAGGGCTACAAGATCGCCATTGAGACGCTGAACGAAGGCCGCATTGCGATTGGCGGTCAGATGCTGGGCCTGGCGGCGGGTGCGCTCGATCATGCCGTGGCCTATGCCAAGCAGCGCAAGGCATTTGGCAAAGTGATTGGCGAGTTCCAGGGCGTGCAGTTTGAGATCGCCCAGATGGCGGTGGAGGTGGAAGCGGCGCGGCTGCTGGTCTACAATGCGGCTCGGTTGCGCGATGGCGGGCACGACTTTGTGTCGCAGGCGGCGATGGCCAAGTATTTCGCGTCTGACATTGCGGAGAAATGCGCCTCCCGGGCGATAGAAGTATTGGGAGGCGTCGGCTTCACCAAGGACTACCCGGTGGAAAAGCTGTACCGTGATGCCAAGATCGGACGTATCTATGAAGGGACGTCCAACATGCAGCGCGTGGTGATTGCAAAGGATCTGTTGAGCCGGTAAGGAGAGTATTTATGGTTTCCGCAATTATGTTTTCGTTAGCGTTGGCCCAGGCCGACCCGTCGCCGGCCGAGGTGGAAAAGATCATCGCCAACTTCGCGGCCAAGGAATCAGAGTTCTCGCGCGCCCGCGAGAACTACACTTACCGGCAAACCGCGCGACTGGTGGAGATGGACCGCAGCGGACGGACTACCGGGCGGTGGGAGATGGTGTCGGACATCGTGTTTGACCCCGGCGGCCGCCGCAACGAGAAAGTAGTTCGCAGCCCGGTTCCCACGTTGACGCAGATCTCGCTGTCCCCGGAAGACGAGCAGGACATGCGGAGCGTTCAGCCGTTCGTGCTGACCACCAAGGACGTCGGCAACTACCATGTACGCTACCTGGGCCGGGAGACGCTGGACGAGATTGGCTGCTTTGTGTTTGCGGTGAAGCCCAAGAAGATGGAAACCGGGCAGCGCTACTTTACCGGCATGATCTGGGTGGACGACAACGAACTGCAGATCGTAAAGACCTATGGGCGGGCGCGCGGCATCTTGTCCAAGAAATCCGACCAGCAGTTCCCGAAGTTTGAGACCTACCGCGAACAGATCGACGGCAAGTACTGGTTTCCCACCTACACGACGGCCAACGACATCCTGGTGTTCCAGG